>JAJPJY010000063.1 GCA_021323995.1 bacterium | reverse complement strand
CTGCTGGGCCTCTAACTGGAAATCCGGAGAAGGAGGAGGAATGACCTGGAGGATGAGGGTAACGGTGTGAACTATCCTACCGCTCACTGCGCTAACTGTGAGAAGATAATCGTTCAGCGGTGCACTTGCCGGAACAGGGACGGTCAGAGTCGCGGTAGCTGAACCGGTGAAGAGCGATACGGACACCGGGTTCAACGCAAGAGTTGTGTTTATGTTGGGTCGGACGGTAACGTTGAGGTCGACGCTTCCCGCGAAACCGTTGAGACTCTCCATTGATATTATGAAGGATCCGAACTGTCCTTGAGGGACTGACAACGAGCTTGGAATTGATCCGAGAGTAAAGTCCGGCGCGTTCGAAGATCGTGCCCCAGTCACTTGAGCGACGATTGTAGAGGCGTAGAACCCTACTCCAACACCCAAGAGTAGGAGAATAATCATTGACCAAGCGGGCATTCTTCTCCCAAGACCTAACGTCCCATTGTTTCTAGAAGCGCGAGCACTCCCAGCTCGGAAAGGTTTCACGAGCCCTGCAATGAGGGATCTAAGAGGACCAGGCTTCTCGACTCCTCTGAGAGCCCAGACAAGCCTTGTCCCACGAATGCGACTGATTATCCGTCTCTTCGCTCTAGACAAGGATGATCTGATCTTCATCAGAGGTGCTTTGGGGATTCTGTACCATGCGACTATGCGAGATAGGAACTAGATTTCCGCCAATGAACCATGTTGCCGTGGTCGACCATTATCGAGGGGGGCTGATGCTTGGATCTTCATCAGCCAACTTATAGACCGAGCACAAGGCTCACTGAAGACAAGCTGGGCAATCAAGGGAGTTTGAGAGAGAGGATCACACCATGGGGCTCACAGATTTCATCTTCAACTACATCCTAAACATTTTCGGCCAGCTCGGCTATCCAGGAATCTTTATTCTCATGATCATGGAGAGCGCCACACTCCCCGTCCCAAGCGAGCTCGTCCTCCCCCTAGGAGGATACCTAGTTAGCCAAGGACGACTCGAATTCTGGTCCGTCGTCGCGGTCGCCACCCTTGGTAGCCTAATCGGCACCATGATCGACTACAGCATAGGATACTATCTCGGCCGCCCAGCAGTTCAGCGCTATGGAAGAATGGTACGGTTCAGCCAAGAACGTCTTGAGACAACAGAAAAATGGTTCTCTCGTCGCGGAAACACGGTCGTCCTATTGGCTAGATTTGTACCGCTGCTTCGAACACTGATCGCATTTCCAGCAGGAATAGTCCGGATGGAAAAAAAACGCTTTCTGATATTCTCAGCCGTGGGAATAGTTGTCTGGGACATTGCCCTTGTCTACCTCGGGCTAGTAGCAGGGCAGAACCAAGCGGCAATCAGCAGCACCATGCAATCCTATTTTCTCCCGATCGGTGTCGCAGCCATACTGCTCGCTGCGCTTATGGCATATCGACTCCTTAGAAAGAAACCCGCTTCAGGCTCTTAACAACAATCAGCGCGCGGACATGCTCGTGCTGGACTGTGCAATCTTGACCAACGCCTCTGGCGTTCTAGATTTCAGCTGGAACAGGTATGAAGTGACGCCCTTCGCGACCAGGCGTTTGACGAATTCCATCCTCTGAAGATCCCCCTGACGATACCGGTAGTCGTTGTAGACCGACTCCAAGACCGCCCAGTCCTCCTCCGGCATCTTGAACATCTTAGAGAACGGCTCCCAGACCTTGCTAGGTTTATCGCCCATCAGACACTAACTCCGGACCCTAACACTACCCGTCAACACAAGGAGGGAATGAAAGGATACTGTAACCCAACCAGTCCAAAAGCCCGAACCGTCGTCGTGGATGGAGTCTGTACCTATGAGAAAGTGAAGAGACCAGATACATGCGGACCGACGATAGCGGCAACAATACCGATCACCAAGGCGATGACGCCAAGGAACACGTCGACTATCCAGACATTGCTCCTCTTAGCAAACTTCAGCAGGTAGGATATCACAACTACTCCCACAAGAGCAGCGGTGACTATTGCCACTGCAATTCCGAGAGGCTCAACGGTCTGCACAGCAGTGTTGACCTGGTCGCTGCTTAGGATGAGGCTGACTCCGAAGGCTCCGAGCGAGGCCGGAATATACGCTAGGTAGGAGAGGCGGAAGGCCTGGTCGGGCTTCACTCCCATCAGGAGCATGGTAGAGACTGTCATGCCTGACCTGCTCACTCCCGGTAACGCCGCTATCCCCTGGGCTATTCCCACAATGATGTAGTTCTTGATCTTCATCTGTTCGAGCCCGCCGATCCGCTCGGTTAGCCTAGAATATCGAATGTACAGCCCCATGCCCACAAGGACGACCCCGAGAATGATCATGGGAATGCCGACATTGTACTCGTTCTGCTGCAATATCTTGTCAGTCACATAGTAGAGGGGTAGGCCGACTATGCCCGTGAAGATTGTGACGATGAGTAGGTAGTTGAAGAGTCGTCTATCGTGCAATAGTGACAAAATGTCCTTGCGAAAGTAGCTGACGGCTGAGCCTAGGCTGCCGATCTCCATAAACAAGCCGAACGCGTAGGCTGCAGAGACCGGGAGTGAGAATAGGAGGGTGCTGGCGAAAAGGACCTGGGTCTTACTGCTTATCGGGAGCCACTCGGAAACTCCCTGGACCAGTCCGAGAAGTATAGAATAGAAAATGTTGAACAAACGGTAACCAGCTCTGGACCTTCCACGACTCCGGCTCGAATCGCGTTCATGGTCGGCTACTGATTTACCCTTCGATCACGCGACCGCTAGACCTTCGTTAGTCATATCCGGTCACCATCTCTGAAAACGATACTAAGGATACGTGTTCAGAGTTCCGTTCTTCTTAACAGAGAAGAACGCCAGCATCTCTCCCAGTTTAGAGTTGTAGTTCGGACTTGTCCTCGTCGATCGGTGTAAAATCGGGATTCGCGCGGCATGGCCGTGCACTAATTTCCATCATTCTTGTCCAGACATTCCTGATCCTCTGGTTAACTTCCTGGGTAGTCGGCGACTATCTCAACAACCAATACGTCCGCGCGTACGTCAATTTAACCATCCAGGCAGACGCGTGGATGATAGGAGCAGTAGTACTCGTCGGTGTTATGGTCCCGTCAATAGGACTCGCCCTACGCAGAAGGAGACATGTTACTCTAGCTCTCGGAGTCACTCACAATCAATCCAAGATTCCGAGACCCACTCTCGCCGCGGCCGGAAGTCTTAGGCCGACTCTAGCGACAGCCTCTGCAAAGGCGAGTATACAGCCCGTCGTGAGTTCGAATGTGAATCAAAGTGCCCCGTCAACAGCGTTTTCGGCGCCTAGTGCCGAGCTTCACCCCGCAGTTGCCGCTCTGAAAGCGGACCTCTCAGAAGCAAGGCTCTCACTCGGTCTAGCCAGCGTCACAACAAGTACGGTGAGAACGCCGGGTCCATCTGCCCCCGTGAGCAAGTTCGAAGATCAAAAGCCAATCTTCAGACCACCACTTCCCCCCGTCCAGCATTCACCCACAATGAGCCCCGGACCACAACCTGCAAACTCAATCCTGACCCCAGCCCCTAATTTCAACCGCCCCCTGCCACCCACCGTCATACGCCCAATGGCGCCCCCCACACCAGGAATCCTCGCTCCTCCCCGTCAAACCCTCCCGACCCTCAAAGTCGAAGGAGGTACACCTCCCTCACAAAGGCCCGTGGGACTCCTGCCCCGGCCAGAAACCGCTCCCGTGACAACCCAGGACATCTCAACAATCATAACAGGCTTCATGCCTTCTCAGCAGCAGAAAAAGAAAGAGTCAGAATCCTCTAACAACCATACCGGATCCCAGCAATAGATCATTTTCTAAGAAGCCGTCCGCCCGCGAATTCCGCGGATTTTCTCATCGGCCTAAATCTAGTTCAAAACGGTCAGTGGTATCTCCTCTTTCGCGAGGTCTCCAATGCTCGACTGGCTCCTGCTTGTCAATGTCGAATGTGTTGCAATCTTGAATCTAGCTGAGTACAAGACGAACCCGAGAGCGACAAGTCCTAGGATACGATACAGCAAGCCCGCAGCAGCTAAGCCATAGACAGCATCGATCCCGGGAAACGGGCTAGTGTTTGGCCACCATGACCAGTAGGAGAGCGTGTCAGCTGCTTGGAGTAATGCGAGAACCGGAATAGTCTGTCTCAACCGTCCTCGCATAAGCACAGGTATGATTGCCCATACAACGTAGTGGGTATACTCGATCTTGAGGGGAACAAGCCACGCAAGCAACCCGAGAAGAACAACATCGACCGGCCCGAGCGTTCTAGCCTTGGCCCAGACAGTCGCGGCAATTACAGTGTAAAGCGCGAACGTTCCAACGAGCCAGATCTGGTCAGTGAGGGCAGTCGTAACCGTAAGTTGCAGTTGCGCTGGCAGAACATTGTTGGCGAGACCAAAAAGTGTGTAGAGCGTTGTTCCACTCCCATTGTCGGCGAGATTGAAGCCTAGAACGGACCGGGCATAACCAGGTATCACTAACGGAAGAGCCAGTCCAAGGCCAACGATGGTAGAGCTGGCAACAATGCTGGGGATTGTGGCCCGACGACCCTTCCTTCGCAGAACCCAGACGAGGATTAAGGGCAACGCGAGAATAGGGTGAATCTTGAAGATGGTCGCTGTCGCGAGGAGAGATGTGCCGATCAGAAACTTCCGGTCTGCGAGCAAGACGAGTGAGAGCGCGAGTATCGGATACCCGAAGGTATCGCTATGAAAGAAATAGAGAGGCGAGATACTTAGCGCCGGCAGAGTCAGAAAAAGCCCTGCAGACACTAGCGGTGTGATTGGATTGCTAGTAGTTTTTCGCACGTAGGAGTAGATCAGAGTGGCTACCGCGGCACTGGCGAACAGTCCTGCGATCCTGAGGCTCTGCGAAATCAAATTGACGGAGGACGGAGGGTCAAAAAGCCCTGCCATCCGGATGATTGCAGAATCGACCAGCAGCAGTAGCGGAGGGTATGGACTCGCCCAAGGCTCGACCGAATATGGGTTCAGTCCGTGTAGAAGCATCAGGCTCTTGGGAATATCGGCATCGATGAGATCGCTTCCTCCATTGCTGAGCGGTATCAGCGCTAGTCCATGCATGATCATGAAGAGGACCAGGCCGGTGAAGATTAGAGGCGAGAACTGGCTGAGATATTGTTTGAATCTCGCAGAGGGCTTGATGATTCCCAAAAAGCCCTGCGAGAACATGGTCCCGGTTTGGCTGACGACCGCTACTCGATAGATAGGGTTTCAGAAAGCAGCATCAGAATAGAAGCGACTTTCATGCTTTCATACGGTCAGTAATGTTACCTTTTCGACTCTGAAAAGTAGCATTATCGGTACACTCTGCTGTCTGCGCCACTCCCAAAGAGAGATTACTTTCACCCCTCTCTGCTCATCTTATACGTTCAACAGTATAGTTTGAGAGCTTACGCGGTGGAAGTAATCCATGCAGAAAAATAGTCTGATCGCACCGGGCGAGATCGTCCGAGAAGCACTCTCCAAACCGACCATATTCAAAAACGAGGAGCCGCTGAGTCTGGAATGGCTCCCGACCCGCCTGCCTCACAGAGAGACACAGCTGCGGTTTTTGGCGGAGCTCTTCCGGTCGGTCATCGACAAGCCCGGGACCACCAGCCCGAAGGTTCTGATCAGCGGAGACATCGGAACCGGCAAAACAGTTCTGACGCAACGGTTCGGAACAGACATGCAACGGACGGCCAAGACTCTGAAAGTGAACCTCCAGTACATTCACGTCAACTGCCGCGAATTCCGTGGCAGCCTCTTCATGATCCTCAAACAGATTCTACAGAAGTTTACTCCACAGTTTCCACAGCGAGGATTCTCAAGCGAAGAACTACTGCACATACTTCTAGACCAGCTCGAGACGAAAAACCTGCACATTATACTCACACTCGACGAGGCTGATGTCCTGATCGCGGCAGAAGGATCGACAAGCCTCTACAATCTCACGCGCATACAGGAGGAACGGCCCGGCCGACCGGTGAGACTCTCACTCATCATCGTACTACGAGAAATAGAGAAACTGAAAGATCTAGACAGAAGTACGCAGAGTACTCTGCAACGGAACCTGATCCGACTGGACCGGTACTCTACGAGTCAGCTGGAGTCGATACTTAGAGAACGAGTCGAACTGTCCTTCAAGGAGGGAACAATATCGGAGGAGGTTATGAGTTTTGTAGCTGACATGGCAGCATCTGCAGGTGATGCTCGGTATGCTATCGAACTGGTCTGGCGAGCTGGAAAATATGCAGATACTGAAGGGTCGAAGGAGGTACGACCAGAACATGTTCGTACTGCGGCGCAGAGCGTCTATCCTGTCATGAGAACAGACTATGCTCAGCACTTGAACATTCACGAGAAATTGTTCCTGCTCGGTCTAGCTAGAGCACTCGAACGAACCCAGGAGACTTACGCGTCTATGGGCGACGCGGAGATAGCTTACAAGATGGCATGTGAAGAGTACAAGGAAGAACCTCGAGCGCATACACAGGTATGGAAGTACGTCCAGAACCTAGGCGCCACCGGAATAGTCTCAACACAACCCTCGACCGCAGGCTTCAGAGGAAAAACAACACTATTGGGGCTACCCACGGCTCCCGCCTCAGCAATACGACGGTGGCTAGAATCGAGCCTAGTACGTAGGCCCTAGCAAGTCCTTGCCCCCACGAGAGTCACTGGCCAGAGTGCTTTCTAGTAGCGGCAGGATCAAGATACTCACTGTGCTTTCCAATGTTGGAGAACTACATCTCAGCGAGATAGCAAGGAAGACTGACCAGAGCTATAGCTCGACTGACAGACATCTGGAAGAATTATCGCAGGCGTCCATCGTCGAGGAACGTGATTATGGACGGGTGCGAATGTTCAGACTCAACCTCGAAAATCCACGGGCCAAGATACTTCGACAGCTCATTCTCGAATGGGACAACAACCGTGATCCTAAGACTTTGGATGGACAGGTTTAAACTTCAATATGACCGACACAAGTCAGATCTGACGAGGATGACAAAGTGCGACAAGTGTGGCAAAGAAAAACCGACGAACAAACAGTGTGAATACTGCCACAAGACCTTCTGCGAAGAACATATGCCTGAACACCAGGCATGGGAGCACCGGCATGAGACTCTTGCTGAGGACGAGTCGAGGCTATGGAAGAAACGCGAAAGACCCTAACATGGGTCTGGACCGTTCAAACCTCTGGTAAGCTCGCCCAAAATCGTGGGCACGCTTTTTCACTTACGCGACTTTGGCCGTAGCGACTGGCGTCAGTTTCATCGTCGGGTTGTACACGATTTCACTGTTGTTGAAAGACAGGTCCAGTTGAATCGTCATCGTCTCCCCTCCGTAAATGTGGAAGCCTCCACCGGTGACTGGTACTTTGACTCCAGTCTGGTTGCCGCTGGGAATCGTGTAGGTCTTGTTTACGCCGTTGATGGTGATAATGGCCTGCGGGGCGAAGAACCGGAGTTCCGTGTACCGGCCCGGCGATATTTGAGTCCTGCCGATGAGTCTTGATGTTGAGAGTACTGTCATGAGGTTTAGCGTGACACCGGAGGCCATTGTTTGCCAGCCGCTGTCGTTTCCTGCATTTGCGGCATGAATCTCGATGGTGACTAGGGTGACGTAGATGGCTGTTATGTTGCTATTGTATGATGTGAGGGGAGGATCAGAGAGGGCTAGCGCTAGATGTGATGGGGCGTAGTAGAGATATACAGTGCTTGTGGACGCGCCGAGAATTATCGTTAGAATCGCTAGTATCTTGCGAGCCATGTTTCTTCATGAAACTAGCATGGTTACCGAGTGTATTCAATCGAGAGTTCTGGAATAGTCTTTCCGATAGTACTAGCTGGCCGAGTGGAGACCGGTGCATAGTTCCCCTCGAGCACTCATCAGTCTGCCTGAACACTACAACCCTAGAACTGTAAAAAACTGGAATCTGCTAAATACGCTGGCAGACAACCAAGCGTCATGGATGATACGGCTCTTCCGCTCGTAGAGCCTGATCTTGTGGGGGTCTGGAAGAGGAACGTCTGGTGGTTCGGTTTGCGATGGCCCTTCAGCATGGTCCTCTTCGCATGGGTCACGGTAGCCGCCACTCTCGCTCCCGAGTTTCACCTTGACCGTTATCTTCTGACATTACTGGCTGGTTTCTTTGGTCTTGTCATTGGCGCACACTACATTGACATCGCAGGGAGTAAGGAGAAGTATCTTCCCTACTTTCCCAGCATGAATCGGAGTGCGATTAGAGCGGTCGGAGTTCTCGCTGTACTGGCGGGTGTTGCAGTGGGGGTCTACATGTCATTGCTCTACTCGATCTGGTTCCTGATCTTTGTCGTTTTGGGAGGATTATTTGCACTGTTCTATCCGATCGAGAAACCGCGATGGCTTCACACGTATTCAGGGTTCGGCTTAGCTTGGGGATTCATCCCGGTCCTGGCCAGCTATTACATTCAGGCATTGCGCATTGACCTTGTCGGAATAGGGTTAGCAGTCTTCCTCGGGATCACGGTCGTCGAGATGCACCATATGGCAGTGCTGACCAACGAGAAGGAGCATGGACCGGACGTGACAAAGAACGCGCGGCTGTTGTTGAAGATTCACAGAGCCGCCGCATACGCGATCGGACTCATACTACTCATAGCACGGCTACTTTAGCGAGTCTATGATAGTCCTAATGTCAGAGAGTTGCCCCGCAGCTAGGACACTTCAAACTTCCTCCGGGTATGCTTGTCCCACAATTGGGACAGTATTTCCTCAACGTTGGAGGAGCGGTCTGGGTAGGTTGCGGCCCAAGCGGGTACGATGACCTTTGTTGAAGCCCAGACTTTTCAATTTGAGAAATTGCCCCGTCGACCGTCACCTTGACGATACTAGCGTACAGCCCGATGACCGCAATGAACACGCTTAGGAAAATTCCGAGGAAAAACCCGCCGAGGTAAGCAGTGGGATTTGACGCGAAGCTTGTCGGGTTGGAAATTATACCCGTCAAAGTGCCACCTGTTATCAATACTGCAATGATGCCTGCGACTATCGCCCACACTATGCTCCAGAGAAGTATGACAATGCCACGGCCGAAGGCAAAGCCCCAACCGACCATGAGACCCATCCTGGGACCGGTCGATATTTAAGACGCCGATTCTTTAGAACAAGAATCGTCGTTCCAATCCTCAAGAATCCCTATTAGGAATCGACAAGTTATCGCTCTTGAATGTCAGTAAACTGGGCCTTGCCATTCGACGAGAAGATCCTGCCCGAAGACAAGCGTAACCTTCTCTCGATAGAAGAGTATCACAAGGTCCACAGGGCCAGCATTACAAGCTACCAACAGTTCTGGGCGGGACTAGCTCGAGAGCTGGAATGGTTCAAGCCTTGGAACAGCATTCTTGACGAGTCCAGCCCACCCTTCTACAAGTGGTTCCCTGGAGGCCAGCTCAATGCTAGCCACATGTGTCTCGACCGTCATGTCCGAACAGGAAGGAGGAACAAGGTCGCGATCATCTGGGAAGGAGAACCCATCGACCAGGACGGACCGAAACAGGTTCGCAAGCTGACCTATGGTGATGTCTTCCATGAAGTGAATCGCATCGCCCATGTTCTCAGAGAGAAATATGGAGTGAGGAAAGGCGACACGATCGGGCTCTATCTCCCGATGATTCCAGAATTTCCCATGATAATGTTAGCAGCCGCAAGACTTGGAGCATGTTTCACAGTGATATTCTCGGGTTTCAGCAGCGACTCTCTCGCCGAACGATTGATCGATACGGACGCGAAGCTGCTCGTTACAGCGGATGGCGGTTATAGAAGAGGCAGCGTAATCAAGCTGAAAGAGATCGCGGACAAGGCCGTTGAAAACGCACCCTGCGTGAAGAAAGTGATTGTCGTAAAGCATGTCGGCAATGAGGTTGAGATGGATTCGAGCCGAGACGCATTCCTACACGACATCATCCGCGACGTTCCACAGAGCACGTTTGTAGAGCCAGAGAAAGTAGGGTCAGAAGAACCTCTCTACATACTTCACACTTCTGGCACGACTGGCCGGCCAAAAGGACAGGTCCATGATGTGGGCGGATACCTAACTCTGCTTCACGCGACCATGCGCTGGGTCTTCGACGCTAGAGACAGCGATGTATACTGGTGCACCGCCGACATCGGCTGGGTCACAGGCCACTCCTACATTGTCTTCGGACCCTTAATGGAAGGACTGACTGCACTAATGTATGAGGGGGCGCTTGACTATCCAGAGCCTGATCGCTGGGCCTCCATAATCGAAAGACATCGCGTCAACATCCTCTACACTTCACCTACTGCAATCAGAGCCTTCATGCGTCATGGCGAACAGTGGGTCAAGAAACACGACACGAGCACTATCCGACTCATGCACTCGGTGGGTGAGCCAATCAACCCTGAAGCCTATCGATGGATGATGAGACTTGTCGGCCGAGACAAGGTCCCGTTCGGCAGCACATGGTGGATGACGGAAACGGGAGGAATACTCGTCAGCCACACGCCTGGGCTTTACATGGTCGCGATGAAACCGGGGACAAACGGACCCCCGATTCTCGGTATCGACGCTGATGTAGTGAACGACCGCGGCGAGTCGCAGAAACCACTGGAACGCGGTTTCCTGGTGATCAAGAACCCGTGGCCAGGAATGCCATTGACGATTCATAAGGACCCTGAGAGGTACAAGGAGGTCTACTGGACCCGCTTCCCTGGAAACTTTTACGCGGGCGACTATGCGGTGAAAGACGATGACGGATACTTCTGGATGCTCGGACGCGCAGACGAAATCATCAAGGTCGCAGGCCACCGCCTCGGCACCTATGAGCTAGAATCCGCACTTATCCAGCACCCAGCCGTTGCAGAGGCGGCTACTGTCGGTGTGCCCGACGAGATCAAAGGCGAGGTCCCTGTCGCCTTTGTCATACTACGATCAGGCTACACGTCAAACCCTGCGCTTGACAGGGAATTGCACGAGTGGGTACGGGAACGAGTAGGTCATGTAGCGAGCTTGAAACAGATCTATTTCGTCTCTAAACTCCCGAAGACGAGAAGCGCTAAGATAATGCGGAGAGTCGTCCACGCTGTCGTTATCGGCAAGCCGATAGGTGATGTGACCACGCTCGAGGACGAGGCTTCCGTGGAGGAGGTCAGGCGCGCCTACCTGGACTTGAAGAAGGAGATAGGCGTCTAGAATCTCGCTATCGCGGAACCGAACCGCCAGAGCCCTTCATTAAGTTACACTGGCTAAATATCGATCCTTACGATAACCGGTTTTCGCTGTCATCTGGAATGCCGATTCCTAAACGGCTCATGGAACTTGAGCAGTCCATAAACGAAGAACTGTCAAAGGCAAATCTGCCTCAGATCAAGATCGACGGCTTCAAGCTTCCCGAGCAGGCCCTTGCACTGTCTTTTGAACGCGAGACAGTCACAGAGGTCAACCGAGACAAGATGTGGGAAATAATCAACTCACACTACAAGAAAATAATGAGCGAACTGGAACTGCTAGACAACTGAAAATTCAATCTCGAAAGATCCGGTCGGGAACCGCGAACCGATAGATCGGCGAGTCCGAAGGTAGTTTTAATATAGAAAGATCAACAATTCGGCTAATCCAAGTTCAACAACATGAGACAGAGCAGAAATAATATCTCGCACGCGAAAGAATATTCGCCACAATCGCCCTCTAGTATCCATTATTCTCCGAGAGGGGACGCGTTCAAGAGCCCAGTCCAGCACTATGATGTTGCAAAAGTCAGAACGGTTAGCGAGGCGCTCGAAGCATTCAACGCTACTAGCTTCCAGAGCCGCAAGCTAGGCCAAGCCTACAAGATCTGGCTCAAAATGCTCACGGATCCCGAGAGACCCATGATCCTCTTCGGCCTATCAGGCGCCATGATCGCGGGTGGAATGAGACGAATCCTCCGCGACCTCATCGCGTTCCACGCCATAGACGTCCTCGTATCGACTGGCGCTAACCTCAGCCACGATCTCTACGAGTCTCTCGGCGGGCGCCACTACATCGCTCACCACCATATTGATGATCCTACACTCCGCGAGATGCGGATCGACCGAGTATACGATACGTATGCAGATGATGTCATGTTCACCAAAGCTGACGAGTTTGTAGAGAAATTCGCCGACAGTCTCGAGCCCGGCTCTTACTCAAGCAGAGAACTATTCCAGCTAATGGGGGAGAGAATACGTGACGACTACGGCATTCTAGCGACCGCTGCTAGGGAGCACATGCCAATCTTCGTCCCAGCTCTAGCTGACAGTTCCATAGGAATGGCTCTGACAGTCTACCGCAATGAGAAGCTGAAGAAGAACGCACCTCCCGCAGTTTACGATGCGCTGATGGACAATATCGAGATCATGGGTTTGAAAAGACAGTTTCCAAAGTCTGGCGTCATTTTCATCGGCGGTGGGACCCCAAAGAACTACATTCAGCAGGTGGTTCCGATGGCCGAGATTTCCGGCTGGGCCGTACCCCCGCACAGCTATGCAGTGCAGGTGACGACGGACGATCCCAAGTTCGGAGGACTCTCAGGATGCGAACTTCCAGAGAGCCAGTCATGGGGCAAGCTAGACCCCAGCGCACAACAGTGCACTGTCCACGTGGACGCAACTATTGGCCTGCCACTTCTCTTCAGTGGGATTATGGAGCATTATGATGAGTGGAAGCAGAGGGGTCCGTTGAAAGTGGACTGGATGGAAGCGGCTCCAACAACTCCTTCTCGGAAGACTCGGCGCTCGGCTTAGCGGTCTCTCTTTTCCTGAATGTATTCCTCGACCCACTGTAATGCCTGTCCGTCGGGAATCTTGACGGGTGGATACTTGAAACTGTAAGAGGAGATGCTTGTCAAGGGTCCGCCGATTCCACGGTCTAGACCAATCTTCACGGCTCGGATGACATCCGCTACGACTCCGCCGCTGTTGGGAGAATCCTCCACTGCGAGTTTGAGATCGACCTGCAAGGGGATGTTTCCCCATCCGCGACCTTTGAGGTAGATGTAGCAGATCTTCTTGTTCTTGAGATGTGGCACATAGTCTGAGGGTCCGATCCTGGTGGGAACCTGGTATGGGATCAGGCTTGCCACTGCGGTCGTCTTGCTGATCCGTTTGGAGTGAAGTCTCTCCTCAACTGTCATATTCAGAAAATCCGTGTCTCCACCGAGGTTGAGCTGATAACTCTCATCAACACGAACTCCGCGTTTCAGACAGAGATCAACCAGGGACCTGTGGACGATGGTTGCGCCAACCTGGCTCTTCACGTCGTCGCCGGCGATCGGTAGTTTCTTCTCTTCGAACTTTTGCGCCCAGCTGTCCGTCGACGCTATGAACTCTGGAATGCAGTTCACAAAACCACAGTCTGCATCAAGTGCTTGTTGAGCGTAAAACCTCGCTCCCTTCTCGCTACCAACTGGTAGATAGTTGACGAGGATTTCCGCGCCCGAGTCCTTTAATTCGCCCGCGACATCTACTGGTTTTGTCCGAGTAGTGCTGTATACTTGGAATGGCTCTTTCATGTGTGGAGCTACTCCGTCTAGTATGGGTCCCGGCTTCACGGTCACATCCATGTCAGGGACATCACTGATCCTTGGAGCACAATTCGGCTCCGTAAATATCGCCTTACTAAGATCTCGTCCAATCTTCTTCTTGTTGACCTCGAAGGCAGCCACGAAGTCTATGTCTTCTACTTTGTAGGGTCCGAAGGAGGGGTGCATCAGCCCGGTTGTGAGACCGTCCTCTTTTGGAGGGTTCTTGCGATAATACTGAATCCCCTGGATCAGCGCGCTAGCACAGTTTCCGACTCCGGCGAGTGCGACCTTGATCTTGCCCATGCGAGACACGTCTCTGGAGCCCGCCGTGAGTAGCCGTATTATAAGCCTAGGAAACCTAACCGGTCGTCGAGCTACTCTGCATCTTCATAGTCTGTCAGGACGACCTGCTGCTGTTCCGTTTCGGCTGGCTTGGTTGATTTGGCCTTCTCCCATTCTTCAGCCTTGATTAGACCGCCGGCTTGTTCCTTGATCTTCTTCGCTAGGGACGGCCCTATGCTGGGGATACTCGTGAGTTCGGTTAGGCTCCTTTCTTTGATGTCGTCAATACTCTTCAGCCCCGCGCCGTAGAGCATTCGGGCACGAACCCGTCCGACGCCGTCGAGGCTGACCAATTTGACAAGTTCGGGCTTCACACCCTTAGCAACGCGCACTCTCAGCATTTCCATGGGACCGAGTAGATCTTTGTGGCCGAAAAGCCGGCCTAGCTCCTGCGCCGCGAAAACAAGCCATTCAGTCCCTTGGACTAGCCTGAGAAGGTCACCAGGCTCAACCTTCCGTGTCTCCAGTATCTGGTCCTCAGAGAACTCGTTAGTCCAATCTGTCAAAACCAGCGTAGCCTTGAGCTGTGATAGGAACTCGTCATAGGCGATCGGATCCTCGAATTGGTTGGGTACTTCGCCCATGAACTCGTCGCTGTGACTCGCCGCCAAGACTCCGAGCTTGTCGAATTCGCTTCCGCGTGGGCGAGGCCTCGGGGCAAGGTCGGGAGTCTTCGAGATCAAATGCAGGAGGCTAAAGTCGGTCATCTTCTTCGCTCGGTTGTACAGCCCGTCTCGGAGGATGACTGCGGACATCGGATCAATGTACAATTCCGAGACGCGTTTTCCAAACTTGGTAGCCGCCAGCTCTCGTCCGTCCTCTTCGACCATTTCCTGCCCTGCGAGAAACTTGAGAACTTCGCCGATCTTTCCCTTGATCATTCGCGGACCATATTGGTGAGCGTAGAAGGTACGGCCGAAGAAGGTGTACAATCCCTCCTCAGTCTTGGCATATCCCGCCGCAATTGTGGCGAGAACGTGGGGTCTCAGAATAGTCTCAACTGCAAGCTTCGACCAGAGCTTCTCAGGCTGGGCGAGAACATAGTTCTCCATCAGCCAATCAGCCTCGTCCTGATTGCGGGCGATCAGCACCGACTCGCCGTACTTGTCATACTTTGGCCGGCCGGCTCTGCCGCAGAACTGCTTGTATTCTAGAACGCTGATCGGATAACGTCCGTGCCCAGACTCAAAACGCTCATAGCTACTGATCACGACCGTCCGAGCGGGAAGATTGACTCCAGCAGCAAGTGTAGGAGTCGCGGCGAGGATCTTGATTCTCCCATCACGGAATGATGTCTCCACTATTCCTCTATGGGTTCCTGTTAATCCGGCATGATGGAATCCGGCCCCAGCGGATATTTGTCCGGCGAGGGCTTCGCTTAGCCGGGTTTTTTCTCCCGAAGACAATACCCGTTCAGCAATGGTGTTGAGCGAACGATCTTCTATCTTTGACAATCGAGGCTTGACTGCGACGGAGGCCTTTCGTCCCATCTCGACAGCCGACCTTCTGGTCTCTGTGAAGATGAGTGCTTGTCCTCCTGTCGCCAGCACCTCAAGAGCGATGTCGAGAACCGGTGTCTTGGTCCCGCTAGGAATTATTCTGCTTGAGCCATCTCGGAACTGCAGTTGTCCATCATGATAGATGCCTTCTTTCAATGGGACTGGGCGCCACTCAGTGGTGACTGATCCCGCGCGCAACCATTCGCCCAATTCCTCTGCGTTTCTTACGGTGGCGCTCAGTGCCAGGACCTGAATGTTCGGATTGATTTCGGTAAGCCGAGTCAGCACTACCTCTAAGGTTGGCCCTCTCTCGTGTTCGGTCAAGAGATGAATCTCGTCAGCAACAACCAGTGACAGTTCGTTCATCCAGGGGGCTCTGTGTCTCAACAGTGAATCGGCTTTCTCGTTGGTTGAGACGATGATGTCGTATCGTCCCAGCCACGGGTCCGAGCTGTCGTAGTCGCCAGTCGACACTCCAACCCTTACAGGTGAACCGCTCGGCTTCTTAATCGACGAGAATCTTTGAAAGTCCTTGAACTTTTCACTCGCTAAGGCTCTGAGTGGTGCCAGATAGATCGCTTTGCCGTTTTTTTCGAGAATGTGTTTGAGAATGCAGAGTTCGGCCACAAGTGTCTTGCCACTGGCAGTGGGACTCGCTAGAACGAGATTTTTCCCCTCAAGAACACCAGCGTGGATCGCGTCCTCCTGTGGCGGGTAGAGCTGGTCGAGGCCCTCACCCTCTAGCTGCTGGACGACCTGTGGGTCTACAGACAGCTCTCTAACTCGCATGTTTCGAATGCTTCTATTTCCACGATTACCCGGCGGTTCTCTTAAGCCGTCCGGGCTTGGGCGAGTAGAGTATTCCTTCCTTGATCAGCTGGGCGATCAGACGACGAGCCTCCCGCTCCTCCATCTTCTCCTTGTCGACCAACGCCGCGACCAATACAGTCTCCTCCACCGTTCCGGTATCTCGCTCCAGCTCAGCAACCGTCTCGATAACTCTCTGGAACGAGTCGCGGAGGCTGCGAGGCTTGCCGGTCATGATGACGTCGATATCCATGGCACCAGTCTTCACATCAACACCGACGTCTGTCAGTGAGACCGTCATTATTCGGATTGCGCTCTTCGCATCTTCAACTGTCACGCGATCACGTAGAAACGCGCGAGCCCTCGCCTCAGAGATTCTTACAAGAGCTTCCAACTGTCGAGGAGTGATAGCGACTGCAGCCTCTGCACTTCCCTTCGAACGCATTTTCAGATAGAAATCGCGAAGCTCGATAATCGCTTCCTGGCTCAGGACTGGAATAATCCTCTTGGCGAAGCTAATGTACTTCTTGAGGAATTCTGGTGGGAAAGGAGCGGTCTCAGGACTCGCCTTGCTCTTGTGAAGCGCGAGGATGTGCTCTGACATCCTCGCATCGTAATCTGGTTCTGGCTGATCTTTGATAATGAAGATGAGATCAAACCTGGAAAGAATCGTTACTGGAAGATTGATGTTCTCGCCTACATTCCGGTGAGGTTCATACCTGCCCAGCGCAGGATTAGCTGCCGCCAAGACTGCGGCCCGTGCGTTAAGCGTAGCGACTATTCCTCCCTTGGCGACGCTTACGGTCTGTTGTTCAAGCGCCTCATGTATCGCTACCCGATCATCGGGGCGCATCTTGTCTAACTCGTCAATACATGCGACCCCCTTGTCCGCGAGAACCAGGGCACCAGCCTCAAGGATCATGCCTCCAGTCTTTTCGCGCAACACAGCCGCAGTTAGACCAGCCGCGGTCGTACCTCGACCAGAAGTGTACAATCCCCTAGGAGCGATTCTCGATACGTACTGGAGAAGTTGACTCTTGGCTGTTCCGGGATCACCGATTAACAGTACGTTCTCGTCGCCTCGAATATTGATCCCGTCAGGAAGCTGTTTCGCCGTGCCACCGAAGAGGAGGTATAGAATTCCTTCTTTGACATCCTCGTAGCCGTATATCGACGGGGCGAGGCTCATGATGAGCTTTCGATGTATCCACGGGTCCTCAGCCGCGGCAAGTATCTGCTTCTCATCCTCGGCGGTGATCTCGACTGCCTCTGTCTCCTTACCCACTACGTCCACAAAGTTTGCGTCCAGGTATATGTTGAAGGTTCGGAGCCTTCCTCTCTCACCCACAGTCTGCTTCTCGGCTCGGACGATCGATGTGACAGAGACCCTATCGCCTGGACGTGCAGAATCCACAATATCGTCTTCCAGCCGGACGTCCAAATATCTAGGCAGCTGTCCAGGCGGAAGATCCTCAGGTCTCTCCTGTATCCGCGCCTCCTGTGTATTCTTGAACTTGGACTGCTCCTGAATGAGCTCGAAAGATGTGCTCTGTTTACAAAACGGACAGTGAGTCCCTGGGCCTCTGATCAGTTCTCCTTCCTGATCTTGCACAACTACTTCCAGACACTTTCGGCACCGGAAGACAGCGCTCACTATCGTGGGCTTGACTTGGCTAGTTCGTACTATGATCCCGTCGACTAACTGAATCTTCTTTATGTGTTCCGAACCGATCTTTCTCAGTGCAGTCTTCTCGGGCAGACGTCTGAACCGGGCAAAGATCCTTCCCACATGCTCCGCGTATTCGGGATCCTCTACCCGCATTTGGGCCGTGGCAGCTGAGCCTGCATATGTGACGTAATCGTCTGGCTTCTCAACGATACTACGGGCTAAGGCCGGGTCGAAGGAGATGAGGTCGTCAAAGTCGATGACCAGCGACTTGCCGTTTATTACTGCAACTTGGGCGAGCCGCTTTCTATATTTTGAACCCATCTGGTCCGACTCGAAAGACCTGAAAAAGTCCTGGAAGACATCTTCTGGAAGAGCTGTCCTGACAAGAGCCGTCAACTGGTGGCCTCACGTCCGAGAATATCCTTTCTCCAAGAGTCGATCGCAGTCCGAATGTTCTGGTAAAGCGCGATCTCCTCTGCGGTCAGGTTAGTAGTTAGTTCAGTCGGTTGTTCCCCAGACGCGCTTAGGGAGGCTATCTTCTTGACCCGGATATTGACGATATCACGTGATAGGGACAGCGCTTTGTCTAGGTCCCGTCCTTTGGCTCGGTCTTTTGCCTCTTGAGCCTTGAGCTCTTTGATGAGACGGCGTACTTGGAAGTAGAAGTTCTTTCCAAGCTTCGGGATCTGACGTGAGCCCGGAAGGGTCTCCTTGTAGTGCGTGGTTGAGAGGGTGTTGAGACTGAGCTGGTCCTCGTCTCTGAATTTTGCATAACCCAACTGCACAAAGTGGGTTGCGATCCATAGAGGAAGTTCTACTTCTTGTCCCTGGCGGTAAGGACCGAGTACTCGGTCTCCCATGCGTGTCTCTGGAAACTCTTTGAGGAGATTGATCCGACTGGGCGAGTTTTCGAATTCCGTGTCGACTACTGTGACTATGGATGGTTCTTCGTGCAGGTTGTTCGCCCCAGAAGGGAATTCGATCGTTCGGAGACCCCAGTATATTTGTTCTTGAACAGAAAGAACGATCAGTTCCTCAGGTTATTTCGTGTAGAGGTGAGTGAAACAGTCTTTAGTATCAGACTCAAATCCCGAGCGGTAAATGCTGACATCAACGGAGCCTGCGCTCTGGACAGAGAAATACAGACCCAAGTCTCTTAGCGATATCATTGATCAGGAAGAAATTGTCTCTCGCTTAGAAGAGTTCGTAAATCGGGCTGCGATGCCTCATTGCCTTTTCGCAGGGCCTCCAGGGACTGGTAAGACGACCGCCGCTCTCTGTCTCGCGCGTGACTTATTCGGACAGAGGTTTCAGGACGTGTTCATGGAACTCAACGCGAGCGACGAGAGAGGGATAGATGTCGTGCGGACCACAGTCAAAGAGTTTGCGCGCATGGCCTCGCTGAGCTCAGTGCCGTTCAAGATCCTTGTCCTTGACGAGGCGGACAATATGACCTCTGACGCGCAAGGGGCGCTAAGAAGAACGATGGAGAAGTATTCGGACACGTGCAGATTTGTACTCTGCTGCAACTATTCCGGTAGAATAATCGAGCCGATCCAGTCGAGATGCGCTCTCTTCCGATTCACCCCCCTGCCAGATGAGAGGATCGTCGAGAACCTCCACCGTATCGCGAAAAATGAAGGTTTGAAGTTTACAGAGACCGGTCTAAAGTCTGTGGTCGAGGTAGCTGAGGGGGACCTGAGGAAGGCGATAAACACTCTCCAAGCCGCCTCGTCAATGTCCAAAGGAATAACAGAAGAATCGGTCTACCAAGTTGTCGGGAGAGCAAAGCCGACTGATGTTCACGATATGCTGAATCATGCCATGAAGGGTGACTTCATCAAGGCTCGAGAGGAGCTCAGACACCTTCTGGTGAAATATGGACTCTCAGGCTCAGAGATTGTCCGACAGATACATTCTGAAATCTTCCGACTAGCCATCACTGAGAAAAAGCGAATCGACATGATAGAGGCGGTAGGAGAAACAGACTTTCGCCTCGTGCAAGGGGGGGACGAAGAGGTCCAGCTCAGCGCTCTACTCGCAAAACTTGCCTCCAACGCCTAGAAGAAGGATTGTGAGTTGACTTTTGAGCCTTGGACGATCAAATATCGGCCCAAGACTAGCAGGGAAGTAGCGGGCAACAAAACGGCCGTCGAGAAACTTCGTGGATGGATCGACTCATGGGTTGAGGGTCCGCCGAGCAAGCGCGCTGTGCTACTTTACGGTCCTGCAGGCGTCGGCAAGACCAGTGTAAGCGAAGCACTGGCCTCGGAACGAGGATGGGACCTAGTCGAGATCAATGCATCCGACAAGCGGAGCGGAGAAATTCTCTCCAAGATCGCCGGACTCGCGTCGTCTCAAGCGACGCTCTTCAGCAAAGGAAGGCTAATTCTCCTAGACGAGGTCGACGGGATCAATCTTCGAGAAGACCAAGGAGCTATAACGACGATTCTAGCCATCATTAAGAATACGCAGTACCCGATGATACTAACCGCAAACGACCCGTGGGACCCAAAGACGAGGCCTCTGCGCGAAGCATGCTTGCAGGTCGAGCTGAAAAGGATTGGAATCCGAGACGGACTCCCCCTTCTGAAAACTATCCTCGCCAAGGAAGAAATCAGGACATCAGATGATGCGTTAAAGTACATTATCGACAAGGACCGAGGCGATATTCGATCAATCCTCAACGACATCCAAGTTCTCAGCAGCAAAGCCAAGACCCTAACAATGGACGACGTCAGCCTCCTTTCCGGACGGGACAGGACGGAATCCATCTTCGAAGTACTCCGAGTGATCTTCAACAGCCGAACAGTTGCCGCGGCCAGGAGAGCATTATCCATCTCGGACGTTGATCAAGAGATGCTGTTCCAGTGGATATTCGAGAATACACCCTACCAGATCCCAAACCCGCACGAGCTTGAACAAGCAGTGTCTGCGCTTGCCGACGCTGACATGTACTTTGCCAGAATAAAGAAGACCCAGTCATGGCATCTTCTGTCATATGCGCTGGACTTGATGACTGCGGGCGTAGCGATTGCGAAGCAATCGCCAACTAGCGGCTGGGTCCCGATGAGGTTTCCACAGAGAATAAGTTCAATGTCAAGAACGAGGGGGAGCAGAGATCTTAGGAAGAGAATTGCGGGAGCGATCGGTGAAAAGACCCACGTTTCAGTTCGTCGAGCCCAACAGCTATACTTTCCACTAATCAGGTTCGAACACGAGCATAGCCCGGAAAGATTCGAGCAAATTGCGAGCTGGCTCAAAGCGAAGGATGATTTGGATGAGATGTTTTCCGAGGAATTCAGCTAGCTAGGCTAACGGTTTCGAAGGATGAGAGCCGCGCCGAGGAGAGAGATGATTGTGCCGATTCCAATCGACCAGCCCATCTGCACAAGCGCCGCTTGAGTGATAAGAGCTCCCGCGCCCATCGGGGTTGTAGCGGCAATGGCCATGAGTCCTCCGCCGAACAGAAGCAAGGTTCCCAAAGTAAGCATCGCTTCCCGCACGAGAATACCACTGACCCCAAGGTCTGGATGAAACGGAATTAAGACTTACTCTTTAGAAAATGATAGCTCATTTCCCAAGCAGGATTTCATGATGATTCGCTTTCCTGTTTATTCATTAAGTGCCATATTGATGAGCTGTGCCGTTGACCCGAGGTAGCCTTCGTAATCAAGGGCTTCCTTGATCTCCCTCGGCTTGAGCCGCTTGGATACGAACGCGTCCTCTCGGAGGACCTTTACGAACGGAACGTCTGTGTCAATTGACTTTAGGGCAATCTTTCTGACCCTGTCATGAGCTTCTTGGCGTGCGACTCCTTTCTCTACTAGCATATTGACGACTCTCTCTGCAAGGACAGCTCCTTGGGACAGTTCTAGGTTGCGTTCCATGCTTCGAGGCATGACCTCTAATCCTTTCAATACCCGTATCTCCAGTCGCAACATCTCATCAGTCAGAATGAATGACATCGGAAACAGGAACCTCTCGTTAGCCGAGTTTGAGAGATCCCTCTCATGCCAGAGGGGAACGTTCTCTAGGGCCGGAAGTGACAATCCTCTCAAAAGCTTGGCGAGGCTTGAGACTCTCTCACTGAGCTCCGGGTTGCGCTTCGAAGGCAACGCTGAACTTCCCACCTGCTTCTTCCGCTCGAAAGGCTCCAAGGCCTCTGAAATCTCACTTCTCTGAAGGTTGCGAATCTCAGTGGCGAACTTGTCCAAGCTGGACCCAAGAAGAGCGAGATACGAAACGACTTCGGCGTGGATGTCCCGCTGAATTACCTGGGTCACTAGGCCAGCAGGCTTCAGGCCCAGACTAGCGAGGGCCTTGTCCTGAATTTTCAACGCGTTCTTTCCAAGTCCAGCCCCGGTTCCAACAATGCCCATGATCTTTCCGACTTCGGCTCGTTCGCGAATTTGTTTGAGACGTTTTTTCTGCCGTTTTATCTCAGAGAGCCATACTGCTAGCTTCAGTCCAAAAGTAATCACTCCGGCGTGTCTTCCGTGGGTCCG
>JAJPJY010000061.1 GCA_021323995.1 bacterium | reverse complement strand
CGCGTTAATTGACGTGTTTTTTGGTTCGAACGCTTTTATCATTTTACCTCATAGAAGTCGTTTCCCTAGGTAAGAAAATATGGGACTAAACGATCTGACCATAGAGAAACTGATCACTGAGATCAATGGCTACAAGGAAAAAATGCGCGCCATCCACGAAGACTACGGACGAGCCTCGCAAGACCTCCAAGACAGGATCAATGTACTCGGCTACACACTCAACGAGCATCTGAAGGAGACGAAGGACCAGATGGCTACCACTCCACAGCGGCTACTGAACCTCGAAGCGAAATATGTTACCGGCGAAGTCAGCGACACTGAATACGTCTCTCAACGACAAGAGTTCAAAGGTCTGCTCGAGAAGAATCTGCACAGCATCGAAGAGATCAAGCAAATGATCGATGTGCTATCCCACATCGAGACCAAACCACTCTCCCCAGGCGAGTTCAAACAAACATACCCGGCTGCCCCCCCAAAATCATCGCTCGCTGATAGTTGGAGCCAGACAGCTGCTCCAGAGCGACCATCGCCAATCATCCCAGCGACTGCACAGATTCCGATTACTGGAATACTATCTTCCAGAATCACTCCAGAAGCTCTCGCGCAAGTGGCACCGATTGTAGAAGCGATTCCTCAACCATCGTCTACGGCTCCACAGCCAAACGGCAATATCGCTCCGGTTCCCGAGACAAGCAATGCCGTCATCGCTCCAACACTAGCAGCGTCTGCACCGGAGATTGCACCGACAGTTACCGAATCCGCTTGGCCAACGACTGAGACAGAGTCTCTCAGCCCAATTGACGCGTCAATCAACGCTGCACCCTCGCAAGAGGTTGTGGAAGACATTGCTGACGCGTTAGTGGTAAAGGTTGTTGACGACGTTCCAGTCATGGATGCTTCCGCGGTCGCGACGGTCGAGACTTCTCAGCTACAGCCAACCGTGTCGGGCACAGAAGCGATTCCAAGCCTTCAAGGTCCAGCGGACGTCTCGTCGACTATCGCTACGCCAAGCCAGTTCTACAAGGTGGTTTGTCCAAAGTGCGGCGCTGATGTTCCGAAGCCGGTGAAGGTCTGGGAGCTCAAAGGCGGCAAGTCGAAGAAGAACGTGCTCATCGGACTCTTCCAGTGCCAGGACTGTAGGGTCAAGTTCAGAGAAGCTCTCACACGAGAGATCCTCTAGACGCCTCTGCGAACCCCCTCTCAATTTCCTCTTTTTTTATTCCCCTTACTCTTTTTCTGACATTGGTTCGCGAACCTTTAAGAGCCCACTCTCCTCACCCTGCGCATGACTACTGAATCAATCGTTGACAATACAGTGAATCCAATGAGTGAAAAGATAGAACACAAGCCCGCTACTCACGAGAGACGCGAGCCTATGCATGAAAGACGCGAGGAACGACCCGAACGTCCTAGAGGCCAGATTCCCCCAGACACGGTGTTTATCGGAAAAAAGCCTTTGATGGCTTATGCGACTGCCGTAATGATGCACTTCAACAGCGGCCAGAGCCAGTTGACAGTGAAGGCTAGGGGCCAGTCGATCAGCCACGCAGTAGACGTCGTGGAAGTGGTCCGGCGAAGATTCTTCGCGGGAAAACTCACAATCAAAGAAGTACGCATAGCCTCGGAAGTCCTCGGCGAAGAAGGGGACACGCGAAACGTGTCCACGATAGAGATCGTGCTGGAAAAAGCAAAAGACTAGCAATTAGTTCCTGACACGTCGATCCTCAATCACCGGGTCAATAGGACCCGGGCTGTTTTGTGTCGCGAGTAAACACGCTCCGCGAATTTCAATGGGATGGTCCCGATAGATGGAACCATTATCGGCGTGCTTTTCTGGTCTGGGCGCAGAGTCGGCTTCTCAACTGTTTTGGAAATCGTGTAGGTCAACGTCCCGGTGAACGTCCAGAATGCGGCTAGGTCAAAACGTGCGCCCTGATCCTGGATCAGAGGATGTTCTGGGCTAATTTGGGATGCCCATTTTCCTGCAGAAATCAGCGAAGCGGGGATCCTTCCGGAGCTCGGCGAAGAGCGGATGCGTCTTTATGTGGAAAGGCCAGACGTGAGTCTCAGTCGCCCTGTTGAGAGCCTTGAAGGCATTGTCCATCTCCCCGAGCGCTGTGTAGATGAAAATTTGTGAATAGGTCAAAGGCGTCTCCCGTTGAAGGCTTTCAAGCTTCTTGAGCATCGCTCTAGCTTGTTCGGGTCTCCCATTAAGAGCGTACACCAATCCTTGGTTGATGAGAAGAAGCGGTTCTACCGGATTGAGAGCCTGTCCTCGGTCGATATACTCTTGCGCCTTAGCATAGTTCTTGTCGAAGATGTAGCTTTCAGCCATGCACAACCAGACCGTTGGATTATCGGGATAGATCCGTAGCATTTTGCCAAGCATTATCCTCGCCTCATCGCTCTTGCCCATTATTCCAAGGGCGATAGCCAAGACCCTCGCTTTCTGCACAGACAGCGGATCCAGCTCCAAAGCCTTCCGGAAATAGCTCAAGCTTTCCTCGACCCTGCCCTCAGTGCAGTGGTTGAATCCGAGCGTGTAATACGCTTCAGGAGAATTCGGGTTAAGCTGGATCGCCTTCTCAGCCTCGGCCACTGACTCTTTGAACTCGTCCAGGAAGTTCAGAGTAGCTGACAGCGCTGCGTGAGCGTCTGCTGATGACGGGTCCAGACTGATCGCTTTGCGAGCCTCGACTTCCGCCTTATCCTTGAGAATCGTGAATTCTGCGTATCCTTGAGTAGCCAGACGGACATAGCTCATGCCCAAACCGACACGTGCTCGGACAAAACGGGGATCTCTCGCGACAACATCGATTAGAAGGCTCACAGCTTCTTTCAAGGCCGTCTCCGTACTCTCGTACGAGAGCTGCATGGCCCTAAGGTAGATCGTATACGCTTCCATATCATCTGTATCAGCATGAACGGGACCCGCGAACCCCCCAGCCTTGAGCGAGGCAGAGACCCTCGAAGCGACATCGGTCTGGATAGCGAACACGTCGTCAAGGTTCCGATCATAGTTCTCAGCCCACAAGTGATTATCCGTGTTCGCATCGATCAACTGGAGAGCGATCCGGACCCGATTGCCCGCCTTCCTTACGCTCCCCTCTAGAAGTGTTCCGGCTCCCAGCTCTCGACCAATCTCTGACGCGTGTTTCGTCTGGTTCTTGTACTGCATCACTGATGTTCGCGAGATTACTCCGAGACCCTGAAGCCGTGAAAGGGAAGAGATCAATTCCTCTGTCATCCCATCCGCGAAATACCCATCCTCCGGGCTCGAACTCATGTTCGACAATGGGAGCACTGCCAAACGATTCCTGTCAAGCTTTCCGTGCGTCTCCTGCTTCTCAATGCTCCACGGCATGACCATTCTGAAAACCTCGACCGGAGAGGCCACGTTCTTCAAAAGTTTGTTTCCGACACTTTTCAGTGGTAGCTCGAACTTGTTCTGCACATGATCATAGACCTGGCGCGTTAGACAGACCCCTCCATTCTCCGCTAACGGTTCGATCCTAGAAGCAAGGTTGACGGCATCGCCGGAAATGTCGCCAGCGGATTCGACCACGTCTCCCAAGTGGATTCCGACTCGCAGATGGATCCGTCTCTCTTCTGGGAGAGGGATGTTGAACTCTCTAGTCGCCCTCTGAATCTCATAGGCGCACCTCACAGCGTCGAGTGCGCTCGAGAACTCGACGAGGAAGGAGTCGCCCATTGTCTTGACTTCTCGGCCCATGTGTCTTTTGAGGATGGGCCTGGTCAGCCTTCTCTGTTCATCGACAAGCGCCAACGACAGAGACTCGCTCTTCTGTCCCAGAGCCGTGTACCCAACCATGTCCGTAAACATGATCGCCGCAAGTCTTCGATGCTCCTGGGACAAGCACGAAACGCTTCTTTTCTCAGGTTCGAATGATAAATCGTTATTGGAGCAGCGTCGGCTAGTCTTTTGGGCGGCGGTCTTCGATGTGGCCAGGTGTTGGACGCATGACTCCTCTCTTGCTTGAGGTTGAGCTTGCGCTGGGGGGACCAAGCCAGTGTGGGACTATTACTGCTCGAAGAAGCTCTTGTATCGAGATTCCCCGCTCATCAGCTTGTTCGATAAGATCTCGATATACTGTCGGAACGAGAGTCAGCATTATTTTCCTATTTACCACTCGAAAAACAGACACTAACAGTTGGGGTCAGGCCACTATATAGGTTGAGAACAGAAGAAGTGCGTCACCGGTGCAAATCGATGACCGGACGTGAACCGAACGCATTCTCATTCCCAAGAACATCTAGCAGACGTGTTTTGTGTCATGGGCAATCGCGCTCCAAGCATTTCTTGAATGGTAACGGACCTGGTACCGTAAATGGTACCAGGTATTGATCATCAATACGCGGCTTCTGCCACTCAACCATATCGTCCAATTCGAAGACGTTGAGGGGTCCGGATGACATGCCTGAGGAGCTGTTGGACATGACCTAGGATTGACATGAGGCGTAACACAGAATAGCTTGCCCTCCCCCGGTAGAAGCATGCCAGAGGTTTTCTTGAAACAGACAGGTAAGGAATCCTATCGGGCTGAAACACCAAGCGGCCTTGTCCAGTTTGGCGGCAAGAATCCGGGACCTATGAGTACAGTAGCCGCCTCGCTCGCAGGTTGCTTCGCGATGTCAGTCACCGACCTTCTGGAAACTATGCGACAGAACTTATCAGATCTCGAAATTCGTCTGTCGTTCGAGCGCAACAAGGAGGAGCCAACCACCTTCGAATCATTCAACATGCATCTGACCTTTCATGGCGAAGGACTATCAGCCGCGAAATTGGAAAAAGCCATCCGCATGTGTGAAGAAACGTACTGCCCAGTTAGCGTAATTCTGAAACGCAGCGGAGCTCAGATTAAAACGACGTACGTGATTGAAGGAAAGAAAATTCCTTCATAGGCCATGGCAGAATCTGCAACGCCACCTTTCAGTTAACCGAAACCCTCATCCTTGAGAACCCGCTAATCCCCTGACCATTTTGAATCATGAGACTGGCTTGCACACACAGAATGTTTTCGAATGTACTCTTCGAATGTACTCTTGTTCCGAAAATGGACTTGAAAGAAGACGCCTAGCAGCGGCGCCCTTAGTGGCGGAAGGAGGGTTCCACTTCACATAGTCCCAAGCATTCTCAGCAGCGAGGTAAGTTGCCGCCGGAGCCTAGGCTTCCGTTTCCGCTGTTGCTGGCGCTATCATAAGTCGAGTGCGTCGTTGGTGTGTATGTGGCATAACTTCCAATGACCTGATACGTTCCATCCAGTGTAGCGCTGAATTCTGTGAAGTTCGCATTTGAAGGTGTCTGATTCAGCTGGTTACCAGTCACGGTAAAGGCGAATTCAGGATATGCAACGCCACCGTTAGGCGCTTCATGAAACGTCTGCGAATTGGATAGGACCCATCCCGCTGACGGATAGTCTAGGGTGATAGTCCAAGTCGCCTCCATAGCGAAGCTTGACGGATTCGAGACTCCGAACGTCTCATAGACCGTCGCGTATCCAGAGAACCCAGTCGCTTGAATGCCAGACAGGTGCGAAAAGTCCGTTCTGTTTGAGAAACAGGTAAACTGTAAGAGGTTGGGAGCCTGATTTGCAGAGTTGGACTCATTGTTCTTTGCAGTCTGTAGAACTTGAGCCTGGTCGTTCTGGTAGATCATGTACCCTGCAACACCCACCACGAGTACTGCGATCAGAACCACTGCCACAGCGATCAGCGCCGTATTCCGTCTAGGAGCCGGGGCCGGGACCGTGGGCCAAGGCGTAGGTGGAGGAATCGCGCTTCCACACTGAGTACAGAATCTCGTGCCCATTGGGACAAGAGTGTAGCAACGCGGGCAGGCAACCTGTTGAAGTGGTGCCGGCACCGCATAGGCAGGGGAAGTACTCGGCTGAGGCGGTGGATTGGACAGATTCTCATCGGTTACAGGATTGCCAGGTGGATTCCCGGACAAACGTTCTCCTTCTACGAAGAAGGTCTAACTACAGACGCGCCATTTATTAGTGTACCGGAATATTATCAGTGGCATCGATAGCTGAGACTAATCCGACTCGTTGCCGCTCTCTATTTCTAACGAACTAAGCTTAAAGCGGGTCGTAACGGAGAGCTTTGTGCAAGCGGCGGCCTAGCGCTAATCTTTCGGCCAGCGGTTTCCGACTTGACCCGGTCTTGGACTCACTATCAACCTCGGAGTCGAGGCGGTCGGGGTCGGTGCTGGCAGCGCTGGTACCACGAGCCAGTGAGGGACTATTACTGCTCGAAGAAGCTCTTGTATCGAGATTCCCCGCTCATCAGCCTGATCGATAAGAGTCTGATATACAGCCGGAACGAGAGTCAACATGAATTTTCTACTTACCATTCGAAAAGCAATCGCTAACAACAAGGGTCCAGCCACTATATAGGTTGAGAACATCACGGCGCATCTCTTCTAATGGAATCGGTAGCTCGAGCGGCCCCCGATCTGGCGACAGACGAATGGTCAACATGGCCATCTTCAACGACAGCGTTATCGAGCCTAGCCACAGGAGATACGCTTCTCCGTTCCCATACAGCTCTCGGTCAGACCCCGTATGTGCTCGCGAAATGATACGCGTATTGCTCGGCAGCGTCTCGTAGTTGCTCAAATTCGCAACCATTTGAACTCGCCAAACCTACGAACTGGTCTCAGAAATGTGGGACCTCGTGGGGCGCAAAGAAAGAAATCAACCAAAGGACGAGTAACCCTAACAGAATCACGACGACGACGATGATCAGAGCAATTCTTGTTGTATGATCGCTTCTCCTCGGATGGCGGGGAGATATCGCTGGGTCTGGAGCGACCAAACGGAGGTTCCTCGAAAAATGGATACCTTGCACTATTTGCTTTTTCTTTAAAAATTTCATAAGGTGGTCTATACTGCCAGCTCACCATCAGAATTCTCGAAATTAGGTTATGGGCGGCGCAGTTCGGTTCTGCTTTCAAACGTCCCATTCGAAATTCCCAGGAGCATCTTGACTTCTTCCGCTTCTCGCGGGGCTGCTGAAGGCAGGGAGTTGAAGTATTCGAAGAAACCAGTCTGAGAAAGACAGACAGAGCAAAGGTCCCATTCGACAATTTCGACTCCAAAGACTATTTCGGCAACGTGATTTTGAGAGTCACCGCAACCCGACGCGCAAGTCCCGCTTAGAGTGCGCAAGGCATAGAAAACGCTTTGAGACGCGGTTTTGACCTCCGGCTCGAACGGCGTCCCACCATCCTGCCGAAAGTTTTCCAGACCTTGCTCGCATCTGGTCATTGTGTTGGCGATCCCCTTCTCATCGAGCTGCCGTTGATATAATATGATTCGACCGTAACGTTTGGAAGATAGATAGAACCGAATCATCGGATGATCAAAGAATACACTTCATCCAAGAACGCAGGCCTTTAGGCTCCCTTGTTGCTTGGCCAAGTCCTAAATTGCAGCTTGATAATTGACCCAGGCTAGTCCTGATGCTGAGAACAAGATTCACTGATCTGACCGGTTGCAGAGTGCCAATACAGCAAGCTGCGATCGGGGGTCTGGCTCGACCCCAGCTTGCAATCGCCGTCGCTAATTCCGGAGGCCTAGGCATGGTCTACGCAGGATCCTATGAACCCAAACAAATGTCCGAAGTGTTCGAGGACATGCGACAGCATACTTCAGGCGTCTTCGGAGCCAACTTTCTGATTCCAGAAGCGTTCGTCGCCGACCTTGGCGAGATTCGAGAACAGGTAGAGACAGCGTCCAACCTCGTAAACGTTGTAGAGTTCTTCTATCGACAACCAGATCCCTCACTAGTTGATCTAGTGCACAGCGGAGGTGCCTTGGCTGCGTGGCAGGTAGGTTCGAACGAGGAGGCCGTTGCAGCGGCCGAGGCTGGCTGCGACATGATCGTTGCACAAGGGATCGAGGCAGGAGGGCACATCCGAGGCAAGATCGGTCTTCTGACCCTACTGAGTCAAGTCCTAGACTCTGTCAAAATACCGGTCATAGCAGCGGGAGGCATCGGCAGCGGCCGGGCTCTAGCTGCAGTCCTAGCCGCCGGGGCCTCTGGTGCAAGAGTTGGGACTCGTTTCATCGCTGCCACAGAAGCGGGAGCTCACCCCGAATATGTGAAAGCTTTGATCGCTGGCGAACCCGAGGACACAGTCGTTACTGAGGCATTCTCGGAAGGCTGGCCAAACGCACCGCATAGATTGCTTCGTTTCTGCATAGATGAAGCTCAAAACTTCAATGGCGAAATCGTAGGACACAAGAAGCTCATCTCAACAGGCGAAATGGTTCCAGTGAAACGGTTTGAGTCCTTCACTATGACAAGCGAGACTACCGGAACTATCAAGGCGATGCCGCACTGGGCCGGAGAGTCAGTCAGTGGGGT
>JAJPJY010000159.1 GCA_021323995.1 bacterium | reverse complement strand
GTCGAAAGCCCGGGAGTCATCGAGTCGAAGCCTGCGTATCCTAAGCCGACAATTCCAACCTGTAACGGCAAGAAATCACTGGAAAAACGCGCGATGAATTGCTCACTATAAGGATTCCGCGCGAAGAGTAATTCTTACGGGACGATCATGCGGACAGGCGTTCCACAGCTGGTGCAAAAGTTGTGCCCTGGAGAGAGAGGTTGTCCGCAGGACATGCAGTAAGAAGGACCGATCATTGGCTGCGTCGGGGTCTGCGCCCGGATCAGAGCCTGGCGCTTCTGTTCCTTTCTCACGATGAGAATTGATGCTAAGACTGCGATGAATATGGGCGGGACTATTATCGTGATGAGCTCCGGTAGGCTGAAGACCTTCGCGACTACAGAGCCGGGGCCTGTTAGGGTTTGCACTTGGTTTGATGCTATTCCATATGGAACTTTGATGTGGATCGAGTAGCTTGAAGGTGGAAGTAGTGTGAAAACTCCTTCACCATTACTGTTGGTAATCACTGTCTGGTTAGTCGAGTCGGGCAGGTACAATATGACGGTAGCGTTGTTGACCGGCAGTGAATAGATGTATCCGACAACTGCTAGTGTAATCGAGAAAACTTCGGACAGGAAGACCTGGCGTGGCATTGACATATTGACTATCTGACTGGTTGCAACGTTGACTCCGTGCCAGGAGACATAGTCAACCGTCCATTGGCCGGAAGGGTTTGGAACGGATAGGCCGTTGTAGTTTTGATTGTCTGTATAGTAAATCTGTCTTCCTCCAGAATCGTTTAGCGATATCCAAGTTGGAGTGATGCTGCTTCCATCTACAGTTACGAAGGAAAACGATTCGCTGTTTCCCCCGATGCATGTAAGAGTTGTCGCCCACAAATCTGCGCCGTTTGCGGCTTGATTCCCACACTGGTCAGAACCTGGATTGGCAATGTTGCTTCCAGTCAGAAAATCGTTCGGTAAACCCGAAATTTCGGCGACGCTGTACGGATTGGGAGGAACGTTGGAGGGCGGTGTGTCCCCGTATCCGATATGGGCTTTTCCAATCGGAACCATCTTCCAGGAGTTTATTGTAGTCTCATACTGAAAGTTAGCAAACTCCGCCGGACCTATGATGTCATTGGTGTCATAGGTCTGCGCGACTTCGGAAAGGGCTGCTACGGAATGGGTCCCAGTGTTGGCAATGCCAGATCCTGAGCCTATGTAGTACGTTTGTCCTGCGGACGGGGTGGAACCTAGATACAGGTTATCCATGTAGAAAGACCAGACGCCGAAACTTGCGTTGTAGTTCATTGAGTAGGTATGCCATGATCCTATGGGACCTGCAGAACCCGGGGGGCCTATAATCGGAGGCGAATTGTCGTTTCCTGATGGAAAAGACTCGTAGAACCAAGCGCAGCAGTAGAACTGGTTTGAGGTTGTTAACGTGTTTAGGTATCCCACTTGTACGAATGCTCCGTTAGTGAGGAAGCTTCCCACCCAGTAGGAGTGAGCATCGTTGTTCACGTTGTCGTAGACCGTTCTTATCGTAGCCTTGGCCCCAACACTGTAGTTGGTTGTGCTGTCACTGATTCCACCTTGCTGGAACCAGTAGGGCCCTCCACTCGCCGCGCTTGTCGGTCCTATCGGTCCCTCTCGTATCAAGAGAGGCCGTCCCGAAACTGAAGAATTCGAAGTTGCAGCCTGACTTCCATGAGTCGATAACTGGGAGGTTAGGGTCAAGACAGCAAGGACCAATACAACCAGGGTCCAGTTTCTGCCGTGCACCAGCCTCACCTCTAATCCTATTTGAGCGGATAACCGCGGTGCTGAAAAACGTGTTGTACTAAGGATTAAACGGTTCAAGAAACCCTCAGAGTGAGAGAACGCCAATGGGATTTCTAGTTCCCGAACAAAAAGAACTGGTTGAGATGATGTATGGACGGGCGTCCGAGGATTATCTTCTGATCCTAGACTCGCTTGGGGACTTTTTTGAGAAGGAGATCGAGCCTACAGCGCGCGACATTGATGTGAAGGCCGAGTTTCCGCGTGAGAATATTCGGAAATTGTTTGAACAGGGATTTACCAGTATGGGCTTCGCGAAGGAATTCGGGGGACTCGAGCTTCCATGGCCTATCTATATCGCTGCGATGGAAATGTGTGGAAAAGCGTGCGCAAGCACTGCCCTATCCCTCGCGATCCATGGGACCTGTTGTGAGGGAGTCCGCCAGTTCAGCAGTGCCAGCCAGAAGAAGGAGTTTCTTCCGCATATGATAAGTGGCGAAAAATTCGCCGGGTTCTCTCTAACGGAGCCAGCGGCGGGCTCTGATGCTCGGAACCTCCAGACCACGGCTCATCTTGAGGGTGGACAATGGGTCATTAATGGTACGAAAATGTTCACTACCAATGGGGGGCACTGTCAGCTCTATTTTCTCTTCGCCAAGACGCCGAAGGGTCCGTCCGCCTTCTTGGTAGATGCGAAGCTAGCAAAGTCTAGCAAGCATATTGAGAAGCTGGGTTACAGGGGATCTGTCACTGCAGAAGTGGTTTTCGAAAACGCGCATGCGCCGAAGGAGAGCCTCGTTGGGACTGAGGGAGAGGGCTTCGAGTATGCGAAGAAGATGCTCTACGGCGGACGAGTGACTGTTGGCGCGATCAGTACTGGTATCGCTCGGGCAGCCTTTGACAAGGCTGTCAGATACAGTAAAGATCGGATGGCGTTTGGCAAGCCTCTCTCCGACTTCGAGATGATACAGGCCAAACTGGCAGAGATGCTGACTGATATCAACGCGTCACGTTTGATGGTCTACAGAGCTGCACACGTGAAGGACCGTGGCAGACCGTTCGAGTCCGAATCTGCCCAGGCGAAGATGTTCGCCAGCGAGCGGTGTCTTAAGGTCTGTGACGAGGCGATTCAGATACACGGCGGATATGGGTATGCTGACGAGTTCGATGTTCACCGTCACTGGAGAGATGCTAGGCTGAATACGATAGGCGAGGGTAGCTCGGAGATCATGCGACTACTAGTGTCGAAAAATATCATTAAGGGCTCGTGACAGTCCCGACCCTATAGCATCTTCTCGTATAGACTGGCCAACGCTTTAGTCCCCGGGACATCACGGAGATGTGTGAATCCAGCCTTCTCGTAGTATTCGCGAATCTTCCGATCTTCAGCCATACAGTTTAGCCTGAGAAACCTCTTCCCTAGAGTCCTGGTCTTCTTCTCGGCCCAGTTTAGCATCAGAAGCCCGACGCCTCGTCCAGCATAGGCGGGTCGGATCGCGAGCTTGTGAATGTAGCCCGCGTCGGGCGGTTGTTCTCCCCACCATAACGGATCGGCCCATTGAAG
>JAJPJY010000053.1 GCA_021323995.1 bacterium | reverse complement strand
GACTGGTTGGGCAAAGTGGGCTACAAGAAGACCCTCGACGAGGCGAGAAAAGAAGGACGACCAACTCCTCGACCTCCTGACCTCCCTCAAGAGCTTATCGAAGAAACCAGCCGACGATACATTATTGCGTATGAGCGTTTGACTGGACTGAAGCTGTAAACTTGCCCGGGCCCGGGATGACCTATGCCAAGGCTGGGGTCGACTCGAAGCATGTCCGTGAAACCCACAAGGCTCTCGCGAAGCGCCTAGAAGCCACCTTCCAAAATAGGAAGCGAAAGGTAGGATGGCCCCTCTTTCCAATAGGACACTACGCGGGACTTGTAGATCTAGGAGGCGGGCGAGTGTTGAGTCTCCATACAGACAGTGTTGGGACGAAGGTCCTCATAGCCCGGATGATGGAGAAGTATGATACTATCGGGATTGACTGCGTTGCGATGTGCGCTAATGATCTGATCTGCACAGGCGCAGAACCAATCAGTTTCCTCGACTATATGGCAATGGCGAAGCCAGACCGTTCGCTCGTTGAAGAAGTGGCTGTCGGACTGGTCAAGGGCGCAAAAGAGGCAGGGATGGCGATTGTAGGCGGAGAAACGGCTATCGTACCCGAACTTCTCTCGGAAGATGGAGGATTTGACCTTACCGGATTTGCTGCAGGAGTCTGCAAGAAGGAAGAACTGATTCTAGGTGACCGAGTCGTTGAGGGCGACAGTCTGATCGGAGTTGCCAGCTCTGGAATTCATTCGAACGGATTCAGTCTTGCACGTAAGGTTCTTCTCAAGAGATACTCGCTACGAGATTCGCCTGCTCCTCTTGACAGAGCTCCCGGTGAAGAGTTGTTGGAGCCGACCAGAATCTACGTAAAACCTGTGAGAGAACTAGTTGGAAAGGCAGAGATTCATGGGATTGCCCACATAACAGGAGGAGGAGCATTCTTGAAACTGGAGAGGATCCTAAGACAAGGAAGACTTGGGGCAAACTTAGACGGTCTGCCAGAGCCACCTGAAATATTCCGACTAATCAAGAAAATAGGACGAATTTCGGATCGAGAGATGTATCGGACCTTCAACATGGGAACAGGGTTAGTACTGGCTTGTCCCGAAGCTCATGCGAATCGGATTGTCAGCACATTCAAGAAATACGGCCAGAGTGCTTTGAGGATTGGACGAGTACAGAGAAGAACCGGAATCAGAATAAGAGATCTGCAATTGAACTGAAGCTCGAGCAAGAATAGGTTCCGAGAAACGTTGAGATTTCAGGGTGGTAGTTGTTCGGAAAAACTGGCGTAGGCCAGGTTCCAGCTTCGCTCAGTCGATGAATGAAAAAAAGAGGGTCCGGTCCGACAGGTTCGAGTGGTGTCTACATGCGACGAGTGGACTGCCAGAGGCCTACGATGTTGCCTTCGGTGTCCTTGAAGTAGGCTGTGAAGCCCATATCGGCGACTGGCTCCTTCTTCCGAACCATTTTGCCGCCCAGCTTCTCAACACTCTTCAGTGTGGCTTCGATGTCTGGAACGTCAATCGTAATTACGGTGCCTTTGACTTCGTTATTGCGCTTTGTTAGTCCGCCGTTGATTGCGCCAGGCTTTGTAGGCATCTGTGTCTTCTGGTCCATCTCGGTAGTTCCAACCATGTGGTACTCCATTCCAGGGAATTGGCTGATGTCCCATCCGAAGGCTTTCTGGTAGAAGCTCTTAGCTCGTTCGACATTGTCGGCCGGTAGCTCAAAGTGAGTAACCCTACTGTGGTGCATATTCTTCCACGTGCCTGTGGAGGCAAAATCTGTCTAATAAATAATCGCTATACTTTTCTTTCTGAAACGAACTCAGGTCTTAGGACGAGACGCAGTTGAAGGCCTGACAGTTCATGCCAGAAGATTCAATTGTGTGGAGCAATATTCCTATGTCTGCGTCTAAGCGCTCCCCATGTTCCCAGTCCGAGCGCTCCTACAACGGCCACTATCCCTAGTGGCAATAACCAAGGGTTGCCTGAACTATTTGTCGAAGTGGGGGAGGTTACCGGGGTTCCAGTGACCATTATCCAACCGTTCATTGCAGGAATGTTTGGATGAACCGAGCACTGGTATGGATAGTAGCCCGGTAGGTCGAATGTGTAGCTGAAGCTTTGGCCCGGTGATAGGTCTCCACTACTAATGAGAGGAGTGCCCGATTGAGTAAGATTAGTTTGAGGATCTGAAGTTACGGTGTGAATTGTCGCTCCATTGCTGGAGTATGTCCAAGTCACTGTGGTTCCAGTTGTAATGTTGATGTGAAGAGGTTGAAACGCGTAGTCGACAATGTTCGCCGCGTAGGCCGCATTTGCGTGGGCAGCGGAGGGAAGCAGATGAGGGACTTGGGCTAGGGTGAATCCTATAATGAGGACCAGAGTAATTCTTGATTTCGGACACTTCTCGAAAAAATTGGGGAACGCCCTCATGTTAGGGCGACCTCTACGCCATTTTTGGCTTGGGTTTGAACGCAACGTACGCTACGAGGATGACGGCGATTATGGAGACAATAAGGGCGCCGAGGCTGTAGTACATGGCGTTGCTGGCGTTGCTCTGGGTAGTATTGGCTGTCGATTGGAGTGGGTCGACAACGTTCACTGTTGTCGAAGCGGTTACCGCAGGACTGAATTCCTGATGAAAGTCGTTTACTAGATCGAGTCTGATTGTGTGGGTGCCGGGGGTCAAAGTTAACGGGATTCCGTTGACGCTTGCCCAGATTGTAATGTAGACATTGTCGACAAACACGTGGATGTGTCCTTCGTTATGGGCACCTGCGCCAATTGTTGTTGTGTTGACATCGTTGTTTGTCCCGGGCTGGACAAGCGTGTAGTTGTGCACGAGGAACGACACAAGAAACGATGTGCTAACAGTTTGGTTACTGTTGAGGACCCCACCAGATCCTGGCGAAAGGATTGCAATAGCGCATTTGGGGCTGCATGGTGCTGCAGCACCGTAGACATGTGGCGTCAACGATGGGATTCCGATTGCGAACAAAGCTACTAACAGAGCCATGGTAATCAATGGTTTTCGACTTCTCATTTTTCTCGGAAGAAGGTCCCACGCTGATAGCTTGATTAGGCTTGTTCAAGCGGTCGGAATATTGCTCGGCCTCCTTCGTTTGAATGTAACCGGAAGACCTTGCGCCTTCATTACTCAGTCATCGGTTCGTTGGTGACGGATTTCTTAATGCCACCGCGTGATTGCGTTCTTCTTGGTCCGTATGCGCGAAACGATGTTCGACGAATCGTATAACATACGAGAAGTTTTGGATGATGTCATCGAGAGAGTGACTCTTCGCGAGAAACTCATCACGACAGCCAAAGGGTTTGCTGAGAAGAAAAGAGAAGAGAGGTATACTCTTGCGATCAAACAATTTGAAGGTCTAATGGGTGACTTCTTGAGACTCTATCAGCCGATTCTTGATAGATTACGAAGCTATCGAGACGGGCTTCAGAAGGAGCTGCAAGGCTTGAAGTCGAATCTCGCGACGGTCACTGGGATGCTAGAGGTCTCGAAGGGCATTGAGGGTTTGCAGGCTAAGGTACAGCGTTTAGAATCTGACGGTCAGGAGCTTGACGAGACGATCAAAGAGAAGAGTAAGATCACTGAGAAGATAGACGATCTCTTCAACCGGATCAGGACCCATAACCCTGGAATGGGCGGATCATCAAACGCCTACTCTGACGTCCTTTCGGGCATGCCAAAAGATCTATTCCCAGAGCCCGCGGATACCGGTAAAGAAGTTACTAGAAAAGTAAGGTCCTAAAGAGGAAGCTAGGAACCTCCTCTGGATCAACGACAACAAACGTCTGAGCCTAGGCTCTAAGAGAGGTTCTTCGTATCCACGCCGATCGTCTTGTGATGGTACTTTAGTCCGTATCGAAGATACGCGAGTAGTACGTAGAACGCGTCTTCTCCGCGAGACGTGATTTGATAGTTTATCTCGTCTCCGTGTTCGACTCTTTTGATCAGTCCCTCCTGTTGCATTTGGTGTAATCGCCTCGAGAGGACTCTGGGAGCGAGACCAGGATTGTTCCGCATGATTTGTCCAAACCTATGTAATTTCAAGTAGCCGATGTCTCGCAGTATGAGTAGGGTCCATTTGGAGCTTAGGGCGAGAAGGCTCTTCTTCAGCGGATCTTGCTGATACAATAACTTCGGTTCGACCATTACACGACGCACCTCAGAACGTGTCAAGCCTTTTGCCGGTATCCAGACGGTCCCTACCTCACATAAATACTATCCATTGGATAGTGCCTGTGAGACAAATGAACCAAGCTAGCCAAGTCGCAGACTCCCCGAGCAAGATCGCTCTGAAGTACTTCGAGCACTGGTCCAAGAAAGACTATGAAGGAAGTGCAGCCTACCTAGACGAAAACCTGTCGTTCATGGGCCCGATTGATACATTCAATAATTCAAAGGATTATGTCCAGGCCATAACGCGTCTCGGCAAGATTGTCAAAGAAGTTCGAACCAAGAAGACATTCATTGACGGCAGTGACGTCTGCTTCGTCTACGACCTAGTCACTAACACGCCAGCGGGGACCTCGCCCTGCGCCGAATGGATCCACGTAGAACATGGAAAAGTCCGCACGATACAAGTGTTCTTCGACGCCAGACCCTTCGCGGCCATGTTCGAACACAAACAATAACCAGTCCATAAACCAAATTGTTATTTCCCAAATTTTCCGAACGAAGAATGATGCAAGCGAAAGACCCCGCAAGACCACCTCGATCCCCTGGCACGGTCAGCCTGACCGAGCTGGCGAGCACAGACCCGAATGCGACACGAAGCTTTCTCGAGAAGGTCTTCGACTGGAAATTTGAGACTGTCAGAATGTCGCAGGGCGACTATCTAACTCACAGTTCAATCAGCGGTAGTGGGGTAGGAATCCGGCCGACTCGCTCCCATGAGACTCCTACCAGTCTGAATTATGTCTTGGTAAGTGACCTTGACGAAGCGGAGAGAAAAGTTCGAGAGATGCACGGCGAAATCGTACTTCCAAGGACGGACATTCCCGGAATGGGCAGCTTCTTCTGGTTTAGGGCGCCCGGAGGACCTGTTATGGCGTGTTGGAGAGATGCGCCACAAGGTCCGGCGAGGGAACGATAGATTCTGCGCTGCTCGCAAGATCTTAGAACCTGCCTTTTCAAAGCTAAGACTGCTTTGTTCCACAATGCGAACAAAATCGGGCGCTGAAGGGTAATTTGGTACCGCAGTTGTAGCAGAATTTGAACGCCGCGACTGGCGGCTGACTAGGGGCAGCTGGAGGCTGAATGGTTTGAGGCGGGGGCGTCGGCACAGGCTGTACCGGAGGCTGAACAACTTGGGGCGCAGGGACAGGCATCGGTTGTGGAGGAGACTGGAATTCATATTGGACCGGCCCAGGCTGATCCTGAATGGAAAAGTATGCGATTATCTGGTAAATGAATGCGATGAAGAATATCAGGAAACCGGCCACTATGATCGCCGTAAGAGCTCCTACGAGGTAGAGCAGACCCGTGGTCGCAAACGCGCCGACTTTGAGTCCTTGTGCTGTCCTGTCGTAAGACCGTTTGAGAAATATGCCCGATATGATAGCGGAACCATCGAAAACTCCGAAAATCGCTAGGGCGCCGGCAAGGCCTCCTGGGCCGAAGCTAGACGGCAATCCTGCAGAAGCGTCGAGGAATCCGATGAACGGCCCTGAGACAAGAAAAACTACGAGTGCTATCGCGCTGATCACTGCTGTGATCACTCCGATCAGCGCATTCTGAAAGATGGCTTTGTCCTGAGTGGCGTCCGAGATTTCCTTCTGCGAAATGAGGATTAGAATCCAGCCGACTACGCTGATGCCGGGAATAAGCGCGAGAATGGCACCTACTCCGCCGAGAATTTTGGCATTAGATAGTGACGCCATAACTGAGCATGATCAGCACTATTCTTTAAGGTCCGCTCGAAGCCGCACGCAGTTTGCTCGTTTCAGTGGGAAGCCTAGTCCTGGGAGAATTGACGGATAGTTCCGACAGTAAGATCTATCCGTCCAGAAATGACCGTTAGGTCACGTGCTGGATTTTTGCCTTCTAAGGATCGTGAGAGTGTTCGTACCCGGGGACTGGATGGGGCAGATATGGGAAGGTTGAGAGGAATGGAGTAGTGTTAGGAGGTTGTATGGGGTTGGAATCGACGCCGTCTGAGACTAAGCCTGCTGCTCCGTCTGGTGTGAAACCCGAATCTACTAGGGGGAGAGTCGCTCCCGCGATGGCTCTTAGTTCTATGTCGATCACGTCATCGAGGACCCTTCGCCCGTTGGGGAATCCGGCGAGATCTCCTCCGAGAATGCCGAGTCTACTAGGGCTGGTAGTTGTCGGTGGAATTGCCATGTTGAGACGCAGATAGTCCGTTTGAAGTGCTCCTGTGAAGTTTTGGAAGCCAGATATTATTCCGGACGGTATCCCTGTCAGGAGTATCGCGATCAGATCTGCCCTGGCCTTGGTGTAGGCGGCGAGGTTTGGAAAGACTCCAGGATAGAGGACTGGCAGGAGCTTCTGGAGTTCAGGAGTCTGGTAGTAAGCTAGGAATTGCGAGTCGAAGCGAGGATGTGCAGTGTTCCAAAAGTCCTTCTTTCCAAGCGGTATAACCACCTCGTTGATGAGAGGCATTCCAAGCCGGGAGACCTGTGTATATGGTCCGGTCTGGAATCCAGAGGAAGCGTCGTCTTCCGGCTGACCATTGTCATCGTCGTCTCCATCGCCTGGCAGAATTGTCGCTTTACGACGACTAGCGGACGCCCATATTCCTACCACTGAATCTTCATCCGAAGGATCTGTTGGGTTCGAACCGTCACTCGTGAAAAGCGTTTTCGAGACTTGTAACGCGATGGAATGGACACTGAACCCCTTGGTCGTGTCTACACCTGGGGCGGCCGGCGTTGGAATCAGATGTAGGTTCTGGAACGGTCTGAGTGTTCCGAGGTCAAATATTGATCCGAGGTCCACGTAGAATGCCTCGTCTCGTTGGCCTGCGAAGACTCTAGACCCGTCGCTTAGACTGTTGATTGCGGCGTTCGCAAGATCAGTATAGTTTGGAGTTGATCTTGGTCCAATGTTGACCGGGGGGGTCGGGAGATTGCTTCCCAATACGGTTGAAGAGCCAGTTCGTCTAGGTCCATGCACATTTGTGACCGAATAGAACTGTTTCACGTTCCACGAAGAGTCAGTTAGAGAGCTGATCGGTCCGGTGTTGTAGAGGAAGGTGTTTGGGTTGCCAATCTTTGTTTTGAACCGGAACTGGTAGGTGACGTTCTCGATTCCGTCGCCGTTATTGTCAACCATAATCTCGTAGAGTACATCATCTCCAAAAGTGTTGAAGTTCGGGCCGCCTGCAGGTTCCTCCAGCGGCAAATAGTTTGCAAGGATTGTAACTGTGTCAGGATTGTCAGGACTTACGAAAGCGTAAAGGTCCGTGTTGTCAGCAACCGGGTCCTTCGAAATCTTGGGCGCTTCTCTATGGGATGTCAAGATTTACTCGCTCACTTTTTCGGCGATAAGCGCTGCAAGGACCGAGTCCCTGGTTTTGACAACAAGTTGTCCGTTCATCACGGTGACTTGATCCCCGGACACTGTCGCTACTATCGGCTCTGAACTATCATTGGCAAAAGGGGCTCTCTTCGGCTGATCCAATGGGAGCGGAATCTTTCCCATCAGAGCTGTGGCTCCAACTGCTACAGCTGTTATTCCCACTCCGTATTTGATGAATTCTCTTCTAGAAACCTTGTTTTGTCCATCTTCAGATTTCTCGGCTGTCTTCTCTTCATTCAAAAGTGATCTTTTTGAGTTTCTTCCCGAAATCACTTTTAACGGTTTTCCCAAATCATGCCAGTTTTCTGTCCATATTCTACCCGGAGAGTGAGGAAGCATTCCGCACGTTTGTGGCGAGCAGTTGTGTTGGCCTGCTCTACTTCCAAGTTACTCTGAGTAGGTTGGACAGTGCGAATGCTTCGCCAATGTTGATGAGGAGCATGTAGGCCGATGCTTGGTCGACTAGAGGTGCTGCAGAGTTCTGATAGAGGAAGAGCCAGAAAACTAGAATTGCAAGGTTCAAGACAACAAAGAAGCTTCCAAACAGGACGAGGCCCATGGTGAACGAGGATCTAATCTTTCGGTATGTTCCTAGGTAGACTCCCAAGAGGATCAGGGTCATGGCTACGTTAACAAAAGCCACTACGGCCGCGAGCCACAACGCTAAT
>JAJPJY010000075.1 GCA_021323995.1 bacterium | reverse complement strand
GACCGGTCTATACTACCGGAGCAGGCGGTCCGAGAAAATATGTCTGAGTTAAGTCTTATCCGGAAACCGTCTAGTCAGGCGGCGGACCCTGACCCCTCGGTGTCGGAGGCGGTTTCGCTGCTGCGATAACGTCGTCGATCCTCAATATCATCGAGGCTACTTCCACCGCGGACCCGATCGCGTGCTCCTTGACCTTCACCGGCTCGAGGACTCCCTCTTTCATCATGTCAGTAATCTCGCCCGTGTAGACGTTGATACCGCTCCAGAGACCCTTAGTCTCGTGGGCAGCTCTAAGCCCGACTAGAATGTCGATCTGGTCAAGCCCAGCATTGTCTGAGAGGGTTCGAGGGATCGATTCCATCGCGTCAGCAAAGGCTTCAACCGCCAGCTGTTCTCTGCCGCCGATCTTGGTCGCATAATCCCGAATTCTCTTCGCAATCTCCGTCTCTACCGCTCCTCCTCCGGCCACAATCTTGTTCTTCTTCACGACATCAATGACAACTGAGAGCGCGTCCTTCAACGACCTTTCAGCCTCGTCGACCATCCTTTCAAGGCCAGCACGAATTAAGATACTTACCGACTTTGGATCTTTTGCGTCCTCGATGAATATCATCTTGTCGTCGCCGATCTTTCGCTCCTCGACAAGCCCTGCGGCTCCGAGATCGCTTGCCCGCATGTCCTCGAGGTTCGTGATGATTCTCCCCCCTGTCGCTCTTGAGAGCTTCTCGATGTCGGATTTCTTGATCCGCCTAGCGGCCAGAATCCCCCTTTTGGCCATGAATGATTGAGCTATTTCATCGATGCCTTTCTGGCAGAGGACAACATTTGCCCCGGCTTCCACAATCTTGTCCACCATGTCCTTCATTAGCTTGCTCTCCTCGTCCAAGAATGACTGCATCTGCTGTGGGTTGCTGATCTTGATCTCAGCGCTAAACTCAGTCTTCTCAATCTCGAGAGCAGCATCCAGAAGAGCGATCTTCGCCTTCTCCATACGCTTCGCCATGCCCGGATGAACTACTTCCTTGTCGATTATCACGCCGTTTACCAGCTGGGTGTCGAGCAGACTCTTACCCTCCTTCTTCACGAGCTGGATATTGTCGATGTCCGCGACGAACGAGTCTCCCCGCTTCTCTACAACCCGGTTCACGGCTTCGACGGCGATTCTTGCAAAGTGGTCAGTTGCACCTCCGAGGCTCTTGCCGTGCATCGCGGTCATAGCAACTTTTCGGAGAGTCTCCGTGTCTTTCAGATCAACAGTCTTTGAGATCTCGTTCAGGATCTCTTTCGCTTTTTCGCCAGCTTTCTTGTAGCCGGCGTTTATCACGGTCGGGTGAAGTCCTTGATCGAGCAATAGTTCTGCGCGTTTGAGAAGCTCACCTGCTAGTATTACCGATGTTGTTGTGCCGTCGCCGACTTCATCATCTTGAGTCTTTGCAATTTCGACAAGCATCTTTGCAGCCGGGTGCTGAACGTCTAACTCGTCGAGAACCGTGGCACCATCACTGGTGATGGTGACGTCTCCGAGACTGTCGACCATCATCTTATCCATACCACGCGGACCGAGAGTCGTCTTGACGACCTCAGATACTATCCGTGCTGCGCTTATGTTTCCTCTCTGTGCGTCTTTTCCTCTGTTTCTAGAAGATCCTTCTTTGAGGATCAGAACTGGCTGGTTAGCTAGATAGGACAAACTTTCTTCCCAAAAAGTGGGTGCGAGGATATTTTGAATAAAAACCTTACTTTAGCGGTTCCGGAGTTTTTTGGCTTATTCTTTCCAGACGCGTTTCACTGCAAGCCGGATATCTTCAGCTCGGACCGTTTTGCGCCCCGCGTGGGTCGCCAGTTCCAGCGCCTCCTTCCCGACGCGGACGGCAACCTCTTCGACCACCTTTCGTAGCTCTTCTGCCGCATCATCCCCAATTCTGCCAGCACCGCCCTTTTTTATGAGCCGATGGACCGCAGCGGTCGATATCTCGGTTTCCGCCAACTATGCGACCAGTTTCAAACCGGAAAATCGTCTATTTAACCGTTAGTCGAGGCAACGCCCGTATCGAGCGCCAAATATTTAATAGACGAGCGGCGAGTCCGCCGCTTTCTCGGAAGTGCTAGAGTGGGAAAGGTTCGGATAGCAGCCGTCAAGAAAGTTGCAAGAGAGCTGGTCGCTCGCTACCCGGACAAGTTCTCCACAGACTATGAATCCAACAAGAAAGTCTTGGCAGATCTGGTAGATGCTAAGACAAAGCGTCTCCGGAACCGTGTCGTCGGATACGTTACCCGACTAAAGATAGTTGAAATCAGGAGAGCGGCGGCACCAACTGAGATCGTTCAAGAATCGGATCAGGAATAACCCCTAACCCGGTCCGTAGGGCTGTTGAAAGAAACAAGCAGTCCACGAAGCTTCTCAATAACCAATGCAAAGATCCCAATCCTACTAGCCCTCAAAAAAACTGACGAGCTTAGACCCCACGAAGAGACAGTCCAAGAAGATCTCAAGGGAATCGTGAAAGCCCTCGAGCAGGACCCCGTACTCCGCCACCCAGTCATCGCTGACTCAACAACAGGCCTAGTTTTGGATGGAACACACAGGCTAGCCGCTCTCAAACTGCTAGGCTGTCACACCGTTCCGGCCGCCCTCATCGACTATCAGAACCCCCTCGTCAAAGTTGACCGATGGTTCAGAACAATCAGACAACAGAACCCGTCCGACCTGATAAAACGCCTCAATAGGCTCTCACCGATTCCCGTCTCTGATCTCGACGGCGAGAAGAGCCTACTAGAACGGTCAAGCTACGCAACGCTACGCGACACACAACAATGCCTCGCGTTCAGATCATTGGATTCGGCACCGCTGGACCTTTGCAGACACGCCTTTGCCCTTGAACAGATTGCAAGAGACAGTTATGCTAAGATAATTTACACCGACAAGACGGACACAAAGGACCCATCCCCGTCCACCACCGTTATGTCCACCATCAGACTGGAAAAGCGCGAAGTTGTCGAATCTTCCATCAAACAAGAATTGTTTCCTCCCAAATCTACTCGACATCTAATACCATCCAGACCCCTCGGAACGAATGTTCCACTACGATGGCTGAAAAATACCAACATTGAAGACGCGGAAACAGAATTCGAGAAGCACCTAACAAAGATGAGAGTTAGAAAGTTGCCTGAGGGATCAGTAGTGGGGAGCCGCCGATACACGGAAGAGGTCTTTCTCTTTGAGTAGGACTGAAACGCTCACATCCGCAGAATACCGATTCAAGTTGATCGGAGTTCTGGCAACGGCCGCTGGAAACCGGGAGATAAACATCAAAGGCGCCGATAGGTTATCACTGTCAGAGCTAATTTCTCAGCTAGTCCTGCAAGTCAACAAGAATCAGTTCAAGGAACTACTCGTCGACTCGGCAACGAACAACCCGCTACCTAATGTGATCATGTTGCTGAACGAGCAGGATTGCAATCTGTTCGATGGTCTGAGAACTAGATTGAAAAATGGAACGACAGTTACGGTTATTCCAGTAGCTCACGGCGGCTAAACTTCGACTATCTCACACTTTAGACGACGAATGACATCGTCGGCGCGCTCCACTTTGACTTTATGAGTGTACAGTTTGCTTGGTGTCCTAAGCTTCAACTTTACCAGGTCCTTTGACCGTTTGACTCTACACTCTAGGGCAGTCTCGGAGAGACCGACGAACTCGTCAGTGTTCGCTATTTCCGCCGGCATCAGCTAGGCCTTTACCCACCTGCTCGATGTTCACACTATAAACCATTCTTCCAGCCAACATTTCCGGAACGGGACATCAACTAATGATTAGTTAGTCGGACGCATCAGCTCTAATAGCACGTATGTCCTCGTTTTCAAGTTGCAAATTTGATCCGGATAGGAATCGTCGGGAAGACAAATACTGGTAAAACGACCTTCTTCAACGCCGCTACGTCCAGCAATAGTGAGGTCTCCACTTACCCCTTCACAACAAAGAGACCCAACGAGGGAATGGGGCAGGTTCAGACTCTATGCGTCTGCCGTGAGCTAGGACTCAAAGACAATCCCCGAAACTCCAAATGCGTAGACGGTTGGAGATTCATACCGGTCGAAATTATCGACCTCCCCGGACTCATCAAGGGAGCCTTCGCCGGGAGAGGACTGGGAACCCAGTTCCTGAATGTGGTCGCTCAAGCAGACGTCCTACTTCATGTTGTAGATGCCTCAGGAAGCGTCGACCCAGAGGGAAAGATTACACACCCGGGCATGGGAAATCCAATTCTAGACGTTTACGACGTTGAGGAGGAAATGATACTCTGGTTCAAGGTAGCCGTAGACAGAGCGCTCCAGAGAGTCAAGAAGAGAGCGTTCAAACCCGGCTCCTTCGACAAAGCCATGACAAAGGAGCTGGTCGGAATAGGAGTAAAATCCGACCATCTTACCAAAGCACTTGATGAGACGGGCCTTCGAGAAAAACATCCTAAAACGTGGAAGGATGAAGACTCTAGGAGTTTCTCGGAAACGATACGGACGATCTCAAAGCCAACCCTGATAGTTGCCAACAAGATGGATTTGGCCTATTCAGAGAAGAATTTCGACAGGCTTCGAGAAGAATTCAAATCTCAACTTGTCGTCCCTGTCTCCAGCGAGGCAGAGGTAGCACTGAACAGGGCAAAAGAAAAGGGCTACGTAGAGTATGTGCCAGGGGAGGAGACTTTCCAGGTCCTTGACGAGTCGCGCTTGACAAAGGACCAAGCTTGGGCTTTGGCCTATGTCGAGCAGAAAGTCATGACCAAGTTAATGAGAACCGGGGTCCAGTTTGCGCTGAATTCAGCAGTCTTCAAACTACTTGGGATGAACGCAATATATCCGGTCGAAAACCCCAAAGCCTTCTCAGACAAGAAGGGCAATGTCCTTCCAGATACGTATCTAGTTGCAAAAGGATACGTTGCCAAGGACCTCGCTAGAGAGATTCACTCAGACCTAGCGAAGAACATGCTGCACGCGATTGACGCGAGAAACGGACTTAGACTACCGCAGGACTATCAGCTCAGGGACCGCGATGTGATCTCAATCGTGACCGCTGCTCGAAAGAAATAGATCTGTGTCGTGATTATTCCCATTGGAATAGTTTGACGAAACGTTAATAATCGAAATTCCCGTGCCCAAACGCAAGAGTTCTGAGAATGCGAGAGACATGGGCATAAGAGTCAACGAGCTACACCAAGTCCCGATCGAAGATCAAGATCTCGAAATAGTCGAACGAAAAGGCGTCGGGCACCCTGATCACATTTGCGACGCGATTATGAACGAAGTCTCAATTACGCTCTCCAAGGAATACTTGAGACGCTATGGACACGTACAGCATCACAACATCGATAAAGCACTCTTAGCCGCCGGCGAAGTTCAGCGCCGCTATGGCGGAGGAGAAGTAAAAAGACCCATGTTGATGGTCTTCGGCGACAGAGCAACGTACGATGTGGACGGGGACATTATCCCCGTTGACGAACTGGCCGTCGACACAGCCAAGAAATGGCTCAGAAAGAATCTCCGCTTTGTAGATCCCGACAGACATGTGAGATACCAAGTTGAACTAAAGAAGGGATCCGCGGCACTAACGGACATCTTCAAGAGACAAGGCAAATACTACGGAGCCAACGACACATCCGCAGCCGTCGGTTACGCACCGCTCAGCACCACTGAAAAGATTGTACTGCAGACAGAGCGATACATCAACTCTCCAAGCTTCAAGAAGGAATTCCCAGAAACTGGCGAAGACGTCAAGATAATGGCGTCGCGAGAAGGAAAAGATCTCTCTCTGACTGTTGCGCTCGCTTTCGTCGACAAGTTCATCGAGAACGAGAGCCAATACTTCAAGAAAAAGGAAGAGGTCGAAGAGAATGTCAACAAGTTCGTCCGGAGCCGCGTCAAATATGACTCTGCAAACGTGAACATCAACACCCTGGACAAGAGAGGGAGAGGAATGGACGGAATCTACCTCACAGTTCTCGGAACTTCAGCCGACGACGGCGACGGTGGACAGGTGGGACGCGGAAACCGGCCAACCGGGCTCATTCCACTGAATAGGCCAACCTGTTCCGAGGCTGCAGCTGGCAAGAACCCGGTCAGCCACGTCGGAAAAATCTACAACCTTCTAACCTATGAGATTGCTAACCGAGTCTACGAGAAAGTCTCGGGGGTTAAAGAGGTATATGTCTGGCTACTAAGCCAGATCGGCCGACCGATAAACGAGCCCAAAGTTGCCGGGGTCGAGCTAATTCTGGAGAGGGGAGTCGATTTCAAGCCAGCATCCAAACTAGCGACCGAGATAGTTAGATCAGAGCTGAACAGCATCAACGATTTCACGGACCGGTTAACACAAGGAAAAATACCAGTCTGCTAGCCACGGAGCTAGCATGAGCTACGATCTAAGGTCCGCCCTAGGCTGGATAACGGCTATCGCCGTTGTCACCAGCGTTTTCTCCTACATTCTGTCCTTAATCGTAAGTGCTGCTCTTTTGACCACCACACCGCTGGGGGGTCAACTGCATGTTCTGCCTCAACAGTTCATTCTTTGGGCATTCATGCTAGGGATAGGCCTAGTAGCAAACTCGTTACTGATCGTCTCAATATGCCTCGTCATATTTGCTGTCTGTTTCTTGAAGGCCGCAAGTGCGAACGGCGGATTTCTCTCTGGCCTCCGCTCGTTAACGTCTGGAGCAACTCCTCGGGGTCTCCCGAACTGGCTTTCAGTAATGCCTCTGTTGGCTTCCGCAATCCTTCTGATCGATCTCCTGCTCACATTGTTGCAAGACTTGTTTGGTGTATCGACAGGCATGCTGCCAACAAGTGATCCGACTATCCTTATTCCTAGCTTAGCTTTGGCTCCCATAGCTGAAGAGATCGGTTTCAGAATTAGTGTCTTGGGACTTGTCGCGGGAATATTGGTCGCAATCAAGTTCGGGAAGAATATCGCTGGAGGAACATCGATCAAGACCATAAATCAGCTTGCCATCTTCTTCTCCGCGTTCCTCTCGCCCGGTTATGCTAAGGAAAAAGTCGGTCTTCCCAGTATTCGAACAGCCGGATTAAAAGGCATCTCAATATCGGAGTGGGTACTTCTCTTCATAACTTCAATCATATTCGGGTTATATCACATTCTCGGAGGGGGAGGATGGGGGCCCGGAAAATTTCTCACCGCAGCATTGTCGGGATTCGCACTAGGATTTGTCTACCTTGCATACGGGGCCTACGCAGATATTCTCCTTCACTGGTTCTTCGACCTGAACTTCTACGCCTTCTACGTATTTGGACAATCCTCCTCGTTTAACGGAGTCTTCGCAACATTTGGAGACCTTGCCACGTTAGGCGCCTTAGCACTAGGCGTGTGGGGAATTATCGTTGGCATCTACTGGTTCGCCCGTAGAAATCAATCGGCGGTAGTTTACGGCAGACTTTGAGCTCTCTCGACAGATTCCACTTCGAGAAATGAAGCGCAGACTGACGAGTTATGAAACACGACCGTTGGCTAAAATCGAGGGCGCAGGCAACTTGAGCGGGATCCGCGATTGCCAAGCCTGCAGAAATTGATCCCTTATAAGTCCCTGCGAGCCCGTTGGTTGCGGCAAGGGACTTTGTATCACCGCCAAGTCGAATAGACACTAACTTGAGCCGTTCTGCCACTCCAAACTCCGAAGCATCCTCTAGAAAGAGTCCATCCTCGCAATCTGACCTTTCTCTTTCCAAAACCTACGACCCTTCTGTAGATGAACCGAAGTGGCAGGAATACTGGCGTGGCTTGGAAACCTATCACTTCGATCCGAAAGACAATATTCGACCTACCTACTCGATCGACACTCCGCCACCTTACCCCAGCGGAGAGTTTCACGTAGGAAACGCGCTGAATTGGAGCTACATCGACTTCGTAGCGCGCTACAAACGGATGAGAGGTTTCAACGTGCATTTTCCGCAGGGATGGGACTGCCACGGACTTCCAACTGAGGTAAGGGCAGAGAAGACGTTCAGGATCAGGAAGAACGATCTACCACCAGCCAAGTTCATCGAGATCTGCCGAAATCTATCCGAAGAGTACATCGCCAAGATGAAGGCGACAATTGTGAGGCTAGGGATCTCCTGCGACTGGAACTTAGAGTACAGGACCATGGACCCTGCTTACTACAAGCTAACCCAGCTCTCCTTCATAATCCTCTACAAGACAGGAAACATGTACAGGGGAGAACACCCGGTCAATTGGTGCCCGCGAGACGAGACGGCCATAGCCGAAGCAGAAGTAGTCTATGTTGAGAGACAAGGCAGTTTGCACTTCATGCGGTTCGGAGACACAGCTCACCCACTCGAAATAGCGTCCACGAGACCGGAACTCCTCGGCGCCTGTGTAGCCATCGCCGTCCACCCGGAAGACCCTCGCTACAAGTCCTTGGTCGGGACACCAACGACTGTGCCGGTGTTCGGACAGAAGGTCTCCGTGATCGCAGATGAAGAAGTCGATCCGAAGTTCGGGACAGGGGCGGTAATGGTTTGCACATATGGAGATAAGATGGACGTAAAATGGCAAAAGAAATACAGCCTCCCAGTGATCAAGGAGATCGGAGAGAACGGCCGAATATCATTAGAAGATTCTCGATTCAAAGGGCTCAAGATCGAAGACGCACGAAAGAAAGCAATTGATGAGCTGAAAATCGAGGCGAGACTAGTTAGGACGGAGCAGGTTAAGCAGAACGTTGGAACCTGCTGGCGCTGTAGCACTCCAGTAGAGATCATTGCAAGGCCTCAGTGGTTCATGAAGACCCGGGACCTGACAAACCAGGTAACAACCTCATCTGATAACCTCCGATGGGTCCCCTCGTTTGCGAAACAGCGTCTGGTAGATTGGACCCTGTCTCTGGACTGGGACTGGGTAGTATCCAGACAGCGAATCTTTGGTACTCCAATTCCTGTATGGTTCTGCCAACAATGTAATGAAACGATAACTGCCGATGAAGCCAAACTTCCGACAGATCCCAGAACGAGCCCTCCACCCGTAGAAAAATGTCCCAACTGCGGGTCTCTCAACCTAAAGGGAGAAACCGATGTGTTTGACACGTGGATGGACTCCTCTATAACCGCCGCTGTCCATGCAGGTTGGCCTTCAAACCAGACAATGTTCAAGCAACTCTTCCCCGCAGACCTCCAACCGAATGGACTGGACATCGTACGAACGTGGGACTACTACCTATTGGTCCGAAGCCTTGCAATGTTCCAGAAACCACCGTACAAGACACTCCTCATCAACGGAATGGTGAGAGGCACAGACGGCCGCATGATGCACAAGTCCTACGGGAATTCTGTTGAATCAACAGAGGTCATCAAGAAATTCGGATCGGACGCATTCCGACAATGGGCTGCTTCCGGGGGGGCAACGGGATACGACGTACCATTCAGATGGAACGAGGCTGAATATGGGAAGAAATTCCTCACTAAACTCTGGAATATTGCCAGATTCACTGCCGCAAGTCCCACGACCCAGTCAAATACGCCGGACCCCGCGACCCTATCAGTCATCGACCTTTGGCTGCTCGGCTCACTTCAACAGCTGATCGAAACAGTAACAAACGCCTTTGAAGAGTTCCAATTCAACTCGGCCCTCGAGGCCATCAGAGAATTCACTTGGCACTCGCTCGCCGACGACTACATCGAATCCGTGAAGTACAGACTTCAACCCGACTCGCCACCAATTGATTCGGAAAACGCGAGGTATTGCCTAAGGGAAGCCCTTCTTGTAGTGTGCAAACTTCTATCACCTATTTGTCCTCACATTACGGAAGCGATTTACCAAGAAACAAGGACCAAACCATCTAGGTTGAGCATTCACGCGGGAGGATGGCCCGAACCCGACCGTGCCTTTCGAGAGAACAGACGAATACATGACGGCGGACTAATCATCGAAGCAATCGCTCAAGCGCGCCGGAAGAAGTCTGAGAAGGGTCTGAGCCTGAAGTCGCCAATCGAGAGAGTAACCATAAGAACGCGACGATCCAACCATCACATTTTCCAGACAAACCAGGAGCCGATTCTTCGAACTATCAAGTCCGGAACCCTCTTACTGGAGGACGCACCGGAAGACTCTGACAATCCGTCCCCAATGATTGTGGACATAGTCCCATAGCTCAAATCTTTAATATCCAATAACAAACCAATCAACTAGGACGGGACTGAATCAAGTTAGGTCTGTATGAGAGTAGCTCTGCTTGCGACGAAAGCTTGGGAGATTGCTTTTCATATAATTCCAAAACCATCCAGTTCAGTCTAAGCAAGAGTTGGACCAATAGAAAATGTCAGATGAAGGTGGAGAAAGGCCCCGCCGAAGCTACGGAAGAAGAGGAGGAAGTTACGGTCGAGGCGGTGGAAGTGGATATGGTAGTGGTGGAGGTAGAGGTGGCGGCAGCGGAGGAGGCTATGGTCGCCGAGGAGGATACGGTGGCGGATATGGTGGAGGAGGCGATAGGGGCTCCGAGCGAGATCGCGGTCCAGTTCCTGTCGAAGAAGGCCAAGAAGTTGAAGTGACGGTGGAGTCTGTAGGCCGGAGAGGCGATGGAATTGCCCGCGTCAACAACTTTGTGATCTTCATTCCTGGCACCAATGCGGGAGAAAAGGTCAAAGTGAGAATCACCGGGGTACGGAACAATTTCGCTACTGGGGAAGTAGTGAAAGGAGAATAGCGCGATGAAAATAGCGGAATTAAAGCCTGGAATGAGAAGAGTGGACGTCAAGGGAAAGATCGTTGACATAGAGAATCCTAGAGAGGTTCAGACCAAATTTGGCCCCGGACAAGTTGCCTCAGCAACTCTTCAGGATGAGTCCGGAACGGTGAAGGTCACCCTTTGGAACGAGAACATTACGAAGGTAGCGGTCAACGATACGGTTGAAATACAGAATGGCTACGTTGATTCTTTTAGAGGCGAGCTCCAGCTGAACGTCGGTAGATACGGCAAACTCGCAAAAGTCGAGTAAATCGGATTCGACTACTCCGTAGTCCAACGTTGCCCCGTTTATTTGGGCTATTTCTGGACTATTACTTCTGCCGTGGGAGCTTCTGGCACAGTTCCGAGCGTGTATCTCGATAGGACCGTCTTTCGCTGCTGGTTCTCAACTTGAGCGACGACCTCGATGAATCCTTCGAGCTTCGTGCCAGCTATCTTCTTCCTTAACAACTGGTCTACTTGGAAGATTCCCGATTCGTTGTACATGCTTATCTCGACGATAACTGGTTTTTGTTTGCTTTTTCGTATCTTCACATCGCGAATGGACATTGCGGACAGTGCGTGAATGTCCTTCTTTCCTGCGATAAACGGTATTCTCGCTCTGCCTTCTTTCATGTCCAGCGCATCAGCTACTCTGACGACCCCAGCCTCGAGGGTGAGCTGCGGAATTTCCGACTCGTGTGAGTATATGGTGTGAAGTGTCTCCGCGGTGATTATTGCACGCTCTTTATCATTGTATATTCCCTGCAATAGACCAGGCATGAGCTGCGCGGCGAGAGGAACGCTAAACATGTGGTGATTCTCTCGGTGAGCAACCATTCCCAAGTCATGCAGAACGGCTCCGAGAAACACTACGACTTCTGCATCGTCGTCGGTCATTTTGTGATCCGTTACGATGTTCGGCCTTACGCCTGCCTCGAACAGGTTTCGTAGAATCTTGAGTGCGATGTTTGAAACTATGGCAAAATGGACTGGGCCATGATCAGACAGTCCCATCCTCCGCACAGCGTTGATATTGATACAATCCCAGAGGCTCTGGAGATACTCGTCATTGTTGACGCGGTCCAGAACCGCTTTCAGCTTAAGGTTCGAGTTGTACGGGAGATTAATCAGAAAATTCGCACCGTTACAACATGTCAGGGTCGAAAGCCGGTTCAAAAATGTTCTCGAACCCTAGAAAACAGCCAAAAATACAACTGACCATGTCACCCTCCTCTGATCTGGAGTAGTTTGTTTGTCCAGTCAAGATGTGGATTATGAGGTGCGTGAGCACACAGCTTGGCTCACGCTGAATCGGCCTGAGATCCTCAACGCTCTCTCGAAAAGCATGTTCCAGAACTTGGAAGCCGCGTTTCGAGCGGCGTCGAAAGACCCATCGGTGTATTTTGTAGGGATAAGGGGTGCGGGACGGGCATTTTCGGCGGGCCTCGACGTGAGAGAAGTGAGCGGATTCTCGTCCCGGGCGGAAGCTCGCGAGTTCGTCTATGGTCTTGTGAAGCCGTTCTGGAAACGATTCTTCGCCTGCGAGAAGCCAGTTATTGCAATAGTCGAGGGACCCGCCTACGGAGCTGGTGCAGAGCTTGCCTTGGCATCAGACATTGTCGTGGCTTCAAACCGTTCAACATTCGCATTCTCGGGTGGAAGAGTTGGAGCACTCTGCTGTATTTCAGCGGGATTCGGTCCAGAAACAATTACTGGTAGGAAGGTGGTTGAGATGAACCTGACAGGAACAGCTGTGAGTGCGGAGGAAGCTCGAACTTTCGGTCTCGTAAACTATGTCGAAGACCCTGCTGAGGTGCAAGGCCGGGTTAGCAAGATCCTTGATGAAATGCGCTATGTTTCTCCTGTTTCTAACGCGAGCTTCAAAAGAATTCGTAGAAGTACATTCACGAGCCGAGTTCTCGATATTGCCCACAGAGAACTTTTGCGTACGATAACCAGCCCTGAGTTCAGGAAAGGAGCAGGCTCATTCAAGCAGAAGACACGTCCAGAATATTACGACTAGAACCGCCACTGCCAGCCTGTTCGTTCCTCACACGCTAGCCAGTGAAAGAGTCCTTATATCATGTCGACGACGTTATGACGTTAATGATTACAGAAATCACGCGCCGACGGCAAGCGTTTCTGCAATTGGCAGAAGAATCGTTAGAGGTGTTGAGAAACTGAGAGGAAGAAATTGGAAAGGAAGAAACGTCCGTACGGACATGAAGGTACTAGAGTGTCCGCGTTGTCATGAGAACATCCGACTGGATAAGTACTCAGCACACATTGCTACTTGTCCGCAGCCCACAGTGGCCCCTGCCACAACTGCGTAGGCCATAAAGACAGATCGGCTTAGTATAGCACCGACTGTCCGGCCTAAATGAGACTCGAGACGACACCATCTTCTTGGTCCCAACCTATCCTAACTTAACCTCCTTTGCAATAATTCGACAATGTCGTCCTTGGAGAAGGCCCCGCAAGCGGATAGGGGGATCCTCGCAATATTATACTTGCACGGAAATGCTCGCTTGCGAAACTAGCCGGAGACCCTTCCAAAGACGATCTCTCCACAGTTTTCTCTCATCTTCCAGTGTGAATGGCGCCGGGAGTGGGATTCGAACCCACGAGGCCCGTAAGGGCCACGGGCTCTCAAGGCCCGCGCCTCTAGACCCACACATGCGGGTTAGTCCACTCGGCCCACGGGACGCACGGATAGCGTAATCCCGGCACTGGAACCCGCCTTCAGATCAAACAAATCCTCGGCTCCCAACTCACCTAATAAACGGTTTCCGACAAACCAGACAGCTAACCGAGACCCATGAGCCATCCGAAAACAGAAGGCTACCGATTTCTAGAACACACGAGCGACGTAATCATCGAATCATGGGGACCAACGCTCGAAACAGCGTTTGTCCAAGCAGCAGAAGCATTCTACGAGACAATCCTGAACCCGCGAACCGTCGAACCAAAAATCGAAGAACAAATCAAAGTTCAGGGCCACGACGAGAAAGAACTCCTCTATAACTGGCTAGAGGCATTACTGTTGAAATTTGACATCGACAGAATGGTTTACTCCAAATTCCACATCAACCCCATCTCAAACAAGACCAGTCCCCTGAGTCTCCAGGCAAAGATCAAAGGCGAGAAATATGCACCCCAGAAACACGGGGCCAAGGTTGAGATAAAGGGAATTACCTACCACCTTATGAGAATCGATAAACAACAACAGAGGACCACAGTACAAATCCTACTAGACCTATGACTCGAAGTCGTACGAGACCCAGCACGTTCAATGGGAGGACAGACATGTTACGACCAACGACACTTATAGCGGGGGGCAAAATCCTTTCACGCGGCCCCTGATATGACACAAGAACTAAGCCCAGGTAGAAGCAGCGCGAACATACCTGTAAAACAGATAGCCCCGAACATCTGGGAGGTCCCACAAGACTTCCAGCCCGGCATGAAGGTCCCTGCTAATCTACGCCGATGAGGACTTGCTCGCCAAGATGCGCACCGACAGAACCATCCAGCAATGCGTCAACGTAGCCCATCTCGACGGAATCTACAACTACGCAATAACAATGCCCGACGGGCACGAAGGATACGGATTTCCAATAGGCGGAGTAGCGGCGACCGACTACGATGAGGGGCTCATAAGCCCAGGCGGAGTAGGATACGACATCAACTGTGGAGTGCGACTAATACGCACGAATCTCACCGAAGAAGAAGTACGCCCGCAACTCCCCAAACTGGTTGATACGATTTTCAACTTTATTCCCTCTGGCCTCGGAAGCAGGGGACAGATCAAGCTCACCCCAATGGAACTTGACAAGGCCGTTACAGACGGCCTTGATTGGGCGATCGACAAAGGGTACGCGTGGCCCGAAGATCCGAGAACAATTGAGGAAGAAGGCTGCATGGAAGCCGCGGACCCGTCAAAAGTATCCACTAACGCAAAGTCACGCGGAGCCCCCCAGCTCGGAAGCCTCGGAAGCGGAAACCACTTCATCGAAATCGAGCGAGCAAACAAGATTTTCGACAAACACGTGGCAGAACGCCTCGGCATCAACAAGGAAGGCCAGATTCTCATCCTTATTCACACGGGAAGCCGAGGATACGGCCACCAGATCTGCAGCGACTACTTGAAAACCATGGAGCACGCAATCAGCAAGTACAACGTCCACCTTCCAGACAGAGAACTGGCCGCGTGCCCAAGCAAGAGCCCTGAAGCGGAAGACTACATCGCCGCCATGTCCGCAGCCTGCAACTTTGCTTGGGTCAACAGGCAAATGATCACACACTGGACAAGGCAAGCATTCGAGAAGGTTTTCCAGCGGACGGCTGATACTCTAGACATGAAGATCGTCTACGATGTCTGCCACAACGTGGCAAAGGTGGAATCACACAAAGTCGAGGGAGAGGCAACAAAAGTCATCGTTCATCGAAAAGGCGCGACACGATCCTTCCCGCCGGGACATCCAGATGTCCCCGCCGAATACCGAGACATCGGTCAACCGGTCCTAATTCCGGGCAGTATGGGAACCAGCAGCTGGGTCCTAATCGGAACGCCTAAGGCCATGGAGCTTAGCTTTGGCACCACTGCTCACGGAGCAGGAAGATTCATGTCCCG
>JAJPJY010000052.1 GCA_021323995.1 bacterium | reverse complement strand
TTCCCGAGACACAAAACCCAACCTTGGAATTGGGAAACCTGTTGGAAAATGGCGCATCATACAATAGCTAGCCAGAATCGGGAGCGTTCAATTCGCAATTGTCGTTTTGACCTAACGCATCTGAAAAACCGCATGAAAGCTCAGACTAACGCTTCCCTGAAAAGGGACTGAGAGACAGACCGTGCGTTTCATCAACAGAAACGTGCAGCCCGCAACGCCTCAACAATGATACTCACCACACGCCGCGAAACGTAATACGTTAATTAGAACATTCAGGCCGACCCCAAGTACAGTGCCGGGATCGCCTAGCCAGGTATGGCGTCGGATTGCTAAACCCGAAGCTCCGGGTGCAGAGATCCGATGGGCCTTAGGCCCTCGTGGGTTCAAATCCCACTCCCGGCGCCATGAAACACCGGGGCCCATAGACCGCAGTCGAAACCATCTTACCAGTCCTGAACTCAGCCGAATATCGTCAGAGGTGACAAACTCAGCAACAGATGAATGGAAAAATTGTCCGGCGAACAGTCTAATAGACTGCGACGAGACTTTGTTGCATAGACAAGCATGACAGTAAACTCTGAAGAGAGGCCTGTCTTGCTGAGCCTTGACGGTCGAGGGTTCTATGTCATACATTACACAGCGATACCTGAGAGTGACCTCACTCGGATCAGATTTGATCTGGCTGATCCAAACACTGGAGAGGGCGGTTCCGCCGAAGCCGTAGTAGATCCTCGTCTCGTGGAAGCTTTGAACGCTCACAACCGTGGACAAGGTCATGGCCGAGCTTTACTGATCTGGATCGATACGCAAAGGAACGAAGTGAGCTGGCAGCTCAGAAAGTTCGAGAACTCTCACCCAGACCGATCTTAAATATTGCATTCCACTAATTTTACCCAGAGGGGAAAAGCTCTTCCTCAACTGCCCGCGATGTGGAGGCACCGTGTCCGGTCCCCCTGAGAGAGAATGGAATTTCCAGAGCTATCATGTTTCGCGGTTCCGCTGCGACAAAGGCGACAAATTCAACCTTTACAAGGGAGCAAGCAAGATTTTCACCATACCCAGAATGCCGATCGTCCGCAACAACTGTGCCGGATGCCAAACCCAGAACCCTGACTATGCAGTTTTCTGCAAGAACTGTGGAACGAAGCTCTAGCCCAACCTTCGCTCGAGTCCCCCTCGAATGACGATATTTCGAGGAGCCGCCGATCAGCTATGCCGTCTCAAACATGGCGACCCGCTGTATCTAAACCACAAGAATAATAACAGCGACCCCGTTGGGTCTCGCAATCTCACCCGCGGCGAGGGACCCGAGGACAGTGTTACCATATGACTGTTGACACAGAAGGCATACTCACCGGAATAAGAGGAGGACTCAGCCGTGAGAACATTTCCTCCCGCTTTAGAGCAATTAGAAAGGCGCTTGGCGGAGTCCAGAGATCCACTGTCCTCCACTATTCGGTGCTAAGCCTTACGCTCGCACTGGCGGCGATCATCCGTCTGCTACCTCTTAGGTGGGGAGCTTACATCAGCGAGTTTGATCCATACTTCAACTTCAATGACATGCGGCAAATAACCGCAAATGGGTGGCAGAGCTGGTATGCTTATACTGATTTCAAAGCCTGGTTTCCATTCGGTAGGGCTCCCGTAACCACTAGCTATCCTGGGACAAGCTTCACGGGCACACTCTTCTACCAGTTCCTAATTTCTATCGGAATCAACGTAAGCCTCTATGATGCCGCAGTCTATGCTCCAGTCGTCCTCGGAATCTTTGGCGTGCTCGTCATCTACTTCTTCGCCCGAGACATTTGGGGAAAGAGCGCTGGATTGTTGGCAGGCCTCTTCTCAGCCTTCAGTTCCAGCTTGATAAGCCGCACAGACCTGGGATTCTTCCGTAACGAGGCCGTTGGCATTCCGACCATGGTCATGACTTTTCTATTCTTCGCCAGGGCGGTTGACCAGAACAGATCCCTCAAGGCCACAATCGTCTACAGCATGCTTTCTAGCGTGAGTCTCATCTACATGACATTCGCATGGGGCAGTTTCCGATACGCGGCAGAAGTGCTCGGGCTCTTCGCGCTCGCTATGGTCGTGCTGAAACGTTACTCTCCGCGTCTCACTCTCGCATACGGTATAACGATGGGGTTCTTCATGTACACAGGAACCGAGCTCCCTCTATTGGGGCACACTTACCTTACTGAGAGCACGACCATAGCTCTGCTAGGCGTTATGGGCGTCCTCGGTATCATGGAGCTCACGCGACTAGCACCCACCGCGAGAGGCCGACTGACGGTTGTCAGCCTTACAGTAGCCGGAGTGGTAGCAATAGCGGTTCTCGGCATCGCTACCGGACTGATCGGAGTCGGGCTGCGTGGAAAATTCCTAGCGACTCTAGATCCGTTCGTCCGAAACAATATACCTCTTGTTGCATCAGTCGCGGAGAACAGACCCTCAACGTGGGCGAGCCTATACCTTGAAATCGGCAGTGTTATTCTCCTTGCAGTTTTCGGATTTTTCTTCGCGTTCCAGCGTCTTCGAGACAGCGATATACTTCTCATAATCTTCGGCGTAACCGGATTCTATTTCGCTGCCAGTCTAGTCCGACTCACCCTCATACTTGCACCAGCCATGGCAACACTGGCGGCCATCACAGTCGTGGAACTCGGAAAGCCCGCAATGGACATTATCCAACAGACGGTAATCTTCCCAAGAAGAAAGCTAAGATTCACGCCACGAGTCAGCAGAGAATTCAGCCTTGGAATCCTCCTCATAATCCTAATACTAGTTGTACCGACATTCATTAACGCAGTACAATCAGCTTATACGCCGACCACCATAGCCTCAGCAAGCCTTCCAGTACGAGGAGCGTACCCCGACTGGATCCAAGCGCTAGCATGGATGAACAACAATCTACCCTCGACAAGCGTAGTCTTCGCATGGTGGGACTATGGGTACTGGATATCAGTAAACACCGGACTCCACACCCTAGCAGACAACGGAACAGGAAACTTGACTCAGATACAGATCATCGCGACCGGCCTAATGCTCAACGAGTCCATGGCTGCAAACCTACTCCGCCAATACGGCGTAACACACGTTGCAATCTTCGTGAGCTACAACTACCAAAGTAGCGGTTCCGGTCTCTGCTCGTCACAGGCGGGGAACCCCCCGGTTTGCGGCTACGGCGACGATAGCAAGTGGTACTGGATGGTACGCATAGGTAATGGTACAATCATAAACACGCCGCTGGGCCAAGCCACCGTGACCTACCGGCAGGTTGTTACCTCAACGACTACGGGAGCGTCGGTCTACTACAGATACATCACGATCGGAGGTAAGACCGACAACGGCACCGTCATAACGGACAATTATCCGTCGGGTTCAAGCCAGGCAGCGGCTATACCATTGAGCAATACGCTCTTAGGATTGCTCTTGCGCAACAGCTATCCAACTGGACTAAGCCCTCAACTCATAGGTGGTGACACGTCCGATAGAGGCGACGCTAAACCTTACTACTTTACAAAGGTGTACGAATCCTCAAACGATTACGTTCTCCTCTATCAAGTCAACTACCCGCAGACTCCGGTCTTGTCGACAACGCTGAGCAACCCGGACATGTCTAGTGCGTCCTTGGCAAAGGGCACGAATATTACTGGGACACTGCATTATCCGAATGGATCCCCCGTCTCAACAAATGTCCCTGTTACACTCCAATACTGTGTTCCAACAACCAGCACTGGAAGCAACAGTTGTTCTTGCCCTTCCACTAATGCTTGCGGTTGGACCACGATTGGACAAGCTTACCTGAACGGAACTTTACCAGGTTCTTTCGGCAGTTGCTCCTGGAGCAGTTCGTGCACCTGGAGCAGTTCGTCTCCCGTTCCGCTACCATCCTCTACACAGATCACTTTCCGTGGATGGTGGAATGGAGAACCCACGCTTGACCTAGACATGGCACTAACGGCGAATCAGACTCTTATTGAGCACTCGTAGCCTCAGAGCCTTTCATTCGATAACGCGCATACTTGTCCTCGGGAGAGAACCTTGCAGGGTGCGGAACTCTAGTAGGCGTCGCGCAGAGCGGACAATGGTCTCTTAGAGTGTATCGGGAACATGCGGAGCACCTTCGCATTAGCCATTTCATCCGATCTTCCTACCTTCTCCACCGGCCTTTCTGATGGACTCTAGAATGTCTTCCATTACAAGATTCAGCGTCTTCTCCGCGGCTTCAAAACTCCCGGCCTCTACTTCCACCCGGTACTTTGGCGCGCCGATAGTGTAGATCTTGATCTCACTTCCCCGCGGCCGGCGCAGTTTCCTCGCGCTTGTCAAAGTCTGCCGGATTATCGAAACACCCCCTGGCTTGTGACAGCTCACCGAGATTGTTCCCCGGACCTTTGATTTCTCGAGTCGTATCTTACTCTTGGACACTTCGGCAATGGCGAGAGCCCAGTCTTCCGACAAACCTGCCTTCACGAGCGCTTCTGGACCTTGATCTATCGCCTCTTCCAATGGATCGTAGAGACTACCGAACTTTTCCAGAATGGTGTTCTTGACAGCGTCAGCATCCTCTTCAGGACGTTGCATTTTTTCCGCAGCGCTCTTCAGTATCGCCTCTGCTTTCCTCTCTTTCTTCCATTCGAGCATCTTCTCAGATTTTTCCCTCCCTGTTACTCGTCTGAGAGAGAGATCTATCTGGTTCCGTTGTGGATTGACTCTTAGAACCTTCAGAACAAGCTTCTGGCCCTCGCGAGCATGGTCGCGGATGTTCCGCACCCATGTCGTCGAAATCTCAGAAATGTGGACCAGCCCCTCAGTACCAGAGTATTCGTCAAGCTTGACATAGGCCCCGTAGTCCTCAACCCTGGTCACCGTAGCTACTACGAGGTCTCCGACTTCGGGAAAACTCGATTGAGAGGTCTGGGCGGACATGATCGAAATCTGTGACTCTTACTAGCTCAGCGACTGCAATACTTCTGCACGGATCATTGCCTTGCCGCCCGTCGGTTGGGCCAATAGCTCGTCACATACCGTGCATTTGACATAACTACTTGTCCTCTCAAAAACAATCTGCTCGTTCGCACACTTCAAGCATTTGACCCGGAGGAATATGCTACGAGGTTTTGGAATAAGCTCCCACCTCATCTATGCTCCAACCTCCAATTTTCTCAGTCTAATGCCCAAGCGCATCACTGTGTAATTGCAAGTCCGACATTTCAGTCTCAACAACGACTTTTTGGTTGTCTTGGCTGTTCGTTTGAGCTCCGGAAACTTTTGGCCTCCGTATCCATGTTTGCGCCTGTCCTGGCGGCGCGAGCCCCAGGCCATGGTCCGCGCCTTTCCGGCCTTGTAAATTGTTACTGCATGTGCAGTGTGATGCCCACATTTTGGACAGTATGTGTTAACCTCTTTTGGATACTTCAATCATAGAGCACCAGCGAAAGACTCCGATCGGTAGTCATCCGCCATTTATTCATTATCTTGATCAAACGCTCTTACCTCGATGGCAGCTCCTTGTTTGACAAGACTTTCTGCGTTTCCCAATGGGAGATTGGCAAGATCTTCCTTCTGAAATGGTCCGTGTGCCTTGAGGTCGACGCCTATGATAGATGGAAAATCCCTTACAAACCGTACCAGAACAAGCCCTCTACTTTTTGACTTTGAGACTGATGGCTCTCGACCCTGCATGATATCCTGTTTGGCTTTTTCGTAGTCTTGAAAGATTTCTGAGAACGCCTCATAGGCACGCCTCTCAGAATATTCCAAAATATTGGGCTGGACAAGCTTTGTCTGTGTTGACAGCTTGTCCGAGCGTCGGTCCAATAAATCTGCCAGCATCTGCTCCAGCCTCTGCATTTCTTCTTCCAGAACAATCGCTTTGAGCGACTTCGCGTCAACGTTTCGTAGCGCTTCTCTTAACCTCCTAACGTAGGCTGATACGTCTTTGTAGAAACCCTGCCTCAAGGGTTGAAGGTCAGAATTATGGAGTTCCCGTTTCCAAGCTTGCACTAGTTCATCGTAGGCGGTTGACATCTATCTCCCTTCCGTTAGTGTTTTCATTACCGCTCGGCCCCGTGTAGCACTCATGAATATTCTGCTCAGTGGGGTGGTTCGGCTCTACGTTTGCACAGGAGTAGCATCGCTGCGTAAGACGGAAGCTCTACTTCCATCTCGTGATACGGTCCGAAATTCTGTTGGCCGAGTTCAAATTGGGGGGCGTCTGCGACTCTAACTTTCATGGTTCCTTCAAACGCGAGGGACTCGCGGAAGGGGTCGAAATCGTCTAGTCTCTCCTTTTGAACCTTCATTGCCATTAAGCCTGTGTGGCCGTTGAGAGTCCCCGGCATTCTGATCAGTCTGTGAGTATCGGTGGTCACGACACTGTCGATTTTGGCGCATTTCTTCTCGACCGCTTTTGAAGCTACTGTCTTCCAGGTAGAGAGGCCGATCCCTTTCATGGAACTCCA
>JAJPJY010000043.1 GCA_021323995.1 bacterium | reverse complement strand
TCGTCGAAAGACCCTAAGCAGTATAGCGTGCACGAGGCACTAACTGCGAAGACGCATCCGGTCGCGATAGCAAAAGAACAGCCTCCCAAGCTTGACCTCTTCGCATTCTCACCACTTTCAGTAAGCAAGACCGGCGCGCCCAGTCCGATAAGGGACCCGATCCAGTGCATCGCCTACGCCACCGCTAAGACCGAGAGCAGTACCATCCAATCAAAGGGGGATTCTGATCTGCACCTAATTGGAGAGTTTGGAGATCATGTTTCAAAGACCAATCCAGACTTTGTCTTTACCTTCGAGGGAAACGGTGTTCACTGGCCATATCTGGTGAAGAGAGCTGACAAGACAAAGGTTCCGCTCAGGGTGGGACGAGATGGAGGTCCGCCCCATCAGAGTCTTTATGGCCACTACTCGTTGATCGGACGCGCTAACGTGGACCTTCTCAACTTCGCAGACGATCTCTACGAGGTGAAGATCAAGACGCTTGAGAATGTCGCGAAATATCTAGGGGTAAGATTGTCTGACGAGGGGTCGATAGACGAGACGGGCTACTTCGATTACTGGTCGAAGCCGGATCGGCGACAGACGCTTGTCAAGCACATTGAGGCCCAGGCGGAGACCATACTGAAGATCGGGCAAGAGGCACTCGATTACGTGGTCCAAATTTCCAGCTTGTCGGGATTACCACCCGACCAAGTAATAGCTGCCGCGGTCGGATTTCGAGTCGATAATTATCTGATGATGGAGACCCATGCCCTTGGCCAACTCATACCGTCCAGACTGGAACAACCTATCATTCCATACAGAGGAGCCATCGTCCTCGAGCCAAAGGTCGGACTCCACGACAACGTGGCTAGCGTCGATTTCTCGTCCATGTATCCAAGCCTCATGATCAAATACAACATCTCGCCTGACACACTCGTCAGCGGGAACGAGACAAAGGACACATTCGAGGTCCCCGAAGTCAGACACCGGTTCCGAAAACAACCTTCAGGGTTCTACCGGATCGTCCTAACCAAGCTGATCGAGGCCCGCAAAGCAACAAAGACTGAACTCAAACGCACGCCTACTAGTGATCCAAGATATCCTCTGCTGAAGGCTCGTGAAAAAGCTGTCAAAGTCATGACCAACGCTGTCTACGGATATGCAGGCTGGGCAGGGGCTAGATGGTATTCAAAGGAGGTCGCCGAGTCCGCTGCAGCCATGGGAAGGCTGACAATCAACCGGGCTATAGCGATCGCGAAGGAGCTGGGATTAACAGTCTTCTACGGAGACACGGACAGCCTCTTCATCAACTATGATGAGAAGCTCGTCCAAAAGTTCCTAAACGAGATCGACCAGCAACTAGGTCTCGAAATCAACCTCTCGGAAGTCTACAAGAGAATTCTCTTCACCGAAGCCAAGAAGAAATACGCTGGTCTCCGAACCGACGGCCAGGTAGATGTTGTAGGTCTAGAAGCAGTCCGAGGAGACTGGTCAAACTTAGCGAGGGACGTCCAGAACACCGTCCTAAGAATGATTCTGGAAGATGCGAACCCCGACAGAGCAACGGCTTACGTCAAAGACTTGACCAAAGACCTCAGGTCGAAAAATCTGCCCCTGTCGAAATTCGTGATCTGGAAGACCCTGACAAAGCCAGTCGCTAACTATGAGATCAATGCTCCACATGTGGAAGCCGCGAAGACAATGGCGAAAGAAGGCTGGTCAGTTATAGCCGGCGACAAAGTAGGCTTTGTAATAACGAACAGGCCTGGAAAGCTGTACCAGAAGGCTGAACCCCACTTCCGAGCGTCAATACAAGAGATAGACTACGACTACTACCTCCACAACCAGATTGTGCCTGCGGCAGCGAGAATTCTAGAAGTGCTGGGCGTGAGCGAGGACCAGCTGATGGCTGGTTCTGCCGCGCAGGTTAGTCTCTCAGGCAGGAGCGAACGCTGATAGATCGTTTAGCGTCATTACGCTCACATTCGTGGGCCGTTTAGCTCCGTCAGAGACTCTATCGCCGATCACGTACTTGATCCCTTTGCTTGCGGCGGTATCGAGAAGCCTCTGAGTTACAACTCCGTCGAAGAGAACCACCTGAGCCTTTTCCAAAGTTGGTATTTTCTCTGCGAGTTCGCTAACTGGCATCTTGGACAATTCCTTCCCGGCCTCGTCGAACACGACTGCTTCCAGGGTTCCTCGAAGATCCTTTGCAGCATCGAACACAGGGTTTGGTAGATTCGGCTTCTCCATCGCTGGCGCCGCGTGAACTGGCACTTCCTGAGGCCCGTATGGACGGTCTCGGGGTCCGTATGCTCTCTCCGTGTATGATCGTTCGCCACCGAATTGTCGCTCGTCTCGTTCTGGCCTCGCGAATTGTGGTCTCTCTATGGGTTTGGCCATGTTGACCGGGACCCGTTCCCGTAACGCCCGCATGATTTCCTTGGGGGTGAGCTCCTCGACTTCTTTTCCAAATGGAGCTCGTGCGACATAGTCGATCTCAGCTACTTGAGATAGCTCCTTTAGGATCAGGTCGCCCGCTCTATCGCCGTCTAGAAATGCGGTCACTTCTCTGTCCTTTGTCAGTTTGATGACTGTATCTGGAATTTTTGTGCCGTTCAGTGCGATTACGTTCCTGATTCCAACTTTCATCAGGAGTATCACGTCTGCTCGTCCTTCTACAACCACAATGTCTCCTCTCTCAACCTCCGGGCCCGCAGGCAGCTTATCGGGTCCGTACTCGATGACATCGACACCTCGAAGGGATCCCGCGACTTCCTTGACAACCTCTTCAGTGCTGGGTGAGGATTCTACGACCCATTTTCTGAGAATATCCTTGGCCTTCGTCATTATGGCCTTCCGTTTCTCTTCCCGGACGTCCTCGACCTTGTCGAGGCTGATCTTAGCCTCACAGGGTCCAATACGATCGACACTCTCGATTGCCGCTGCTATAATGGCTGTTGAAACCTTGTCCAGGCTTGAGGGGATGACGATTGACCCTGTAGTCTTATCCTTTTTAGAATCTAGATTAATCTCGATACGGCCGATTCGGCCGGATTTCTGTAGTTCCCTGAGGTCTAGGTCAGGCCCGAATAGGCCTTCTGTCTGGCCGAAAACGGCACCGACAACGTCGGGTTTTTCGACTACTCCCTCTACGTCAAACCTTGCTTTAACTATGTACTTTGTTGTCGAAGCATACTGCGACGGTTCAACCATGAAAGTTTAACCTCCATATTCCACTAACCTTCCTTTTCGTTTCCTTAAGCTGTTAATCGGTAAGCTTACGATCCAAAGAGGTAGGGCTAGTATTAAAGCCCGTCTATCCCAGCCGTCTTATCCATGCATCTGCCCGTCATGCCTAAAAGACGCGATTTTCACAAAGAATAATCGGAGGATCGCGGAATGCCTAAACCCGCTGCGAAAGTCGGAATAAACGGCTTCGGCGTTATTGGAAAACGTGTTGCTGAAGCCGTCGCCAAACAGAAGGACATGAAACTCATAGGCGTATCCGATGTTGTTGGAGACTATCGAGTCAAACTCGGCAAGAACAAGGGATTCGAAATTTACGCCTCGATCTCTGAGAAAGCCCCTGATATGAAAAAATCAGGCGTCGAAGTTTCCGGGACCCTTGACGAACTTCTAAAGAAAGTCGACGTAATCGTGGACTGCACTCCTGCAGGACTGGGAGCGAAGAACAAGGTGCTCTACGATAAGGCTGGTGTCAAGTCGATCTTCCAGGGCGGAGAAAAACACGACCTGACAGGGGCATCCTTCGTGGCACAGTGCAACTTTGAAGAGAACCTGAACCTTCCCTCTACCAGAGTTGTGAGCTGTAACACGACCGGGATTTGCAGAATGGTCGGGACACTCTTCAATACGATTGGTGTCGAGAAAGCGCGAGTCGTTCTCTTCAGGAGAGGGACGGACCCATGGGAGAGCCACAAGACCGGACTGATCAACACCGTGGTCCCGGAGGCCCATATTCCGTCGCATCAAGGTCCTGATGCGCAGACGATTCTTCCGAAGCTCAACATTACTACGATGGCTGCGAGGGGCCCGTTCAATCTTGGGCACTTACACTTCGCGATGGTTCAGCTGAAGGGCGAAGCGGAGAAGAAAGACGTCGTCAAGGCATTGAGAAGTGCACCGAGGGTTGCCGCGGTCCGAACCTCAGACGGAGTTGACAGTATGAACGCGGTAGCGGAGATGATGCGCGACCTCGGAAGAGCAAGGGCTGACATGTGGGAAATCGCGTTCTGGGAGGACATCCTCGACGTGACCGACGGGGAAGCGAGCATGGTCTACCAGGTGCACAATGAGAGCGTCGTGGTCCCAGAGAACGTTGACGCGATACGGGCTCTTACCGGGCTAGAGACTTCGGGACAGGCGTCTATCTCGAAAACAAACGAGGCGCTAGGAATAACCAAGAATTTCCTTTAACCAAGGGAGCTCTCGACAACAGACCTATTGAGGGCCAATGTCGAATAAGCTTGCTCTAGACGAAGACTAGGCCCTTACTTGAATCAATCTCGAAAGTTTCAGCGTCAACTTTCGCTGATGAGTGGTTCAGGCGCTGAACCTTCAGCTCGCGTCCGTTAGGGTCTGAGTCGTCTTTTGACAAGTCGACGGAGCAGTCAGCAAGTTCATTCAGTGATCCCGCTAGGTCCTTCGACAGCTTCGACATGTCGACGGTGATGATGAATGTTGCTCCCGAGTCTTTGAGCTTGCTGGCGAGGTCTGTGAAGGCTTTGGTGAAGTCTTTCGCGGGCACTTTCGCTGCGAGACCGTCTAGCGAGTCGAGGATTATCCTGACTTTTTCGCCGACGAACATTCCAATGTTCCTGACGAGTGACTCTGTTATGTTGTCGAAGTTGAAGGGCTGATCGACGTAGTACATTTCCATGCTGAATGATTCGGATTGGGCGGCGAAGCCGTCGACTATGATGAGCCGGTAGCTAGACTCGTACTGCGCCGCGTCGGTGCCCAGCTTCTTCATCTGGTTTCGAAGATCAGAGGGGGACTGGTCACAAGTGAGGTAGAGGCATGGATTGCCCATTTTCATGTAATTGCCGGTGAGTCCTGAACAGAGCGTGGTGCGTCCTGAGCCAGCCTCCCCGTTGATTATGGCAACACCCGTATTTTCCAGGTTGCCCTGAGTCAGTTGGAAAATGTGATCGAAGTCCTGCGTAGTTCTGGTAACCTTTGCCGGCTTCGCAGGTGGCTCGGGCTGTTTGTCGATCTTCGACGGTTTCTCAGCGGCCTTCTCCGGAGCCTGATCCTTCTTAGGGGCGACAGTTGGAGAAGGTGCAGGGGCCGGAATCTTGCCTATAGGTGGTTGAACGTCAGATGGTTTAGTCGTCTTGCTAGGAGGTGTAGGTGCGGGCTGTTTAGCCGGCTGTTCTGCTAATTCCTCCGAATCGCTATTGTCCTTTCCTGGGCCTATGACCATGGGTCTGCTAGGTGGGGTAGATCTTACCGGAACAAAATCGGGCGTTGTCGGCCCAGGTCCGCCAAAGCTGGCGTCGACGTCGGGCGGGAGTGGGATGTCTGCGAGTAGTGACTGGAGAAGCCTAGTCAAGGAGGTTTCCTCAGTCGGAAGTGGAGCGTTTGGGGATGCCCTGAAGATTTGTTGTTGGGTGACCGGCTTAGTAGGAGGTGAGGGCTGATTCTGACTCATCATAGGGGTGACGGGCGTAGGGACTTGCGTTGGAGTCTGATTGGAATTAGAACCGAGTGAAGGGCCCGAGGTTGGGGTCAGAGAAATGTTAGAAGTTGTCGATACAGATTGCGTGACACTTGGATCGACCGCTGGAGCATCTTCGTCTTTCTTCTTCTTGCCAAAAATTGTTAGCATGAGATCAACCTGTGCCCGATTCGCAAACTTTTCACCATTAGCCCTGCTACTTGAGTAATTCCGAGACGAGAACATGCGACGCTCAATATTGGATAGGAATGATGTTACTGGCCACTGTTAACTAGAGAAACAGAGCGCTGGAAAAAGCGACCATATTTAATCGCAAAATTGACCAGTCAAACGTACGTGTCCTATCGTTTCACTTTCAGAATGTCGGATTTTGTCAGAATTCCGATGGCGTTTTCTCCCCTCGTCACGAGGACTCCGTAGTTTCCCTGTAGCAGCCCAAGCACTGATTCGAAGGGCGTATCCTCGCCCACCGTTGGGAGAGGAGAATCCATGATATCCCTGACGCGGTTGTTCAGAAGCAAGTCAAGCGATTCTCCCCGTGCTGCCCTGTCGAGGATGGTTTTCTCAGAAATACTACCCACGCATCTTCCTCCTTCAAAGACAGGCAGCTGTGAATAGCCTCGCTTTTTCATCAGATCTACAGCGTCGCGGACGAGCTGCATTCTGGAAACTGAGATTACGGGTCTGCTCATGATAGCACTCACCTTGGGTCGTGTGGTGTCGACGCTCTGCCGTTCCAGCGCATCGACCAGCCGCTTGACTATCGAGTACGAAGGATCGACAGTACCCGACTCTATCTTTGCGATGATTGATTGGCTTACACCTGCCAGCTCGGCAAGTCTTGACTGGGTAAGTCGCAGTGCTTTGCGCTGTTTTGGAATCTCGTCGAGAGATGGTAGCATGAACATGTACAGTATCGAGGGTTCAGGTGCTTGATATTCCCTTCGGAATAGATTCTCAAGCACACAGTCATTCTGATTGGAATATTAGTACGACATAACTTATATAATTGGAATATCGGGAAACCAGATGACAATGCCCCCCACCGCACAACTGGGCGGAATCTATCCCCGCTCAGAACAGCTCATCGAACTCACACGATCCTACGACAGGGGGAAGACTGACCGGGCGAGCCTAGAAGAAAGGTTCGATCAGGACACGCGAGACCTCGTCCGCCTAGAGGGGGATTCTGGGTTTGAAACTTTCTCTGACGGCGCCTTCGAATGGCAGGACCAGCTGAGACCAGTCGTCGACTCACTAGAAGGAGTCATTACTGGCACCAGATATTCGCGTTGGTTCGACACTAACACATTCTACAAAAAACCGGCAATAATCGGAAAGATAGCCGTCTCCAAATTCGAACCGAAGAAATTCCTTCGTGCGGAACTCCTCCCGAAATCGAAACCATGGGAGGTGACACTCGTCGGACCATACACGCTCTCCGAGCTCTCCGAAAATCTTCACTATGAGGCACGCTCAGATCTCCTGTCTGACATCGCGCACGCAGAACATCTCATAATCCAAAGTCTGAAAGACGCGGGAGTGTCGCATTTCCAAGTCTCGGAACCGTGCCTGGTCTATCGGCCCCACAGAGAAGAAGCACTAACCAGTGAAGAGCTGGACTCAGCCCTAGCTGCACTTCGCACGGCGGTCACAGGATCTAATGCATCGTTCTTAGTCCAGACGTATTTTGGAGACGCTACCGCGATACTTCCGCGCCTCCTGAGACTGCCAGTCGAAACCGTAGGATTCGACCTGTTCGAGACTGACTGGTCGCAGCTCAAGGTTGAGACAGAGAAGAAACTCGCGCTGGGCATCGTGGACTCGCGCGAATCAAACGTCGAAGAGCCGAAGTGGATAGCGGAAACTGCCACACGAGTCTCAAAGCACATCGTTTCAGACAACATCATACTGGTTCCAAATTCTGACCTCAAATTTGTTCCGCGAAAAGTCGCCGATGCGAAAGCACTCTCCTTAGTGAACGCAACCAGATTGATCAAGGAGAAGAACTAGTTGGCGAAGCTCTTCCCTACCCAGGAGATCGGTAGCATTGCAAAGCCCCGGTGGCGGACCAAGGGTCTCACCCAACCGCTGACGAGTAAAGACCTGGCTGAGGCAGAACAATGGGCTGGACGACTGGGCATCGACGATTATCATGACCGGGCTAAAGAGCTGCTTTCGACGCCGGAAGGCAAGGACCGCGTCCGCGGGCTGCTAGAGTTCTCAACCATCTACGGGCTAAGACTCTTCGAACGGACAGGACTCGACAACGTGGGTGTTGGGGGAGAGCAGCAGAGGGTGGAGATGTATGAGCATGTAATCCGCGGCGTTGAGGGAATGCGAGTACTCGGTCACGTCCAATCATTCGATTACAAGTACTTCAACAAGGCAGTTGCCGAATCCAAGATCCATAGGAAGCACCCGATATACCTTCAAGAGTTCCTTGATGTCAAGGAGAACGCGAAAGGTCAGATCAAGGTTCCAATTACCGGACCATACACACTGGTCGACTGGTCTTTTGGCGGCGATTACTCCGGACACAAAACGGGTTCGAGTCTCAAGAGACAGAAACAGGAGGCCAAGAGAGAGTTTCTGCTCGACTTCGTTGAACAGGTGATTCGTCCAGAGATCCGAGACCTGGTCGACGCCGGGGCGAGCTGGATCCAGATAGATGAACCGGCCATCACCACGCATCCCGAGCCGGCAGACATGGAGTTGTTTGTCGAAGCGTGGAATGAGACTGTTAGAGGATTCAGCTGCAACTTCAGCGACCACACATGCTATCCTTCTGAGATCGGATACAAGATTCTTGCACAGTACGCGCCGAAGCTTGACAAATGCAGTCAGCTAGCCCTCGAGTTCGCCAATAGAGACAACACGAGCCTAGGAGTTGACCCGGAGCACCGAGAGGGATATCGTGACCTCGAATACTTCATTCAGAACGGATACGAAGGCGAGTTCGGAGTCGGGGTCGTCCACGTCCACGACTTTTCAGGACATGTCCCGACCGCCTCTGGTAAGGCTGTCGACCGTAACATCATAGAATCTCCAGAACTGGTTCGCGACCGACTGCTCTATGCGACCAAAATTGTCGGTGACCCGGGAAAAATCTGGGCAAACCCTGACTGCGGTCTACGAACTAGATCATGGGACGTGACCTACTCCAAGCTCGATAGCGTAGTGAAAGGAGCAGAGCTTGCGCGGAGGACCTTGAGCTGAAACTCTCAGAACAAGCGAAGCATCATCGAATACTTACTACTGAAGTGATTCCGGACAGGGTCGTACCAGCACACCTGCCACTCTTGGACGGACGGGTGGACGCAGTAACTATTCCGGCTCTGAGGAGCCGGGAGAACGACCCGAGCTATCCCGTCGAGTTTCATGTCACTCCTCAGGCCAGAAGTATAGCCTCGGCATGTATCGTCAAAAGCACAGGATTTGAAGCGATTCCCTCCCTGACCTGCAGGGATTTTCGCCGATCAGATCTAGGCCATCTGCAGCTTCTCTTCAAGAAAGGTTTGGAGAATTTTCTAGTGGTGTTCGGCGACCCTTATCCAGGCTACAGTATTGAGAACTATGACTTCAAGAGGGCGGAGGACCTCATCAGAGCGATTCGGTCAACCTTCGAGGGCCAGCAACGTCCCTGTATCGGAGCGGTCACAAACCAGTATGCTCTGGACAGGGACCGTGAGATCTCCCGGACCACTAGCAAGGTAGAGGCGGGAGCCGACTATCTTGTGACCAACTCAGCATTTGACGACTATTTCGTCCTAGAGTACATCGATTCTCTACGCACCAATGGTGTCAAGGTGCCGGTCTTTGTCCAACTATCCATTCCGAACGGGCTGAACAATCTACTCTTCGTTAGCAAACGGTTCGGCATACCGGTCCCGGAGAGAGTGAAACAGACCGTTTCTCGGAATCCATTCGGAGGAGGAGTCCATCTTATCGCTCAAGCGTATGCCGGGCTCCACAACGAGGTGAGCGGCGTCCACCTCTCATACCTCTACAGGAGTCATAACCCAATTCCAACTTACACTCATCTACTGGATGCGATCGAGACCGATGGACAGCTTGTTGTCTCGCTCAAGGCAACACTAAGACAATAGACCGAGTCAACTCTAATAGCCGAGCAGTCTCGGCCGCAAAACGAAACCCGTTGAATTCGGAAAAACTGGGCTTCGCTCTCCGGCCAGGAGTATTCTCTCCCACGGAGATCAAGGAAGCCTCCCCACTCCTAGAAAGAAGCAACAAGATAGCAAGCATCTTCATTCCTGACGGCAGAAGCGGATACGAGGCCATAGAGATCGCTTCAACAATTCTCTCATTGACGAGCCGAGTCTATGCTGGAAGCGGAGTCATCCGGCTACTCGAACACGATCCTGCGATTCTAGTAAGGCGAGTCCAGACGATTCAGGCGCTCTCGTCCAACAGGCTCATCTTAGGAGTCGGAACCGGCTCTCCAGGCCCCCAACCGGGTAAAACAGTAACCACAATGTTGAAGAGGCTTAATGAGCTCAAGAAGGACTTCCGGTCGTTTCCATCAGACGTTGAGGCACCGCAGATCTACGTTGCCACACTCAAAACTGGCATCGCGAAGCGATCGATGGGAATCGCTGACGGGCTTCTGTTGAACTTCTGCTCTCCGCACTACGCCGCCGGACTGGTTGAGTCGATCAGACCCCAAATGGTAGAACAGATCGAGTTCGCGTGTTACCTGAAGATCTTCTACTCTTCAAAGAACGATGGGACAGCACGTAGGCTTATGGTGCAGGAGTTTCTGAACTATGATTCGACACCCCAGTATCATGAGATGTTCTTGCGAGACGGGACGGCAGATGTGATCTCAGAGTTTCGGAAGAACGACGAATGGAAGCGTGGTCCGGTTGAATTGCCCATGGAACTGCTGAAGGTCAGCGTAGCCAACCCCGCGGATGATGAGTTGAGTCGATACGTGCGATCGTTTCGTGAAGCAGGGGTCACCCTACCGGTGGTTTATCCATACTTTCCTCCAGATGAGGAATCAGAGTTCAAAAAGAGGACACTGAGACGTATTCTTGAAACCCGCTTTGATTGAGCCCGTATCTAGTATCGTGATTTCAAGTCAAATATAGCCGGCGATGGAACTCAGCGAAAGCTGAAGATTGGAGAACCGTCCTCTTGGTAGAGCTTAGCCCGAATGAGACCCGAGTTCTCAGGGTGCTCACCGAATCTGTTGGGCCGGCGTCTCCGGAGGATCTAGCAAAACAAACTGGGCTCGCGGATTCTGCCATCGCCCGCGCTGCCCTAAACCTCGCGCAAGCTGGTCTTATCAGAGAACAGATCGAGAAGAGAACTGAGCTCATCCTCACCGAGGAAGGAGAATCGTTTGCGGAGCAAGGTCTCCCGGAGCGAAGAATAGTCTCTTTTGTAAAAAACAACGGGGGTCGCCTTCTCCTAAAGGACGCACTCCAAGGATCCGGACTGGATGAAAGATACGGGTCCATAGTGACAGGATGGATTAGCAGGAAGCACTGGGGAAGGATCGAGAAAATCGGTTCTAAGCTCGAACTCATAGTTGAGAAGGACCCGGCGCGGGACGATGATGAGGAGACGCTAGCCCACTTGAAGGGTGCTAGTGTTTCTCTAGAAGAGCTCTCACCGACCTTGAAGGAGGCCGTCCAGCGACTAGTCAAAAGAAACCTTGTCGAGGCTCGAGTAACGAACGACCGGACGTTTGAGATTACTCCCGCGGGATGGAGCGCAGCAACTAGCGTCGGACCTGAACCTGAAGTAAGTTCTCTCACAGGAGACATGATCTCTTCAGGCGAGTGGGAGAAGATCAAGCTTCGAAACTACAACGTATCGTCGGATGTTCCCCACACCTTTCCTGGAAAATATCATCCCTACCTCCGATTCCTA
>JAJPJY010000010.1 GCA_021323995.1 bacterium | reverse complement strand
GACCTGGAACTCTTGCTCGGTACACTCGTCGCGATTGACCCAAGTCGCCAATGGCCCAATTTGACTGACTCTGAAAGAGTCGGTCTGAATACTCATCACACAGCATGGTGGGTCGAATATTGCGTCCGATTGTTTGGACGAGCAGAAACAATCAGACTCTTATCCGCAGATCATAGACCCAGATACATCCGTGTAAACCCGCTAAGAAACCGAGGCAGAACATCGTTGCCGGTCGAAGTGAAACGATCATCATCGATACTAACTAAGCTTGGCCCCGAGCCAGGAGTATTCACTGTGGATGGGTCGCCCTCAGCGTTGTCCGATTTCTTCTCTAAGGGATTGTTCCAAATGCAGGACATGGCGTCTTTCCTCGCGGTGAAGGCGGCCGATCCGAAGCCTGGGGAAAACGTCCTAGACGTCTGTTCTGCTCCGGGTGGAAAGACTGCAACTCTGGCTCAGCTCATGAAGAATAGAGGTAGAATAGTCTCCGTGGATTATTCGCGAGGCAGAATGCGGAGCTGGCGACGTGAAGTTTCAAGGTTGGGGGTGAAGATTGCAGAACCGGTGATAGCCGATGCGACGGGTCTCAGTCTTCGCGGGGCCTTCGACCTCGTGCTTATAGATCCACCGTGCTCGGGAACAGGGATTTTTGATAGGAATCCGAGCATGAAGTGGCATCTTACTCCCGAGTCAATTGATCGATACTCGAGAATACAACGGAAGATTCTAGACTCAGTGTCGCCCCTTCTTTCCGAAGAGGGTCGGATTCTATATTGTACCTGCAGTCTAACGGTAGAAGAGAACGAAGGCGTCGTCTCAGGGTTCATGAAATCTCATCCCGAGTTCGAGACGCGCCCAGTTCTCGAGAACTACGGATCGAGTGGCTTGTCAGGCCTATCGGACTGTCGCAGGCTCTGGCCTCATTATGACAGGACCGCGGGGTATTTCATCGCCAGAATGAATCGAGTCGCTTAGATGCTGGATAATTCCCGGATGAATCCCATAACATGAGACCGAGGAAGGAATAGAACGATGAAGCGATCATGGCCACAAGTGCAAGTGGCGCTGGACCTACTGGATCTTGAGAAAGCGTTCCGGATTGCACGAGAAGCAGTAGCATCGGGCATCAGCTGGATAGAGGCAGGGACCCCGCTGATCAAAAGCGAGGGGATGCGAGCAGTCAAGAGTCTCAGTCAAGGGTTTCCAAAAAACACCGTCGTTGCTGACATGAAAACGCTAGACGCAGGTACCATCGAGTCGGAAATGGCGTTTGCTGCGGGAGCCGGGGTTGTTTCCATTTCAGGCCTTGCGCATGACAGCACTGTCCGTGATTCGGTTAGAACAGCGTCTAGATATGACGGGCTTCTGATGGCCGACTTGTTGATGTCGACGAACCCTCGCGTGAGAGCGCGGAAGCTCGAAGAACTGGGCGTTGACATTGTTTGCCTGCACACTGGAATCGATGCTCAGAAAGCTCTACATTCAGGAATCAAGGTCAGTCGGACGATCGTCGAGATAGCAAGATCTCTTAGGATTCCAATAGCTACGGCTGGAGGTGTCACTCCCGGTGCAGTAGAAGGGCTTGTGAATGCTGGAGTGAAGGTCATAATTGTCGGAGGTTGGATAACGGGGTCAAAGGACCCTACTCGAGCCTCGCGTCAGATCATGGAGAAGATTGCGCGCTCTTCTTGTCTATGACCCGTAAAGTCGGCCTCGTCCGATTAAGTCGGTAAGGACGGGCATTAGGTTCAATCCCCGTATCCGTCCCATATTCCCTCGGGAGGCGGACGACTCGCTAAGCTTGAGCACCCTGCTTGCCGGAACGTCGGGGCCACCGATTACGATTGGAACAGGGTCACCTGTATGGTACCCATATCCAACTGGTGTTGCGTGGTCGGAAGTTAGACAGACGTAGTTTGCCCCAATGTCAACTTCATCGATTACTTGGCCTACCAATGTGTCGACTTCTTCGAGAGCCCGAACTTTTCCCTTGAAATCCGCGTCATGACCAGCAATGTCAGGTGCTTTCACGTGGACTAGGACAAAGTTCCTGTCCCTGCTGCCTTCGATGACTGCCTTTGCTTTAGCCTGATAGTCGGTCTTTAAGCTCCCTGTCGCTCCTCTAACGTCGATATTGTCGATTCCAGCGGCTACTGCGAGCCCTTTGATCAAGGCGGTTCCGGTGATGCATGCGCCTCGGAGGTCAAACATTGATTTGAAGCTGGGCAGAGATGGACGGGTCCCAGCGCCTCTCGTCAGGATAATGTTCGCGGGTTTCTCGCCATTGTTAGCTCGTTCCTGATTGAGTGGATGTTCTCTGAGAACTTCATGAGATCTTTTTACGAACTCGTTTACAGCAGCTGCGGTCCGTTTCGCTTCCTCGGACCCATCGGTAGCTCTGGATACAACGAGCTTCAGACCCTCTTGTCCCGGGTCCGTGTCGGTTACATTTCTCGACAACTTCTCTCCCTTCAAGACAAGGACGGCTCTATGATCAACAGTTGGTTTGAATATCGTCTTGACGCCTGGGGTACTCTCGACTCTGATTTCGGCGACAGACTTTGCGAGCTTTGACGCCCCTTTCCGAATTCTACCGGCGCGGCGATCCTCTACGCGAAAGTCGTCATCAACCGTTGCAAAATTGACTCGAAACGCAACGTCGTTAGGCCCAAGATCAATTCCAGCGCCCAACGCTTCTAGCGATCCTCTACCTGTGTAGTACTTGATCGGATCGTAACCAAGCAATGCAAGGTTGGCAACGTCACTTCCAGGCCTAACGCCAGGAGAAATTGGATCAAGTAACCCGACAAGGCCGCCTTTGGCCAGCCGATCCATGTTCGGCGTGTTAGCGTATTCTAGGGGAGTCTTGTAGTCGTGGTCGATTAGGGGTCTGTCACCCATTCCGTCGACTACGATCATTACTGCTCTCTTGTCTGCCAATCTTGAAACTACTCGGCCGAGCTTTTTACAGTAATCCAGTTAAAACGCTTTGCATGTACTCCGCACGAATGTAGAGACAGACAGCTTTCGTGAAGGAATTTCTCGGACGCGTTTAGAATGCTTCTTAGTTGGGGGTCAATGATTATGTAACTTTCCGGGGCACGATCGTGAGGTTCGATCTCTCGGAGCATCGTATCCAGTCGAGATTTTGACGGTCGGCCTCTATCGTCAAGAGTTCGAAACTATGACGCTTGTCAGCATTGCAGTAGAGGGATCTGTTGGTTGGTTCTGAGCGTTTGCGAATTGATTTGTTGTCGGTACATTTGCCAACGCATTTACAGCATCCATTCCAACGATTACCTGTCCGAACACCGCGTATTTCCCATCCAGAGTTGCGCTATTGTCGGCCACATTGATATAGAATTGTGAACTTCCTCCGACTCCGGCGCCTGTACTGGCCATCGCAACAGAGCCGACGCTGTTGTGAAGAGTGCTATTGTATTCGAACGGGACGTTCTGACCTGATGTTCCTTGTCCCCACGTGTTCCGATCTCCGCCCCCATTTTTAGTGGTAGGGTCTCCAGTTTGAACAACGAAATTGGGGATTATTCTATGCCATACGAGGTTGTCGTAGAAATGGGAGTTTGCAAGATTCACGAAGTTAGCCACAGTTTGGGGAGTCTGTGCCCTGTAAAGTTCGACCACGATCGTTCCTTGTGTGGTCTTCAATGTTGCGTACAAAGCTGTGCCTACGACTGGAGTGACAGAGTGCTTCAGACTGCCACTTGTCCCGGTAACGGTCACGGTATAGGTACCATTCCTCGTTGCGGACATTGTCAAGATAGCAATGCCTGATTTCGTAACAACTGGCGGGCTTATAGTTGCCGCGAGTCCAGTCGAAGCTGTGGCAGTTAATTGAACAATACCGCCAAAGTTGTTCATTGCGGTCACGTTAACTTTTGAAGCAATCTGATTTCCAGCCTGGATCGTTACTACCGTCGGCGCAGCGATTGCGAAGTCTGGCGCACCGCTCGAAGATTGGACCGTCGAGTAAACGTACCATCCGACTCCAACTGCTATGATGATGATTACGATTACTGCAAGGTAGATTCTGCCTCGGCTCTCCCGCTTACGGGCCGCCTGGACGGCCCTTTTTTTTGAACTCAACGGTCTCTTCGGGTTGCCTGTCACTAAGCCGCCACTTTGTAGTGTAGAAGCTTTCGCTGATAGAAATATCATTCGGTTTCCAGAGGAAAGGTTGCGTTTGGGGGGCATGTGTTTCTTGAGTCTTTCGTCTAAATGACAATCGAAGTCAGCGCGGACACAAATGGAGACCGTGTTACCTTATTTCAACGTCGAAGCTGTTTCTTTTCGTAGGTTCAAAGGAACATGGCACAGGGAGGGCCCAGTTCGTGTAGATTTCTCGAAAACGATAGGATGCTGAAGCAACTGAAGTTCTAGACAAAACCCGTCCGAGAACACTTGCGCTGTCAATCTTCCACCAAGGCGTCTCTAAGGGAACAACTTGGGTGATCCGAACACAT
>JAJPJY010000151.1 GCA_021323995.1 bacterium | reverse complement strand
GTCAGCACGAACTGTTGTCCTATGACACTAGGAGGGTTTCCAAGAGCCATTATTGCATAGTAGGCCATGAATGCGAGAGCGATGAGTCCTGATGCCCAGGAGAGTAAGGACCAGTGTCGCCGTATGGCGAGACTCCTTAGTTCCGTCACGCTGAACCAGTTCGGCTTTTGTACCTTCAACTTAGACCGGAATCACTAGAACCGCCTGAGAGTTAGGACCAGCTTTCATAAGCCTTCCCTCACCAATGGGCGCTTGGTTCGAATTATCTACTGACTCTATTGGTCCCCGACGAGACAGGCAGATCTAGCAGTAACCAGTGGGCCGAGAGTAAAGAAACCGGTGGGGATCAAAAAGGAGCTCCCCGGTGCTCTTACTGGATCACTTCGCCCGATGCGAAGCGGTTTGATACCCGAGATATCTTGACCTTAACATGGTCCCCGGGCTTAGTGTTCGGTACGAACACCACGAGACCCTCGACGCGAGCTATTCCTTCTCCACGTCTGCTGATCTCTTTGATGTCAACTTCGTATTCCTTGCCCTCTTCGACAGGCTTCGGACCGAAGCGATTCGCACCGCCACCATAACCTCTCCTCTCATAACCCATATCCACGTTCCACCTCCGTTCTTCGTCTCTTCTCGTTTCGGTTGCTACGTGAGAAAGCAGCAGTCGTTTCGGTAACGGACGGCATACGTTCCTCGGCGAGTCAACCTGCAATTAGACACTGCCGGCTGTTCCAATATAAAGTTGCCTTACACTGCGACCATTTCGCTTTGTAACAGCCCACAACTACTTTGAATAGGGTACCATATTCGAATATGCGAGGTTCGAAATTGATCGAAATAACTCCGTTAGATCAACTTCCTCTCCTCAACCAGGGAGATGATTTGGCCGGACTCATCGTGAAACGGGCCAGAAAAATGGGAGCTGGGATAAGGAATCGCGACGTTCTCGTAGTGGGCCAGAAAGCCATCTCAAAAACTGAGGGAAGAGTCGTCGATATTCGTCATGTCAAGCCATCTGCTCGTGCACTAACCATCGCGAAGAGAACTGGCAAAAAACCCGAATTTGTTGAGCTCGTTCTTAGGGACTCCCAGCGAGTAGTACGCGCAGACAAGGAAGCCCTAATCGTAACCACCAGGACCGGAGCAACCTGCCTCAACGGGGGCGTCGATAAGTCCAATGTCAAAGGCGACACCAAGTACGCTCTTCTTCCCCAAGATCCAGATGCTTCAGCACGAAGTCTTGTGAAAAGGGTGAAATTGTTGACCGGGAAGAATGTTGGAGTTGTCGTCTGCGACACTCGAAGCCGACCGTTCCGGCGAGGCCAGGTGGAAGAGTGCATCGGTGTTGCAGGCATGAGTCCACTAGTTGATTATCGGGGCCAGAAAGACCTGTTTGGTTACAGACTCCGCTTCAAGAACGTCGCCCTCGCTGACGAGTTGGCTTCAGCAGCTGAACTCGTAATGGGCCAAGGAAGGGAAAGAGCCCCGGCTGCAATCATTAGAGGATTAGAGCGAGTAAAATTCCAAAACCGCGCCTCGAGTAAGAGGCTTGCAATTTCGCCAAGTGAGGATTTGTTCAGAGGAACACTCTAGCCAGCTCCAACCCAAATGTGATTGCTGAATCTCAAAACGACCGGTGATTGAAAGGGTAATATGACAGCAATCCCCGGTTCGCTCGCAAATCTATTTCGAGAGAAGCCTCTTGAGTTCTCTGGTTGACCCATACATTCCACTCCTCGAATATCTAGCGGTCTGGGCGGTCATCGTCCTCCTAGCCATTGGGGTCAAAGCGGACAAGCACGGGATAATCGCGAAGCCCTACTATTTGATGCTGAAGACCCAAGTCTTCAACAGCTGGATGGAGAAACTAGGCGGCCGATTCCGGAAAGGCTGGCTAACCTATTTCGACATCGGAGCAGCCATGGGAATCGGACTCCTCATCTTTGTCATTTTGAGTTTCGTCCTTAACGCGATGAATCTGTTTAACAGATCATCGTCGTCGGGACCAGCACTGATCATCATTCCACTTCCGGGCGTAACAATTGGCTGGGATATTTTCCCCTACATACTCATCTCGATCGCGGTCCTGCTCATCCCGCACGAGGTTGCCCACGGACTTGCTGCTTCACTCGACAAGGTTCCCCTCAAGTCTTCAGGCGTATTCCTCGCAGTTTTCCTGCCCGGCGGATTCGTTGAGATTGACGAGGAAGACCTCTCGAAGAGAAAGGCCCGGACCAAGCTCCGCGTATTTGCCGCTGGGTCCTTCACAAATGTGGTAACGTGGTTCATAGTATTCCTACTGATCTCGAACTTCGCTGCGTCAATCAGTCCCTTCTACAACTCGAACCCGTCCGGTGTTCTGATCACGGGTCTGGTCAACGGGGGAGCCGCTCAGAAAAGCAATGTGCCTGCCTGGTCAGTCCTCTCCCAAGTTAACGGCACTTCAATCCCATCGATAAACAATCTTCAGAATTACCTTACGCCTTTGACTCCTGGACACAACCTAACGCTTACAATGAATACCGGCCAGAAGTTTACGGTTTTAACCCAGCCGTCTCTCAGCAACAGCAGTAGGGCCACGATCGGGATCTATGTATTCAACTATTATCAGCCCCACGCTTCGTTCATCCCCGTTTCACTCCCATACTATTACGCGAACACTCTTTCGTGGATGAATCTCATCCTCCTTGGTGTAGCCCTCGTCAACATGCTGCCGATGTTCCCCTTCGACGGCGACAGATATTTCGACACGATACTTTCGTTGCTTGGCTTGAAGAATACGAAAAACGTTAGGACCGTCGCAAGCACTATCTCACTGCTTCTTCTAGGATCCAACCTTATCCTCTCCTACATACTCTTCGGCACCATCTTTCCAAAGTAGGCAGCGGTTATGGACACGCCCAGCTGCGGCAGTTGCCACCAGCGCACCCCATTCTACAAGCGTGAAAACGAAGGCGTCGTGCTTTGCAAGACATGCTTCAGAGAGTCGATAGAACGCCGGGTCCGCCGGACCATAAGTCACTGGAAAATGTTCTCACCGAACGATCATATCGCCGTCGCCGTGTCCGGTGGAAAAGACAGCTTGACCATGTTGATGATCCTCAAGAAATTGTCCAGGAAGTTCGAACATACCAAGATTACAGCGGTCACTGTCGACGAGGGGATAGCTGGTTATCGTGAGGAGGCGGTGGACTTAGCGTCGGAGTACTGTAAGAAGCTGGGCGTCGATCATGTGATAGTCAGCTTTGAAGAACTCTATGGTAATGGTTTAGACGACTTCCTAAAGGGAAAGCAGAATCGGATGACGGCCTGTTCTTATTGCGGCGTCTTCCGCCGCAAGGCCATCAACGTCGCTGCACGGAGAGTCGGGGCGACAAAGATTGCCACGGCCCACAACCTAGACGATGTAGTCCAAACCTATCTCCTGAACCTGTTCCAGGGCGATGTGGAAAGATTCGCAAGGTTCAGTCCAGTCCTACACGATCCGAGAGGGGCGTTTCTCCCTCGAGTGAAACCGCTCTGCGAGGTTCCGGAGAAAGAGGTCGCGCTCTACGGCTATGCTGAAGGATTAACGTTCCAGACGGCATCATGCCCGTACATGATGGAAGCTTTGCGCAACGAGCTTCGGAGCGTAGTGAACCGGCTAGAGCTTGCACATCCAGGTGTGACGTTCAGTGCATATCGGGCGATGACCCGTCTCCGCGAACTCGCCGAGCCGAACGTTGCCCCTTCTGAATTACAAGCGTGCCAATCGTGCGGCGAACCCACCCATATGGGGCTCTGTGAAGCCTGCAAAATGGTAGGAGTCAGAAAGGACAAACTGGATGTCCCTGCATAAACTGAGCCTTCGCTTCGGGATTCGAGCCACGCTTGAACAGTTCAACAGTCAGATGCCCTAGAGTGAACCCGCGATTCTCGAGTGACGACTCGTTCCTCTCATTCATCGAATCCTTCTGCCCCGATGAGCGGGACGAACGCGACTCCCCCCAGCGAAGTCTTCTTGGCGCCCGAAGCAAGATCCCTCACTACCTTGAACAGCTCTTGCGGGAAGAGTCTACCGCCGACAGGCACTAAGAGAATTCCACCAGGCCGGAGCTGTTCGACTAAGGCATTCGGTAGTCGAGGCGCAGCCGCGGTCACCAATATTCGATCATAAGGAGCCCGGGCCTTGTATCCGAGTGAACCGTCGCCATGAACAAGCGTAACTCGGTCGCTGTAGCCCGCCTTTTCCAGGTTGTTTCTCGCGAATTCCAAAAGCTCCGTAACCCGCTCGACCGTGTAAACGTGTCCCGTGGTTCCGATCTGCTCCGCTATCACGGCCGCATGGTAGCCGGTTCCGGCCCCGACCTCGAGGGCTTCGGGGAACGCCCCGCCGAGTCCACGGCCGAGCAGCTTCTGGACCTTGCCCAGGACCTGCTCCTGGCCGGTCTCGCCAAAGTCGATGGCCC
>JAJPJY010000042.1 GCA_021323995.1 bacterium | reverse complement strand
TTTCCACAGTTAGGCGTTCCCCAGAGTACCCAGCTCTTCTTGTCGCACACAGCATCACAAGCATTCCAGAACTCTGGCGTGATTCCTGAGTAGCCCGGTCCTCGGATCATGCCCTCGACGCTACCGTTCTTTATCCGGTACCCCTTCTCACAGTTGAACTGGAAATTGTATCGTTTCTGGTCGATGCTCCATCCATAGTTCGTGTCCATGAGAATCCCGTCTTTCGTGTCCTCAATCAACTCGTCATAATCCCAGTCTCCAGGCTCCAAGCTCACGTTAGTCATTCTGATTATCGGAAGCTGGTAGGTGTCCGCACGCATGCAACCATTGCTTCTCGTCTCTCCCACGGTTTCAGCTGTCCCGCGCGACATTAGATATCCCACGAGCTTACCCTTCTTTATCGCATACTTTCTCTGAGCCTCAACGCCCTCATCATCGTACGCGAATGTTCCGAGACCCTGCCCATGGGACAGCGTCGCGTCCATCACGATATTCACATGTTCGCTACCATACTGTAGCTTTCCCAACTGGTCAGGCGATAGAAAGCTTCTTCCCGCAAAATTCGCCTCATACCCCAAGACTCGGTCTAGCTCAATGGGATGACCGCATGATTCGTGGACTTGTAAGCCAACCTGGTCCCCGGTAATGATCACGTCCGATCGACCTTCCTGGCATCCAGGAGCCTTGGTCAACTCGATCGCCTCCTTCGTCAGAACCGGAGCTTTTCCGGGAAGATCGAGCTCGTCGATCAGCTCGTATCCCTCCAGGGCGTATTGTTGGTCTGATCTTCTCTGCATACCCGATGGACCCTTCACGGCGACTACGATCTGGGCGCCGGTCTGGATCAGGTTCTGATAGATCTTTGACCCTTCCGAGTTAGCGAAATACTTCTCAATCTTCGTCGAAATAATCTGACCCCTTCTTGCGACAACGCCCTCTGCCTTCATCTCACCAGTCACATCTTTGAGAACCTCAAATTTCTTCTCCGTCGGGACCGCGAAAGGATCCTTCTTTCTCGGCGACTCCCAATTGGCAACGTGAACAGGCTCTTTTGCGCGCGTGAGCTTAGAGCCGATCTTCGCCGCCCCTCGCGCCAATGAGAAGGCCTTCCTCGTCGTTTCCCGAATATTTTCTGGCTCGAGGTCGTCTGTGCTGGCGAATCCCCAACCATTCTGGTACAGTACTCTAATTCCGGCACCTAGATCGTTAGACTCTTCAGAAGCCGGGTTTTCGTTGATGATGCTCACAGTCTCAATGACTGTATTCACCAGACGGATATCCGCGTAGTTTGCCTTCTCTCGACTGGCTGTTTCAAGGGCTATCTTTGCGAGCTGTTCTCCCAGATCCCTTGTAGAATTCACAATCATCGGCTAAAACTCAGTTGCCTTTAGAGCTTTCCAGCGCACCGAACGCTTCTGGGAAGACTTACCATTGTGTCTTCTTTAGTCCGAGACGGTACGCGCCATAGTTTGTTCCCAAGTGTATTGGAGGGGTGACTACTACGAAGAGTATGATTGAGTAGAATCCTATTGGGAAGAAATAGTATCCGAATATGAGCGCTCCGAGGACAAAATCGAGCTGGTCGAGTATTGGGAAGGCTTTACCCGGTTCGACGCGAAGCCGGCGCTTGACGAAGGCACCGAGAAGATCGCCCAGAACCGATCCCAATGCGATCATGAAACCTGCAAGTGCAAGTCTGGGGTCAACTAGAGACTCGACTAGTCCGATGATCGTCCCGGCCAGAATTCCTGCGACTACTCCTCGAATTGTCTTGTGGGATCCAAAGATTGGCTGTCCGTCAGAAAGCTTCCTGCCCCCATCGAGAGTCCTTCCCCCTCCAAACAGTAAGGGCGAAGCGTTTGCGACGTAAGAGGGACCGATATACAACAGTGCGGAAACGATCCATCCTACCATCTGGAGATCTAACGCCCATTCTCGCACTGAGCCATGGTTAAAAATCCCGACTAAGCGTCTTCAATTCCGCTCTCGGTTATTTTGAATGGAGAATGGCTTCCCACGACCTCCAGCCCATTTCTCTTCTCTAGAAAGCAATCCCTGACCCCGGGTCTTGGAGTCTTATTCAGTCTCACAATCAGATCAGACCAGTGCCTGAGAGTGCGCTCTCCAACCGGCTCGACGAGCCATACGGGTCCTGCAGGCGAGCTGTGAACCTGCCCAGTCAACAGAACCCAAGTAGCAAAGCGAGAAGCTAGGGCGTGCAACCGGGCGATTTGACGGTTCAGTTCTCGATCGCGCGCAAAGAAGCCCTCAGAGTCGGCCCGTCTAGTTCTGTATAGTCCGGTGATCGAATCAATGACTACTAGAGCGGGAGTCTTTGTTAGAAGATTCTCGATACTCTCAATGATTCGGCCCTGTTCTTCGAAGTCGTCCGGTCGAAATAGGACGACTCTCTCCGCCACTTCCGCGCCGCCGGCAAGATGTTCCATTCGATTAGCAGAGAACGATTGCTCGGAATCGACGTAGAAGACTTTGTAATCCTTCCGGGCGGCCTCCAAAACGCACTGCATGGAGAGAATGGTCTTGCCTGTCGCAGCTTCTCCATAGACCAGGCTTACCTGATGGAGAGCGAGGCCTCCTCCCACCAACCTGTCTATTCCACTGCAACCAACGCTCAGGAAGTCCAAGCTCGAAGCTCTTCGACACGGGAAGCCGGGTAAGAATGTTGGCCAACCTGCATCCATCCCCACTGCTTGTCGAATAGGCAGATGGATTCAAGAGTGGCAATACATTAAGCAAGCACTTGTCGTTTCGGACACAGATTGCCGACCCTTGGTAGGACACGTAGACTTGAGGTCGGACAGGGCCACACCCTCCTGCTAAACGGACCCGGGCAGTTCAGACTCTCCAACGGCAGAGCGGATTGTTTCGGAGCGCCCATTGGATTAGACAAGTGGATTCGGGTCGAAAAATCGAGACAGGAGCCGATACTTACCGTTGACCCTTCCGTAGTTGAGATCGAACTGGCCCGTGGTAGTAGTTGGAAGATTGTAAACGAGTCGACCATACCTACGGGATGGAACGAAGCCGCGCAAGTTGCCGGGCGACAAGGCGGAGTCGCAGTTATCTTAGGCGACGTTGACTCGGGCAAATCCAGTCTCTGCACATTCCTTGCTAATGTTTGTGTGCGGTCCGGACTCAGAGTTGGAGTAGTGGACGGTGACGTTGGACAATCCGATATTGGACCGCCGACTACCGTTAGCTCTGCGATAGTATCTCAACCCGTCTTGTCATTACAGGAGCTAAGACCAGAGACATCGTTCTTTGTAGGTGACACTAGTCCCTCATCTGGTCCCGACAAGCTAATCCGATTACTAGTCAAACTGAAAGAGCATCTCACTAGATTATCTGATGTGGTGATTCTCAACACGGACGGCTGGATCGGAGATCCGGCCGCGCTTCGCTTCAAAGAAGAGCTTGTACATGCGATGAAGCCTGACCTAGTCCTCGGATTGAGCAGAGCAGAAGAAATTGATCCACTCCTCAACATCCTGTCATTTGCATCGCTGAAACTTTCTAGCTCCACCTATTCTCGAATACGGTCAAAGGATGAGAGGAAGGACGCTCGTGAAGCAGGGTATCGCCGTTTTCTGAGTGGCTCGAGGGTTATGAGAATTGGTCAGGATCAGGCGGGATTGAGAATGTTCGATCATCCAGAACAATCGATCCTTCGATGGGATAGAAGCTTCAAAGGATTCCTCGCCGGTCTGTTAGACGAGGAAGAAAGACTTCTCAGCATCGGAAGAATTAGAGAGATGTCGGACGGATATGCCCTCGTCGAAACTCGAAATCTGGAACAGCCGCGGTTTCTCGAGATTGGAAATATCCAGCTCTCTTCGAGCTATGAGGAGACCGGGGTTGGGACTCTACACTGAGTAGGATTCTGGAATCGAGTACACGTAGATCGTGTGCTCGTTGTAGTTCTCTTTCCTTGACGGCTTCCAGCCGTTGATCATAAAGTCGTGGCTAACGATCCGAGTACCCGGCTGAGCCTCTGCACGCAGTTTCGGTTTCAATCTCTCATTCGCGTATGTGGTAAGGTAGAGGGTTATGAGCGTGGCCTCTTTGAGGTCAGCTTGGAAGAGATCTCGATTATAGACATGGACTTTGTTTGAGAGGTTCGCTTTCTCGACTTCGCCGGACGCGGTCTTGAAGAGATCTTCTCTGATCTCGTAGCCGAACGCTGCTTTAACTCCGAAGTCTTTGACTGCGGTTGATAGGATTCGTCCGTCGCCGCATCCTAGATCGACGAGAACATCGTCCTTGCTGGCTTTTGCGACTTCAAGCATTTTTTTGACAACGTCGTGCGGAGAAGAAACGAATGGTGCACAGCTCATCTAGTTCGAACTCTTGTGACTGAAAAGTGGTTGAGCTCAATCAAACTATTTAAACAACTCTCCGGAAGAATCGATAAGATATCTTTCATCAGGACTCACATGATGAGTGACGATACTAGAATTCACGAACTCTCAAAGGTCGAGATGAAAGAGCCGATCCTAATTCAGGGACTTCCTGGGCTCGGCTATGTAGGAAAGGTCGCCGTGGACTTTTTCGTCGAGAAACTGAAGCCGACAAAGTTCGCCGAGCTCTATTCTAGCTATCTACTCTTCCCAGACGGCAACCTTGGCATCAACATCTCAGAGGACGGAACATATTCACTTCCCAAGTACGAGTTCTACTCGTTCAACGAAAAGGAACCTAACGTAATTTTCCTCACCGGCGACGCGCAGCCTAGCGTAACTGGTCAGTACGAGGTTGCTAGCAGGGTCCTCGACTTTGCTCAACAATTCGGGTGCAAAATGGTCTTCACGATGGGCGGCTACGGGACCCGCTCAGGCAACGACGTCGGTGCCGTGTATGGAGTAGTAGGAGATGCGATCATCGGCGATCGATTGAAGAAGCTGGGAGCCAAGCTTGCGAAGGGAGGAGCAGTTACGGGAGCCGCAGGCGTCATTCTCGGGATCGGACGCCAGCGAGGCCTACAGTGCGCAGGACTTCTAGGCGCGACAACGGGAGCCTACCCCGACCTTGAAGCGGCCAGGGCGGTAATACAAATGCTGACAAGCTTGACCAATATTCCGGTCGAGCTCAAGGATCTCGACTCGGAGATCGAGGATATGCGGAAGAAGATGGAAAAGTTCCGTCGCACGGATCTTGAAGAGACTAAAGAGGGCGAAGAAGAGAAGCCGGAAGAAGGAAAAGACCGCTACATAACATAGACAATAGAACAGGATCGGGTTGCAGGAAGCAAGCATCGAGCAGAACGGACGAATTCACAAAATCAGCCTGCTTTAAATGGACAATGCTGTTGTTACTTTCTGCTTCGAAGGAACAATGAAGATCGGCACCCTTGCAATTTCCACGCCCGGTCTAAGAGACGGCGCGGTCGGTACATCATCCGTTCTTCTCGGCGGAAAATACTTGATCGCAACACGGGCCCTGGCAGAACGGTCCGCAGCCATCTTCAACAAGATGAGCCTCGTCTCCCTCAACACGAGCCTCGCCGAGGGAGAGGCTCTGCGACTCTACTCGTCGCTCCTAGACAAGGCCAGAGCCAATTAGTGTATTCGTCATAACCTAGAGATTGAACAAAAACCCAAGGGCAATTGTGACAACGGTAGCAGTGAAGGTGAGCGCCGCCACTATATCGTCAAACTTTTCGACGCTCATCTTATTGTCACTGACAACCGGATCATTGATAGTATCGTAGCAATCTTGGGACTGATGTTCTTCCGACCCTTACCCATTTTTCCTCACCAAGATCGTAGAACGATCTAGCCCACGTTAATCCCGATGTTACAAAGAGACCCATGATCGTTTGTCCGAGACTCTTTAATAGAATGACGTTCTGATCACAAGTTGGCGGTCGCGTGGCCTCTAGCTCCGACGACAGGTTCTAGAAATAGTGGAAACTAGCGCCAAGAGTTCAGCTTAGTTCCGGCGGCCTCTCTTACATCAGTCCCATTATGACCAGTGACCCATTCGGGAACGATGACTGCTCTGATCAGTTCTTGGATAGATATTCCTCGACGTTTCGCGATCTTTTCCAGTTCTCTGTATATTGTATCGTCGAGGGTTTGCATGAACTTTGGCAGGTCGCGCACCACGGTTTCCTAGGATATCAGTATCAGTTCAAGGATTGCAATTTAGTGCTGCTGTAACTTCCAGAATTCCTAATCAGTGACAGCAACCGCTGCGAACATCGGATCACTAGCTAATACGAGATCTTGGTCGGGGTGGGGGATTCTCCGAGGATCTGTAGAGCTGCGGACTCGACTCTCGACCGATACTGTTCCCTCGTGTAGACTCTTACCAGATTCATGAAGGTCCTGAGGACACCGATAATTCTAGAAACCTCGGACAGCTGAACTATCTCTTTCTTGCCAGAGGGTCCTCGTTTGAAGACGGGTATATCGAGAGGTTGTATCTCGACAGCATTGTGATAGGGCACTGAGGGAAGAGTTGGCACGTCGATCACAACATCATCGGCGCTGAGCCTTGCTTTTCGCGCAATTTCCATCTCGATATCGTGTCGGACGCTATCCTTGGTGATCACGTTCGAAACAAGCTCTTCGGGAGCGTAAACGGTCTTCTCGTAAGCGCACTTGAGCAGCTTTCTCGCTTCGAGGTCCTGTACTATTCTTCGAGACTTTTTCGACTCTTTCAGATCAGTCCAGACCTTGTAATCGTCGAGTTGCAGATACTCTTCGGGCTTATCGAAGGATAGAAGATTCAGCTCATCCTTTGCAGCCTCCAGCGCCTGTACAATCATTATCTGGACAGCTCTCGACGCTCGGTGGAAATAGATAGTCCTGAATGATTCGAGTCTAGCTAAGAGGAAGCTTTCAAGAGTTGCTACGGCCCTCCCGTCCACCGACAAGTTTCCATTGATCACATCCATAGTGTAGAGCAGCCGATGAACGTCGACCGAGCCGTATCCTGCTCCGGTATGGAAGGAGTCGCGGACCAGAAAATCCATCTTGTCAACGTCAACACTACTGCTGATTATCTGGTCAAGATAGGGCCGCTTCTTGTCACGCAGACGCCCAACCGCCAATTGTCCTATCCTGTGAGCGTTGAAGCCTGCTTGTTCAAGTCTGTCTGCTACCTCTGTCTCTTCCACTAGCCAGGGGACAAAGTCTTCGTGGGTCTTTTTCAGATATCGTACGACGAGGGGCTCGAAGACGTGCGAGAACGGGCCATGGCCTATATCGTGCAACAGTCCTGCTAGACGCAATTCTTCCTGGTCATGATCATCAAGATGGGTCTGGAGAACCTCGGACAAGGAACCGGCGAGGTGCATCGCTCCTAGAACATGTTCGAAACGAGAATGATTCGCGGCTGGATAGACAAACTCCGAACCTGCAAGTTGTCGTAATCGACGGAGTCTCTGGACTGGTCGAGTGTCAGCTACTGACCTCTCAGTCCGGCTTAGTCGGATATAGCCGTGAATTGGGTCTTTGATGAACGTGTGACCCTTTTGCGGCGTCTTCTGAGCCATGGAGGATAAGGGAGGAAGGTCGTCTTATAGCAGGTTCCTAAAGGACCAAAATCGTTTGTAGGAGGAACGTCAGGCTAGGCTAGGCTGGTCGTTAAGTATGAATGAACTCTGTCGAGAAACTTGCAGAAGGCCGCGAGCTTGGTCCAAGTATCCATTGAACACCTCACTAAGAACTATGGGACCCTCGTTGCCCTAAACAACGTCTCCCTCAAGATCGGGTCGGGGGAAGTCTTCGGTCTACTGGGACCAAACGGCGCTGGAAAGAGCACCCTCCTGAAGACTCTAGTCGGAATTCTCAGACCGACCAGCGGTACGATCAAACTGGACGAGATCGACATTGTCGCCAGCCCTGAGAAGGCTAAGAGCATGATCGGATACCTGCCAGAGAATCCCTCACTCTATACTGGACTTACCACTCTCGAGTTTCTCCAGTTTGTCGGGAAGATCCGCAGGGTGGCGGATGACCTCCTGGACCAAGAGATCTCAGATTCCCTGAAGAGTTTCAGTCTAGAGGACAAGCGGAACAGCCTGGTCGGAAGCCTGTCGAAGGGAATGAAGCAGAAGGTGGCCTTGATAGCGACCAGTCTCCACAACCCTCTGGTGTTGGTGCTGGACGAACCCTTGACGGCCTTGGACCCAAGGACTAGGGTGTCAGTGAAAGACTGGATCGGATCGCAGACCAAGAGAGGCGTGACCACGATATTGTCAACCCATGATCTGGATGTGGCACAGGCTCATGCGGGAAGAATTGCGATTATCGACCATGGAAAAATAGTCGCAGTTGACAATATTGAAGGCCTCCGGAAAATGGCGAACGCGAAGAGCGACGCACAACTGGAGGACGTTTTCTTGCGGCTCACCGAGGAGCAGGCCCAAGATCCGATAAGGTGATCCCCCGTTGTCGCTTGGCACTGTTGGAGTCCTCGTAAGATACTGGATAAAGGGTCGCTTCACAAGAGCCACTATTGCTAGCCTGGCGGTCGGCGAAGCATTCTCCGTAATCTTTGTCCTATTCGGCAGTTCAACCTATCTATCCTTCTCGAACAAAGTTGGGCTAACGACGGGTCTGTCCGAAGTGGCGGGAAGCCTGATCCTCGCCCTGTATATTGTGGGATTGATTCAGAGCGGATTCAATGGAAGCGGTCTACCTGTAAGCTCAAGTGATGTCGACTATGTCTTCACCTCGCCCGTTCCGCCTCGGGATGTTTTCAGCGCCAAGGTTCTACTGAACTCTCTCACGACAATCCTTTTCGGTTTCCCTCCGATCCTGGTTCTATACCTGAGATTCTCATCATACTATCACACCGGAGCCCTGGTCGCCGTTCTTGCCGGCACCGTGACTCTCATGTTTTTCGTGATCGGCCTCCTCCTCAGCGCTGACATCACGCTCTCGCTGGGACGAGGCATCGGTGAGAGGAAGAAGCTGTTGAGGAACTTCTTCATCATTCTAGTCCTAGTCATCAGCCTTCTACCAATCACACTGCTTATCCCCGAAGTCCCAGGCACTGTTGCTGAAGCGGCTCGGATCTTGCCGAATGGGCTTGCGGCAACGATAAGCGTGGGACTTGTTAGCGGATCCCCGGGAACAATAAACTACCTTCTCGATCTGGCTCTCCTCTCAGCTTGGCTGGCCGGTTTCTTGATTCTAGGAATACGATTGTCGAGGGGCCATTTCTATGAAGTGCTTGAGGTCGCGGTGCCTGGCGTCGAAAAATTCGACAAGCCGGACCAGACGTCTCGACTCAATCCGCGAGGCCGTTCTCTATGGTCAGTGGTGAGAGCGAAGGAAAGGATTCTGATCGGCAGGACCCGAGAGGCGAGAGCCTTGTTCATCAACGCCATGTTCCTATCTGGATTCCTGATCATTTATGCACTATCAGGATCTTTCCAGTCTTCCCCAACCTCATTTCTCTTCATACTCTTCATCATCGGATCGTTCGGGTCCGGGACCGCGTCGCGGTGGATCGAGAAAGAACGCTTATGGATCCTGAAATCCTCGCCGGTCAGCATGAGGCGCTATGTGAAAGAAGTCTTCCGCGCCAGAATCGCGCCGCTACTATTCTACTTGGCACCAGTAACGATTGCGGTAGGCGTCCCCCTAGTCTTGAGCCAACTGGGCCAACCTTCTCTGCTGCTCGGGGTGGTTCTAGCGTTGCCCGGTGCGCTTGAGATCGCAGGAATCACAATGGCCGGCGGAATGTACTTCGCTTCAAAGTATGGTCAAAGCTCAAACGATGATATTCTATCTTCACAAGCCCAGGAACTCGCAGACATCAGAAGGTTCCTGTTTCAGACAGTCATCAATCTGATCATAGTTTCGCCAGTCATAGTACTAGTCCTAGTATCACAGAACTTGGCCACTTCTGTTGGATCCGACAGCCTGCCTGAACTGGCGGCAGGACTAGTTTTGGCGTCGATTGTTTTCACAGCCTTCTCGATCAATCTCCTGCTAAACAGGGCTGGAGACGCTGTTAGACGACGCGAAGATCTATAGCTCTAGATCTAATTCACGGAGATGATTGCAGCTAGACGAAGATCGCGACAAGTGCGATTAGGGCGCCGATTATGACGAGTATTCCTCCGAGGCCCCCGGCTAAGAATCCGAGTATGAGAATAACTATGTCCCAGGCCGCATTAGAGACTTGGCCTATTCCCGCTAGGGCGAGTAATCCAGCAAGAACGGCAATGATCAGCCCGACTATGGACCCTAACGATGGGATTCTGAATGCGAAGTCCGATAATCCCGTTAAGCCTACTCCGAGCTGAAGGACCGCTCCAAGAATCAACAATAGTCCTCCGACGAGGAACAGGACCCGTGCAAGTGTCCGAAGAGACTTTTTTGTAGACGTCAATCGTTGGCCCCGCCCGATTCCTCTGCGTTAGGTCAACATCATATTAGGCCTAGGTTACCGCAGACGATTTAGTCTATTGGACTGGCCAAATCTTCCATTAATTTTCCAAATGGGATTCGATCTTTGACTCTAGCTGGTGCTTGGGAACTGCTCCGATGATCCCGTCAACGGCCTCACCGTTTTTGAAGATAAGGAGTGTTGGAATACTCTGCACTTCGAACTCGTTTGATGTTAGGGGATTCTCGTCTACGTTGAGCTTGCCGAATGCGACTCGGCCAGCATATTCCTTGGCCAGCTGTTCTATGATTGGCGCGACCATTCGACACGGAGGGCACCAGACCGCCCAGAAATCCACTAACATTAGTGGGTGTTTCGAAATCTCTGAGGAGAAGCTGGCGTCTGAGAGAATTATTGGTTTTCCATCGTTCTTAGCGGCGGTTTGAAGCTGGGCTCGCGCCTTCTGCATCATTTCAACCAGTTTCTTTTCTCGTATTCCCTGAATTTCCATATCTTCGTTAGACGTTACCAATACTAATCCCTAAGAGTAGTCAGGACAGTAACAGAACGACTCGGCCACTCTTAAGCTCCTCGTCCTGGTGATGCTGTCTCGTTCTATTGGCTTGAACTCTCGTCCTAGGGAATTATTGTCATCTGGGTCTTTGCTTCGACCTTCGTGCCGACGAAACGGTCGCTCCATTTCTGGCTCATCTCACCATGCATACCGAGCCCGACTAGAACATCTAGGAGCAGCAGTATCCAAGAGATCTTGCTGACGTTCCGGATGAGGCTACTTCGGAAGTCTGGCGGTTTCCCGTCTAACCTCTCAACCCGGAGACCCATGATCTGTTTTCCGATTGTTCTCCCGTACATTCCTTCTGCAAGGAAAAAGTAGACGAACAGTACGAGACTGGACACTCCTCCAAACCATGCTCCTCCAAACCAGAACCCCCACCAACCTGCCCACCATGCCGGAAACGTCGAGGTCGTCGTGGGAAATCCAGAACCGATCAGGAAAGGAATCGCTACAATGGCTGCAATTATGGCCAGCGCGACTGAGACTATGACGGCGTCGATTATGAAAGCGATGAGTCTGCGGGCCCAGTGATTCTGGACGCTCTTATCGTGGGTCAGCAGTTCTAGTCCAGTGGCTGATTGAGCGCCAACCGTGCCCTTCAAAGACGCGCCGCATTTTGCACAAAACTCGGCTTCATCGCGAGACTCGCTTCCGCATTTCCAGCAATAGACCAATAGATATCCACGATAAGGTGCCGGGACTGTGGGATTAAGCTTACTCGATCAGTATGTCGTGCAAGACTGTTCAACAATTTTTGTCTTTCGAGCCGCTCGGCTGATTTAAGGACAAGTCCGCATTCCCAACAAATGGCCGGGAAGCTATGGGTATGAGATTGCTGGTCGTTTCAAACAGGCTGCCTTTCACGGCGGCTAGTGAGGATGGCGAGCTTGTTCTCCACGCGAGTCCCGGAGGACTGGTCTCTGGTCTGACATCTTACTTGAACGCGGCGAAGACGTCTGGCAATGAGTACCTTTGGATCGGTTGGCCGGGAATTGAGATCGACGACAAGTCTCGAGATAAGCTCAAGTCGAAGGCGGCTAAACAACACGCTCTCCCAGTGTTCATCGACGCCAGTACGATGGACAGGTTCTATCACGGATTCTGCAACAGTACGATTTGGCCGCTATTCCATTATTTTCCAAGTTTTGCGAAATTCCGTGAGGAGGACTGGAACGACTATGTTAAGGTCAACGAGATTTTCCGAGACTCGATAATCAAGGTCGCAGAGCCCGGAGATACCGTCTGGGTCCATGACTATCATCTAATGCTGTTACCGAGGCTCCTTAGAGAAAAGATTCCAGATCTGTCTATTGGATTCTTCTTGCACACTCCGTTTCCATCCTATGATGTCTTTCGAACCCTACCTACCAAGTGGCGAAAGCAAATCCTAGAAGGCATCCTCGGAGCCGACCTGATCGGATTCCACACGATAGACTACACTCAACACTTCCTACGATGCATCCTGCGCATTCTAGGAGTTGAGAACAACTTCGGCCAGCTAGTCGTCGACGATGAGAGAGCGGTTCGAGTTGATACGTTCCCGATGAGCGTCGACTTTCGACAGATCCGGGAGACAATCAAGACCAGCGTCGCGCAGAACGAAGCACGAATCCTCCGATCGACCCTCGGAAATTTGAAGACAGTATTGTCACTTGACAGGCTGGACTATACGAAAGGGATCAAGCATCGCCTCGAAGCATTCGCAACTTTTCTTAACCAGTATCCAGAATGGCAACGCCGGGTCGTCCTCCTACTCTCCGTCGTCCCATCCAGGATCGGATCAGAACACTATGAAGAGATGAAGGAGGAGATCGATAAGCTAGTCGGCAACATTAACGGGAAATTCGGAACAATTGACTGGACGCCTATCGTCTATCGATACCGGTTCCTCCCGTATAATGAACTGTTGGCCGTCTTCGCCGTAAGCGATGTCGCACTGGTGACACCTCTGAGAGATGGGATGAACCTGATCGCGAAAGAATATGTTGCGTCAAGAGCCGACCGGAAGGGGATACTGATTCTCAGCGAGATGGCTGGCGCTTCCAGAGAGCTGGGAGAAGCATTGATCATAAACCCGAATGACCAGTCCGAGATCGTTGAAGCTCTCAAGACAGCTCTGGACATGCCTGAGGAAGAGCAGATCCGTCGTAACCAGGTAATGCAGACTAGACTCGAGCACTATGACGTTATCCGCTGGGGACAAGAATTTGTCAGCGAGCTCGGATCAGTAAAACAACAACAGAAACAGTTCAACGCCCGACTAATGGATAAGTCGACCAAGGAGAGGCTGATCAAGGACTACGCTGAGTCTGAACGTAGAATTCTCTTCCTAGACTATGATGGAACACTCTCGCCGTTCAAAGAACGACCTGACACTGCCATCCCTGGTGCGATACTCCTCGGAATCCTCAACACTCTCGCAGAAGATTTCCGGAACGACCTAGTCATCATCAGCGGCCGCCAGAAGAGTCTTCTCGAGAAATGGTTCAGCGGTCTTACTATCGGACTGATTGCTGAGCACGGGGCGTGGATCAAGGAGAAGAACAAGGATTGGGTCCCCGCCATCAAGGTGGAGAGCAACTGGAAGGAGAAGGTGCTGCCGATTATGAGAAGCCACGAAGACAGGCTTCCTGGCTCATTCACCGAAGAGAAGGAGTTCTCGCTCGTGTGGAACTTTCGCTCGGCCGATCCCGAACTTGCTTCCGTACGCTCGAAGGAGCTGGCTGACGAACTATCCTATTTCTCGGAGAACACGGATCTGCAGGTCCTTCAGGCGAGCAAGTCTATCGAAGTTAGGAACATTGGTATCGATAAGGGAACAGCGGCTAAGCTTCTTCTCGCTGAGAAGGCGTTCGACTTTGTTCTCGCAGTGGGTGATGATCAGGCGGATGAGGATCTCTTCAAAGTACTGCCCGACAAGTCCTACTCGATCAAAGTCGGACTGTCAAAGTCGTATGCTAACTATAACTTGAAGAATCATCGAGAAGTTGTCCAGCTCCTAACGGAGCTTACAAAAACAACGAAAGCGTAACGGATCATCTGGCTCAGAACCAAGCTTAACGGCTCGTTATCCTCTTCGATATTGCTTTGGCATATCGTACGAATCCACTCTTCCGCCGCGCATCTTCAAGATGCACGCTTGCTGTTATCAGTCCCATGTGAGTGTAGGCCTGCGGAAAGTTGCCCAACGCTTCGCCCGTGACGGGATCAATCTCTTCCGAGTACAGTCCCAGATGATTACTCCGTTTCGTCAGTTGGTTCAAGAGTCCTTCAGCCTCGCGCAGCTTTCCGAGCCTTGTTAGACAGTCGACCAGCCAGAAGCTGCAGACGGTGAAGGTGCCCTCTTTTCCTAGCTGGCCATCGTCTATCTTGTATCTGTAAACCAGATCGTCTTCGGACAGTTCTTCCCGAATCTTCTGGATAGTGGAGGTCATCTTGGAGTCTTTTGCCGGGAGAAATCCGACGAGAGGCATGAGAAGGTTCGCGGCGTCCAAGTCCTCTTCTCCGAAGACCATTGTGAAGGCTTTCTTTTTTTCGGACCATCCCTCGGAGAGGATCTGGTTCTTGATCTTCTTCTTAACGGGCTCCCATCTCTGCCAGTCTTCGTCATAGCCGAATTCCCGGGCCATCTTGATCGCCCGGTCGAGGGCTACGTAGCACCACATTGTGGACTCTACAAGCGTTTTCGGCTGACGGATTTCCCAGATTCCGCTGTCGGGACTCTGCCATTCTTTCATAGCCTGGTCTGCGGAATATCTCACGAGATGCTCGTAGACCGGCCCCGTTGTCCATCCCAGTGTGTGGAGGAAGTAGACGTAGTCGGCTAGAATTCCGTAAACGTCCAGTTGTAGCTGTTTCGAGGCCGCGTTGCCGATCCGGACAGGGCTGGAACGCCGATATCCTTCAAGATGGTCAAGAGTCGTTTCAGGTATTTCCCTCTCTCCCCCGATGCCCATCATTATCTGCAATTTCTCCTTAGAGTGCCTCCGAAGATTGATGAGCCATCTCGCATAGTCCAATGCCTCTCTGCTGGCACCGGCCTCGCTCAATGCCCAGACCGAGAGAGCATTGTCTCTTATCCAAGAATACCGATAATCCCAGTTCCTCAATGTGCCAACACTCTCTGGCAGTGAGGTCGTGATTGCCGCAACCATCGCGCCGGTTGGCGCGTACTGGAGCAGTTTGAGTACTAGGCAGGATCTGACGACCTGCGGCCTGAAGGGTCCATCATACTTTACGTGTCCCACCCAGCGCTTCCAGTAGCCTAGTGTCTTCGCCAGCTTCCGGCCGCTCTCATTTTTGGCCAGGGAAGCCACGTGGTCTTTTCCCCATCTGAGAACGAAGACAGTCTTCTCTCCCTTCGAGAGATGGAACTCTCCTGTGGCATCATCTTCTGAAACGTTGAAGCCTACTGGCGACACCAGGCTTACTTCTTGCCCGTTATTCTTAGCCACACAGCCGTCCCGGGCGTTTGAGAGGATTGTTCTCCCCCTAGCATAGTCGAGTCTTGGCTGAAAGAATATTCTCAGACTAGGGTTACCGTCAACACCTTCTACCATGCGATGGAGTTCCTGGAAATCCTTGAGTTTCCCGGCCTCCATGAAACATGGCATGAAGTCTGTGACCTTGGCTCGTCCGTCTGAAGATTCGAAAAATGTTGAGAGTACGTTCGTCTCGCCCTCGTAGTACTGTTTTGTCGAGAATTTTCCAGTTGGTGAGACCTGGAACTTTCCCCCTTTTCGAGCGTCTAGGATTGCTGCAAAGATGCTGGGAGAGTCGAACCTTGGGGCACACTGCCAGTCGATAGATCCGTCTAGTCCAACGAGAGCGGCGGTGTGCATATCGCCGATTACTCCGTAATCGCTGATGGGTTTGTATTCCGCTGTGGTCTTGCTTCCATCAGACAAGGACGAACCTTCCCAGAGTCTCCGCCCTTCGAGGTCAGCTGCTTGAAAAGCGCTTCGGGACACATTATATCGCAGAATAGGTTGTCGAGGTCCAGAAGACGGAGGCCCCATGATAGGATCCTTGGAAGGGACCCAGAAACGGAAACGGTTGCTATCGATTGGGTGTTAGGTTGCTCGATTGGACGCGGGAGTAGAGAAATACTAGCCAGAGGCGTGATGCTTGTTTTCTTCGGTACGCGAATCCTGAGTCGCTAAGGGTTCTGTCGACATGTTTCAGAGGATGAAGATAGAACATTATGTTGCCTCCTCTTCGCTGGAAGTAGTTCACGATTCTCACTCCGAGTCTAAAGGGGAGTTTTGCAATTCCATCGTCGCGAGGAACTATGAAACCGACCATTGCTCTACTGGCTCCAATTGCATTCTTCAACAATGGCGACCAGTCTGAGTAGCAGCAGAGAACCTTGTCCATGATGACAATATCCGAAACCGGAAGTTCGGCTTTGGCCGCGTTTCCGACCTGGAACTTTGCCCTGTCAGCGAACCCGTTCGCCGCTGCGAGATCGTTTGCGGAGTCGATCATTCTTGATGAGAGGTCGAATCCGATTGCTGTCTCTGCTCCTTCTTTCAGGAGCTCTATCGAGAATCCTCCCGTACCGCATCCTAGGTCAGCCACTGACCTTCCCAAGACACCCTCTTGCATTATGAAGTCTAGAAGGAGCTTGCTGCTTCGTGATAGGCCTGATCGTTTGTAACGGTGGCAGAAGTCGCAGGCGTCCTCGTCAAACTCTTTTCCAATCTTGTCAGTCTCATGGAGATCCCTCTCTTTTAGAGGCGATTTCTGCGAGCTGCTAGTCATTACTGTTGGAAGTGAATATTAACCGCCAGATATTCTTGTGGATTGAGTGTGTGAATAGTGAATTATCGTAGGCTCGGCAGTTCCGGGCTCAAACTAAGCGAACTCTCGCTAGGTGCCTGGGTCACGTATGGAGGACAAGTCGGTGAGGAGGTCGCGGTAAAGTGCATGTCCAGAGCATACGATGCTGGAGTGAACTTCTTCGACAATGCTGAGGCCTACGCTCATGGTAATGCTGAGACCGTGATGGGCAACGTGATCAAACAACTAGGGTGGAAGAGGGAGAGCTTAGTAGTTTCGAGCAAAGTGTTTTGGGGCGGAGACGGCCCCAACGATAAGGGACTGTCGAAGAAGCACATCTACGAAGCGTGCCGAAACTCTCTGAAGAGACTTCAATTGTCCTATCTCGATCTATTCTTCTGTCATCGCCCTGATCCTAATACTCCGATCGAGGAGACGGTCCGCGCAATGGATGATCTAGTCCATCAAGGACTGATCCTTTACTGGGGAACTTCGGAGTGGAGCGCTACCGATATCATGCGCGCTCATGGTATCGCACGAGAGCTCGGCATGACTCCTCCGACGATGGAACAGCCACAGTACAACATGCTTCATCGCGACCGTGTCGAGGCCGAATATGCCCCGCTGTACCGGGAAATTGGCCTCGGGACTACAATCTGGAGCCCTCTAGCGTCAGGCCTTTTGACCGGCAAGTACAACAAGGCATTCCCCTCGGGCACGCGCGCTTCGCTGCCCGGTTATGAGTGGTTGAAGGATAATCTGATCACGCCTGAGAAGATTGCGAAAGTAAAACAGCTTGAACCTATCGCGAACGACGTCGGTTGCAGCATGGCTCAACTCGGCTTGGCTTGGTGCCTCAAGAATCCCGACGTCAGTACCGTCATGACGGGAGCCAGTCGTCCAGAACAGGTTGTCGAGAATATGAAGGCTGTTGACTTCGTAGACAAGCTCGACTCCGAAATGATGCAACGAATAGAAGGAGTATTAGGCAACAAACCTGGCCAAGACCGCGAATAGTCAAGGCCCGAACTTCCTAGGCAGCTCTCCAGCTAGGAGTTCAACGGTGTATTCCGGCATGTTTATACCTATACACGTGGATATACGGACTGATGCGAATCTCGGGCCATCGAAGCCTCTTTTTCCTCACAGCGCTCTTCATATCAGGGATAATGTTAGGGGTAGCGGTCTATGCTGCTTGGACCCAGACTCACACGATCAGCATTAACGGGTCAACCCCGGTCGTGCCCTCTTATGCTACCAACCCCTCCTTCGCTCTGACGGCCTTGGTGACAAATGGTGTCGCCCAGGCCTCGACCGGCTTCCAGACAGGATCCGCAGGCACTGGCACTATAGCTTTCACAAATACAACGACGAATGTCAACAGTATGACTCTCGTGCTTATTCCCGCACCGGGAAGCTTCACGTGTCCAACCACGGTGCCAACTCAATCTCAATCCGCTCCAGTCATGACCGGAGGCCCAACCGGAAGCCCCTCCGTCTCGTTCAACCTGCCAGCCGGCACAGCCTATACGTACTGCCTCTACTACAGCTCAGGTCCCACCACGCCAACAGGGAATATCAAGGTCATCTACACTGGCACCAGTCCATAGTTAGAACCCGATAAGCTTCCCTGAGCCTCGACTAGAGACACTGTTACTAGATTCGCAACGCACTGGTTAAGCATGGAATTTGACCGGCCGAGACCGCGTTATCAAATGGGTTCTAAAAATGAATGCTAAGAAGAAATCCAAGCCAAAGACCCGCTCTAAATCGAAGACACATACCAAGACCCGAACCACTACTCACGCTAGAAACAAGCAACATACAACTTCTCTAACCGTCTCGGAACCGATTACCAGTCCAAGCCTCACTATCAATACTGCTGTGAAGAGTTGTCAGGAAGTTGAGGTAGGCGATATCGGCGGATTCGGCAGCCCTGATGAGCTAGAGGAACACGAGAAACGTTGCAGCGAGCCGGCAACAGAGTTCTGCAGCAACTGTGGCAGGACATTCTGCCACAGCCACTACGACCTCATTCACCGTGACCACGATCGACCTTCGAGCCACTCTGCAAATAATCTCCCAAGTTCGAATCTAGCCTAACATAGACAAGGGGAATATTCTGTCCCCTCCCTATTTCTTAGAATACAGCTCACGTAGGGTTCTGACTGAGTCCAGCTCTCAGTGGGCGGGACGTGCTCAGACTGACTCCTGGTGATGCCCAGTTTTCAGCGAACCGGAAGACCACGCGTCTGTACGTCACATGGATGACCAAGATGAGAGCCCGTGAATCCAGCTAACCCGAAGCATTTCGTGATCCTTTCCAACCCTTTGTTTCGATCGATCATTCATCGCATCTTCGTTCAACATGCGGAGAGTGACCTTCAGGAATGCTCCAAAATGCCCGATCGCCCCTTTGAAGGCGAGGTTAGCTTCTCCGTTTGGTCCATCCCCGCTCGTTACAATCACGTTTTGAACCCGTCAGAGAACGCTGTCCCAGTAATCTTAGAGGGACAGAGGAGCCCTTGGCTTCCAAACCAGTAATGCTGCTCGGCAACATAGCCAGCATAGTGCTCACTATCGCCGGAATTCTACAGGCAGTATCATGGACAATAGCAGGAGCGACAATTCTCGCAATACTCTCGATCACCACACTAGCCCCCACGAAACTAGGGTCTGGAACGGCCGCCAGTCACTCCACCACAAAGAAGAACCATTCCACAACGACAGACACTAAGACGAGCCGAGAAAGGCCGCAGGAGAAACAGACATCTCGTTCACACCAGACGTCCACAAAACCAGAACAGAGGCAAGCTCCAAGGGACGAGCTTGCGCGGGCAGCACCACAAACACGGCCGGATTTTCAGAAAGCAATGGCGCCCAAAATTATTCCTCCAAAAACAATTCCCGCCAGTGTCAGCCCAGCGAAACCGAGCCCGAGCAAAACCAGCAGTGTAAAAATGGAGACGCTAAGACCAGTGCCAGTTGGAACAGGCGCGACGGTTATCGGCCTGAGCAAACCCTTACCGCTGAGAATAGATCCCAATACCAGAATCATCGCCAAGGGCGACTATGCAACATACGACGTGGAACTGAACCAGCGCGCAGAAGTAACATGTGAAGTGACTGCCACTGCGCCCGTCAACGTTTACCTGATGGACAAGGACAATCTGGACAGCCTCGACCTTGGCGAAGAGTTCTGGAGCGAGACTGGAGAAGAGGGCGTGCAGAAGGCCACTTTACACTTCATCGCACCTCAGAATGGCAAGTGGTTCCTGGTCGTGGAAAACGCAGACAACAAGGAAGTGTCTGCGACAGCAAATATCCGAAAATCCCCTGCTAAGACTCCGGCCTCCACTTAGGCTCTTTCCACAAGTTTCTGTATCAATCTATACCCTAGGCTGTCCGTATCAATCGAACAGAAGACGGGCGACTCTCTGTCCGCGCAAGGGCTAAATCCCCCAAAAAACCGGGCCAACCCACTTTGTCATACTCAATTGTCCGGACTTCAAAGTCACGATCCTCCGGTGTGACTCTGACGAAATTAGGATTGATGATGGTCATTGTCGCGCTTATGCTGGTGCCCGCTCCGTCCCACTTCGCTTCTTCATCTATTAATTCATCACTCGCCTCACAGATTCCCACGGCAACCTCCATCACAACAACAGCGCTGACAATCGCTGACTTCAATGTCTCCGCGACCCCGAACTCCGTAACGCTCGCTGAGGGATCGACGACGACCTCCACGATCAGGCTAACGAGCCTATCAGGATTCGCAGGACAAGTTTACCTCACTTCGTCATCATTTTTCGGTACAATAGCGAGTCTTGACAATACCAACATAACGCTCACATCTGGAGGAACGGCCAGCGCGACTCTGACAATTACTGTTCCCAACAGAGCATTTTTCACCGACGACTCGGTAGTTGTAGAAGCGAATGGTGGTTGCGCCTTAAGCCACACCGCCTACATTGATGTGAAAATTACAAAACCCGACTTTACGATCTCGGCGTCAAAGATACAAACAACAATCTCGCCCGGCGGTTCGGACACGGCTACAATTAGTGTAACTAGCACTTCCTCGTTCACGGGTCTTGTAATTCTCACTCCTTCCCCAGACAGCCCTGTACTTGCGGGACTCAACGCCAGCAGTGTCGAGCTTTCCTCAGGAGGAACTCGATTCGCAAGTCTGAGCATCTACGTACCCGCGGGGGCAAAAGGCGGCAACTATACCGTGTCGGCAGATGGAGAGACTTCTGACTTTTCGTTATTCCACTCAGCAGACATCACGGTCGTGGTGCCTGGACCGCACGGGCCAGGTTTCTCGCTCGTCTCGAACCATGACCTAACGGTCATTGCTGGAGGAGCCTCTAATAGCTCAACGATCACGATAACGGCTTCCGGCGGTTTCGCAGACTGGGTCGACCTTTCATTATATTCCCCGACTCCAGGCATTGTTCCAATTCTGGCTCCGCTCAGCGTCAACATCCCACCGTCGGGCACTTCTACATTGACGGTCAGCGCTCCCATAGGAACCCGAGAGGGGGTCTACGTGGTTGGAATAGCCGGCAACAGCGGCTCGCTAACTAACTCCACCTACTTCCTCGTCGAAGTTGAAGCACCAGACTTCTTTGTATCCCCCAGCCCGTCCTATTTGATCATGCAAGCAGGCCAAACATGCACGTCTACTCTGACTGTTGCCGGCATTGACGGATTTAGCGGCCCAGTCGATCTAACAGCAACTCCTTCAGCGGGTCTAACGGCGACTCTGAGCCCCTCTAGTGTCTCTGTACCATCATCTCCGACTTCCATCCTGACAGTCAAGGCGTCTACGACCGTAAATCCGGGCTTCTACAATGTAAAGATCATCGGAAAGAGCAATTCTCTTGACATAAACGAGACGACAGAAGTTGATGTTGCCGTCATAGGTCCCGAGTTCCATCTATCCGCCAACCCCACCTCTCTCACAATAT
>JAJPJY010000013.1 GCA_021323995.1 bacterium | reverse complement strand
CCTGATGTTCTTCGCATCATTAACATTCTTGTTAATCCTTGACAAGCGGCGCGACTTCAAGTAGACTATTGGCCGTTGATTCAATCGCCTGTCTTGACTTTGCAGCGTGGTTGAGTATTTGCCTTGATTTGGATTTAGTGGTATAGCATCTGGGGCATGAGACCATTGGCCGTCTTCCCTTGGAGCGCACCATGATAAGTTGGAACCCACAGATTTTGCAAGTTCTCTGAGTGATTGTGAGCGTTCCAAACTGAGGGAGTGGAAGTGTAAATCTGCATCCCTTCTGGAATCCGGTGCAGCCGATGAACCTCTTTCCTGAAGTTCTGCTGCGGATTATGGTAAGATCCGAATCGCAAGAGGGACATGGATAGCTGAATGTAAGGTTCGATTTTCTCTGAGCGACTACGATCTCAGCGAGTTGTGCTCCTAATTCGCTCTCTCTTGAGATCAAGTTTAGCATGACTGGTCGTAGTTGTTCAAGGGTCTGAGCGAGGACTCTTGTTCGAGTTTCTTGTCCTGCTTGGATCCTCTCCATTTGGTTCTCTAGCTGTGCAGTGAAGTGCGAGTCTACGATTATGGGACAGTGCCTGTCAAGTATGGTGATAATTTTCTGGGCGAGAGGAGTCGCTTCTATCCGGGTTTCTTTAATGTAGCCTCGCCGGTAGAGGATTTCGATTATTTCTGCCCGGGTTGCTTTCGTTCCGATGTTCGCGTCTTCCATCTTGCGGAGTAGACTGCTTGGGTTGTAGCGGGGTGGTGGTTCGGTGAATTTCTCGACCGATTCGATGTTCTCTATTGAGACTCTATGCCCAATCTCTAGGTCAGGAAGCTCTTGGGAATCGTCTGACGCGTAGGGCTGATAGTATTCGATCCATCCACTCTTCATGAGACGAGATCCCTGGAGAAAGAAGTTGCATTGGTCATTCGATAGGGTGAGCTTGGTGGCTTTTCGAAGACTGGGTTCTGCAAAGGTAGCCATGAATCTCTTGATGATCAGATCTAGAAGATTGGACTCGGGCTGGATTAGCGCTCGTCTGGGCGCTTCGCCGGTCGGGTAGATTGCGGGATGGGCTGAATCTTGATTTGGACCTTGGTTGGGTCGGATGCTGGTCCGATTGAGGAGCTTGAGAGTTAGGTCCACGTATGTGGCTCGACGGGCTAGTCTTCTGAGAATATCTTGGTATCCTATGTCAGGCGGTAGCTTCTGACTTGATGTTCTCGGATAGGAAACTAAGGCGTCCAGGTAGAGTCTTTCGGCAAGCGCTAGGGTTCTTGCGGGCGAGAACCCGAAGCGTCTGTACGCTTCTGACTGAAGCGTTGACAAATCAAACGGATAGGGCGGGGGTTGTTGGATGTTTCGCGATTCTACGTTGACGACCTCTAACAGACCACTCTTACAGGCGGTGACAATCTGCTCTGCCTCGGCAGTTGTGGGAATTTTCTCTTTTTCGAAGTCGATTTGGTAGATTACTCTGTTGTGTGTGATCGTTGTGTTGATTGTCCAGAAGGGAGTGGGGGCGAAGCACTGAATCTCTTCTTCCCTCTCCACGATGAACTTGAGCGTGGGACCTTGGACTCTTCCCGTAGAGAGGGTCGAGTAGCCCCGGTTCTGTCTTAGCGCTGATTCTGTCAATAGTCTGCTGAGGTTGATTCCGTAGAGCCAGTCTAGTTCGTGGCGGCACTGGCCTGCCTCTACCTGGGTGATATCGAGATGCGGTGCCCGTGTCTTGTATGCTGTCTGGAGTTCTTTTTCGGTCATTGTGCTGAACTTCATTCGTTCTGCTTTCGACTCGACTTGGTTGCAGGCGTATCGGAGAATAGTGTATCCGATCAGAGAGCCTTCAATGTCGTAGTCACAGGCGTTGATGAAGCGGTCGGAGTTCTTGGCGACATAGCTTATGGCCTGGACCCACCTTGCCAGCTTGGCGGATTCCTTGTCGATGAGACTCTTAGGTTTCCATGTACAATCCCAGACAGGATAGTAGCGACGGCCTGTGTGTGTTTTCGAGTCAACAGCGTATAGGTGGCCAAGAGCAGGGCAGACGAATATTGTCTCTTTTCCCCGCCTTGACTCGTAAATTGGTACGCCACGCGTTTTCATCCGACGCGGGTCGCTATCATCGTCAAGGGCTCGCGCGACCCTTGCGGCAGCGTCGGGTTTCTCGCACACGATAAGAGTCTGTATCAGGTCCACCTTGACGGGTTTTCGCTGAGGAATTGGATGATTTCCCTGGTTTTTTCACCGGTTTCCGAGCGTTTTCCAATGTGCTCGAGGAACTCGGGTATTGTTAGAGTGCCGTAGCCGGTCGCCCACTTTGCGAAGGCCTGCCGGAGATTTACGTAGGCGCGCCCATGCGCGGAGCAGTAAGAGTCTTGGGGCTTCTCGGTTTCTTCTTGGCAAACTAGGCACTTCATCGGCAAATTGCTCCGTGAGTTCGTGATATGGGGATAAGGCCCTGATGAAAAGGAATTCTTGGTCTTTCGTGGCCACAATTTGTCGTGATAGCGTTCTTTGCGTGTAAGTTTCAGTTTTCTGGAGCTAGTTGAGTGAAACTGTTTGTTCCCGGCGGCGCGCGCGCTCGCTCACAAAATTTTTTGAAATTAGAATGCTTGTTTTTCGGGATTCTTTGCACGAAGGCGAGTGTG
>JAJPJY010000060.1 GCA_021323995.1 bacterium | reverse complement strand
ATAGGCTTCTCCGTCGACGCTGCCATCATAGCCGGCGTCGATGAGTGCCCAGGCCTTCTTCTCCTCGTTCGCCTTGGACCAGATGAAATCTACAATGTCCGGATGATCAGCGTTGAGTATGACCATCTTGGCGGCTCGGCGTGTCCGGCCTCCAGATTTTATGACGCCTGCGAACGCGTCGAATCCTCTCATGAATGAGACGGGTCCGCTTGCCTTTCCACCAGTGGAGAGGTGCTCCTTGGACGAGCGCAGATTAGACAGGTTAGACCCTGTTCCGGAACCATACTTGAACAGCATACCCTCTGTGACGGCCAGGTTCATTATCGACCGCATATCGTCTTGGACGGAGTTGATGAAGCAGGCTGAGCATTGTGGACGTTCTTCAACCCCAACGTTGAACCATACTGGGCTGTTGAAGGCGGCCATCTGGTAGAGCAGAATATGTGTAAGCTCGGCCTCGAAGGTCTGAGCCTCTTCCTCGTCCTGGAAGTATCGGCCCTTCATGCCCCATCGACCGATCGTTTTGGCTACTCTATCGAGGAGCTGGCGAACACTGGACTCTCTCTCGCTGGTTCCCAGTCGTCCTCGGAAATATTTCGAGGCGACAATATTGGTCGCGGTCTGAGACCAGAAAGAGGGCGATTCTACCTTCTTCTGCTCGAATATTATCTGACCTTTATGATCGGTAATTGTTGCGTCGCGTAGTTCCCATTTGACCGTGTCGTATGGGTGGACGCCTGGTTTTGTGTACCGCCTCTCGTAACGGTACTCCCCGACGGGGCCCTTCGGTATTTGATGTATTTCCATTGATTGACTTACCTTCTCGCTCTGGTTTCTTTCGGAAGACCGAGGAAGTATCTCTACCCCAAGCGCGTATGCTTTAAAGAAATGTGTACTGTTTCGTATAAAAATCTGAACTGTACCGTGGCTCGCTGATTCGAAGTACCTGACGCAACGAGTGCAATGGTCCTGAAGACAGACGTGGACAGCTATTCTTTGAGGCTGACTAGGACACCGTCGCGGAGCGGGACTATGACTGTCGATAGTCCGTGGGATTCTGTGACTAGCTTGTTGAACTTGATCATTGACTGGGTGTCCTTGGACTTGCCGCCTTTTGCGACTTCTCCTCCCCAGAGGGCATTGTCAGCGATGAAGAGGCCTCCTTTCCGGAGCTTGGGAATGGAGAGTTTGAACGCGTCGGGATAGACGTCCTTGTCCGAGTCCAAGAATATCATGTCGTATTCTTCTTTGAGAGTGGGGAGGATTTCTAGCGCGTTTCCTTCGATTACTTTTACCGATTTGTCGAGGCCGGCCTCCGCGAGGTTCTTTCGGGCGATCTTGACGCGCTCTGGGCTCATGTCGATGGTGGTTAGGCTTCCCTTGACTGGGGAGATGGCTCTGGCTAGCCAGATTCCTGAGTATCCGATTGCTGTTCCGATCTCTAGGATTTTCTTGCTCTGGCTGGTCCTTGCGAGGTTGTAGAGGAGTCTGCCGACTAGGGGTCCTATGATGGGGACATTATTTGTATCAGCGTACTCTTCCATTCGCTCCAGTAGCGGGTCTCTCGGCTGGGCGATTCGGTATAGATAGTCGTCAATATAGTCGTAGGTTATCGACATACGGTGATCTCGGCGACGATTCTCTGATGGGCTAAATAATACTTGGCGAGTTAGAGAACGTTCTGTGTGATGTTGAACGCGTTTGTCAGTGTCTTGTCGGGAACGGATCCGATGATTAGGAGGTTGTAGAGCTGGTAGGTTATTGTGAACCTGAGTTGGTGGACTGCGGATGTCTTGAAGTTGAATATCCCGCTGGCCTGAACAGCATCGGACGGGTTCGCGGAGAGTCCCCATTTGGAGACGGATCCATCATAGTTGTCCAGAATATTGACAGAGGTTACGCGCAGTCCGACTCCTTTCACAAATGAACTCGTGAGTGTCTGGTTCAGGTTGCTCATCGTCAACGTATAGTAGGTCTGCAGAAAGGTCCGGGGATAGCTAACGTTCGCGATCGAGAAGGCAATGTATGCCCTACCATAGCTCAGGTTCTCGAGGATTATCCAGCTTCCTCGGTTCGTATAGCTCGGCTGCGACGTGTACTTGCTGCCTACGACGGGCAGCTCGGCGGGACTGGTATACTGCCAGACTGCGAGTACGACAATGACGAGTAGGAGGACTACGATGGCGACCTTGGCCTTCGCGCCCATGATTGTGCTCGGACGAGGGTTGTGTTTCGGATGCGTGTTACTAGCCGATTTTTTAACGGGTTACACTAGGATTAGGTGCTGTGCGGGAGAGAGACCGTGATAGTGCTGCCAACTTGGTGGGAGCGAAGCCTATGCTGCTCTGGTATGTCTGGATGCGTCTCAGAGACGGCACATGGCATAAGCTGGACGATATTTCGAAGCAGCTTCACTTGCCGAGGAACGCGATCGACTGGGCGGCAAAGTATCTCTGCGACAAAGGCATGTGTGAGCCTGGCGACGAGGAGGGCGAAATCCGGCTCCAGCCTGGAGGCGCCAAGTTCGAGGATGTTGTGCGGGCGCTGATTCCTCCCTCGAAACAACTCCAATAGTCGGAGCGAATTCTCGATATCTGTCCCTTTCCAAAGAGCTACTTTGTGTCGCGAGCAAACGAGCTCTGGGAAATTCGGAAGGGGGGTCCCCTGGGTCGAAGCTGTTCTGGGCGAGTTTTTCGAGTTAGGCTGCAGTTCTGGCTGTTCAAGTGGTTTGGAGATCGCATCGGTCAGCGTGCCGGTGAACGTGCAGAATGGCGCTAGGTCAAAACGCGTGCCCCGATTATTGATCGGGGCTGATTCTGGGAGAGTTCTTTGCTGAGGGCTTCTCCCATGACGGACTCTTTAGTGTCGCGGGAACTTTTTTGTTTTCGATCAATCCACGCTTGTTCCCTATCGTCGGTAGGGCACTTTCACGCGTACAATACGGGTTGACGAAGGCAGTATCGGGCCCGCTTCCAAGACTCTCACTCATGACATAGTGGGTCTGCTCTTGCCTGGTTCAGTTTAAACGCATGAGCGTTCTATTCTGTCCCGAATTGTCCTTGGAGTTTCGGGCTCTCGGAAAGACTGGAGAGAAAGTCCCCGTGGTGGGACTTGGAACCTGGGGAATTGGTGGCGGGATGCGGAGTGACTCTTCTATGGATGAGGAGGGTGTGGAGGCTCTTCGGATGGGTTTGGAGCTGGGGATGACGTTGATCGATACGGCGGAGATGTATGGTGCTGGCCACAGCGAAGAGGTTGTTTCGAGGGTCTTGAAGAGTTGGGAGAAGCCTGTGTTTGTGGCCTCGAAGGTATCACCGTCCCATTTCGCATATGATGATGTTCTGCGCTCGGCGAAGAAGAGTCTTGAGAGACTGGGGCTGAAGAGGATGGATCTGTACCAGTTGCACTGGCCGAATCCTTCGATTCCCATCGGAGAGACTATGAGGGCGATGGAGAAGCTTGTCAAGGTCGGACTGACCCGTCATATTGGCGTGAGCAATTTTTCCGTCGAACAGATGATTGAGGCACAAGCAGCCTTGTCAAGGGAGAGGATTGTATCGAACCAGGTAGAGTATAGTCTGGTCGACCGTTCAATCGAGAGCGAGATTTTGCCCTATTGCCAGAGAGAAGGCTTGACCGTGATTGCTTACAGTCCTCTTGGTCAAGGAAAGATTCCGCGAGGTAGAGGTGAACAGTTCCGGGTCTTGGACGAGATTGGGGCAGAGCATGGTAAGAGCCGCAACCAGGTCGCGCTCAACTGGGTCTTACGGAAAGAGCCGGTAGTGACGATTCCAAAAGCTATCGACAAGGCGCACGTTCGTGAGGACTCGGGCGTTGTCGGCTGGAATCTGACCGGGAAGGAACTGGAACGGCTAGACAAAGCATTCCCGCCCTGAAGGTCTAACTCGCGTATAGTGATGTGTAAAAGGCAGCTAAAACTCCGGGGTACTTTCCCTTGGAAGATTCACTTTCCTTGGGAGAAACTGTGAGTGTTGTGCACCTTTAGGAGCTGTTCTCGATCGTCTCGGTTGTGGGGCCGATGAGGGGGGTTCTGGCTGTCATGAGCCGGTCGTAGGATCTTCGTAGAACGAACATCATGGCCACGTACAAGACGGTGGAAGCGAGCCCGTACCAGAAGAGGCCGGAATAGACACTGGAGCCATCGATTCCGCTGTTCTCCAGTAGCGAGATCCAGTTTAGAGTCGCGAGAAACCTTGCTCCCAGCCAGTAGCCCACGAACCCGGAAATCGTCAGGGCCAAGAAAACATAGAGCCATCTCCAATCCCTTCCGACCAGCGTTGTCCCGGCCAACGAAGCGACTAGAACTGCTAGGAGTCCCTGGAAGACAAGGAGTGTCCAGAGAAAGTCTACAGTGAATCCCCAGCTGATACCGTAGGCGGAGATGAACTGGCGAGTACTACCAGTAATGGGTAGTTGTGCGAGGACGCCGGCACGGGCCGCGGCGTATAGGGCAATGGATAGGGAGAGGTTGGCGCCGGTTGCCAGAATGTAGATGGTCCAGTGTTCGCGGGCGTTGTATTCTCCGAGCCGCCTCCACAACATTGTTGAGAAGCGATTATTGCCGAGTCACTAAAGACTACCGGTAGAAGACCGTTGAGTTCTTATCACGAAGCACAGTGGGCGATTTCTATGACCGATCCGGAAGACAAGATTCTCCACGATATGGAAGAGGGTGGAGACGGGATGACAAAATACAGCAACATGATGCTAGAGTTCATCAAGAAAGAAATATTTCAAGAACGGAAGAACGTGTCCGCCGAGGAGATAGTCACTTTGGTCGCGGCACTGACTGATCTATCGGTCAGCTTACTGGCGAAGTTTAGGAAGGAACCGATGGACGAAGCTCAGGTTGCCGAGATCGGAAGAGACGCTTTCAAACACATAGTGGGCAGGCTAGGGTTCGACATGAGACAACTGACAAGAGCCACCCTTTACACGTAGACCGCAAACGCTGATGGACCGCGGGTCTAGGGCATGGCCTGCTGGACAGGCATGCCCTCTACAATCTGAGCGATCTCCTTAGCGATCCCGTTCTCAATGTGAATCGTCCACAGCATCTCGGGCACGTCAACCGCCAAGAACAGCCAAGTGAGAAGGATTGTTTCAACGGCTGCGACCGCGATGTTCTGAACCCACTTACCTATCCCGAGATGGACGGTAAAGTCGGTGGGTTGTCCTGCAATCATTATTGTGAATGCCCGATCAGCCGTGATAATGTCGCGGAGGAAACCTGCCTTCTGCGCCTGAACAACAATACCCATCGGCACAGTCTTCTGCTGGGTCTTGTATCCTTCGAAGCTCAGCTGGTTCGCGATCCGGGAGGCCAGCTCTTCCAAGTTCCAGTTCTTGCCCTGGAATCTCAGGGTCTTCTCTGCTACCAATCCACTTCGCACCGGCGGGGGCTGTTGAATGATTTAAGCGATTTCCTAGGAGAACCAACATGTTCGACTGGGGCAAAAGAGTACCATTGAAGGCGAATGTGGCGAGTCAAGCAAACGATCGACCGTGGTTTCTCTCCATGGTCTCTATTATTGACGGCACTGATCGTCGCTCTAGCTCGGCCAACTTTGCTCGGTCTTGCCGATGACCTCACACTAATCCGTGAATTGTTCAATCTACGCTAGACCAGAGACATCGTCCGGCGATTCAGCGATATCTGAAGCGACCCGTTTTCTTCTGCGGGGACTAAAATAACCAAAGACCTCATAGGTCAGTCCTAGGGCATTCATCTTGGTCGCTGTGGGCAAGCTCAAGTTCTCGAAGGAATATCTTCAACGCTTAACGAAGCCTATTCCTAAGAAGATCGGAAGAGCGTCGT
>JAJPJY010000004.1 GCA_021323995.1 bacterium | reverse complement strand
TACAAGAGCTTGCCCGCACGTTCAACAAACTGGCCTCAGAATTAACCGCGGATTTGAGCTATGCTGCGAGAGAAATCGAGAACCTCCGGAAGGAAGTTCAGAGACTAAGATCGTCTTCTGGTAAGACTAGCAAGACAAACGGAAACTCGAAGAAGGCAACTTCTCGTGCAAACAAGACCAGCACAGCACACAAGACAGGAACTTCTCATAAGAAAGGCTCTTCGAGTCTTGGAAATGGGCCGGAATCGCCGAAACCTTCTCACGAGCCGGGCTCGTTTGTCTTTCCACAGGAGCCCTTCAGCCCCAGTTCTCCCTCCGAGCCAAGTCCAGTAGGAAACAACTAACCGAGGTCCGCTAGAAGTTCGGGTCGGCCAACTAATGGCTAGGCCCGCCTCCGCGTTGCCTACTTTGTCGTAGGATTTCTCCCCGCATCTACACGCGACCCGGATCGGATTTTGCTGAGCTTAAGAGAGTCGGATTACATTTTGTAGGATAGAGTTCGCTCAGGATACGCGTTTTGGGAGTCCTGCTGACCCCTATTCTGAAGAGAGAGCAGACCTCATTCAAAGCGCTCTACGGCAAGTCTTTCGCCGTTGACGCCAGCATTGAACTCCACCAGTTCCTAGCCCTGATCCGGAGACCAGATGGTAGTCTGTTCACGGACCCGCATGGAAGAGTCACTTCTCACCTCATCGGGCTACTGACTCGTACGAGCCGACTAATTACTGAATACAAGCTTCGTCCCGTGTTCGTATTCGACGGGCGGCCGAACCCTTTGAAGAGAGCTACGATAGAGGCGAGAAGAAGGGTTCAGCAGAAAGCGCAAACAGAGTATGTACAGGCTATCGCATCGAAGGACTATTCACGTGCATGGTCCAAGGTTGTGATGACTGGAAGAGTAACAGGAGAGGTCTTGGCTGACTCGAAGAGACTATTGTCTCTGATGGGCATTCCCTGGCTTGAAGCTCTAGAAGACGGGGAGGCACAGGCAAGCTTCATGGCGGCGAAGGGCGATGTCTGGGCGGTTGGAAGCAAGGATTACGACTGTCTCCTCTTCGGAGCGCCGATTCTGGCCAGGTACCTGACACTGACTGGAAGAGAGTATCTTCCCGCCAAGAAGACCTCGAGACCTCTGACTCCAGAACTGGTAAGGCTCGCGGATAATCTCGAGGTGCTGGGAATCAGTAGAGAACAACTGGTCGATCTGGCATTACTTGTCGGGACGGATTTCAATGAGGGTGTGATGGGGATCGGGCCCAAGAAAGGCTTGGCCCTAGTTCGGAAGTACGAGACTGCTGAGAAGTTTCCCGATCAGATACGGAGTGGACTGCCAGACGATCTGGACGAGGTCCGTAACATTTTCCTTCATCCTCGTGTGCTGGAGAATTATTCGTTGAAGATGACTCGTCCTGATCCCGAGGGGATCATAGAGTTTCTCAGCGGAGAAAGAGCGTTTGCTAGAGGTCGAGTTACGAGGGTGGCGGACAGGCTTGTGCAATCTCGGTCAAAGTTCGACTCCCAACTTGGACAGTGGATAGGTTGACGAAAGCCACTCCATTTCTCGAATTGGCTCAGCTATGCCGGAGAGTCGAAGCCACTACTAAGAGAACCGAAAAGATCGCTTTGATCAGTGCTTTCCTCAAGTCAATCAGTCCCGAAGAAGTTCCGTTGTCGACACTTTTCCTCGCAGGAAAACCATTTCCCGAATCCGATCCCAGAGTCTTGGAAATTAGCTACGCGACGGTCTCAGACGCGAGCAGGAACCTTGGACAGAAGAGGCTCACCGAGCATCCATTGACGATAAGCGACGTTTATAGTACGCTAGCTAGAATTGCTGAAGTCTCCGGACCCAAGTCGAGGGATCGGAAGATGAGCCTCCTCCAGACTATTCTCACACAAGCCTCTCCAGTCGAGGCAGAGTTTCTCACGAGAATGATGCTGGGAGAAATGCGAATCGGAGTCGTAGAAGGCGTCCTGTTGGACGCTATTGCCAAGGCGTCAGGCGTCTCTCGAGAACTGGTTCGGAGAGCCCATATGCTTCACGGAGATATTGGAGATGTTGCCAGCCTCGCCATGTCCAAAGGCGCGTCGGCGTTAGAGAGAATCAATCTCCGACTATTCGTTCCGGTCAAACCTATGTTGGCTGAAATGGCAGATGATGCGGGTCAAGCTCTGGCCGAGCACAAGGATGGAACCGCTTTCGAATACAAGTTTGACGGGGCCAGAATTCAGATTCATCGTAAAGAAGACAAGGTTCGCATCTTCAGCAGAAGATTGACTGATGTGACTGATAGTATTCCCGAGATTGTGGACTTTGCTAAGACGCAGGTAACAGCGTCAGAGTTTCTCATCGAGGGAGAGGTTGTCGCGATCGGGGCGGGTGAAAAACCCGTGCCCTTTCAGGACTTGATGAGAAGATTTCGACGAGTCCACGAGATCGAGGATATGACAGCTAAGATTCCTCTCAAACTCTATCTCTTCGATGCACTCCAGGTCGATGGCAAGACCCTGATAGATCAGCCCTACTCTGAGCGCTGGCAGACTCTCTCCCAGATAGTACCGAGATCGGAAGAGCACACG
>JAJPJY010000167.1 GCA_021323995.1 bacterium | reverse complement strand
TGGCCTAACGGTCAGCGAAGTAACACGCTATCGTAGCGTGTGGTATCAAACTCCCTTTTTTCATCGCACTCAAACCTCAGTATCGCATTGCACCTGAGCTTTCTCAGCAAAGGCTATCGGAAACCCATCCTGCTACTCTTTTTCCTCTCACCTCTAGCCGGCGAGGGACTCTCAGGATCAACTCCGCCTTTCGCGTTCCTCAACCCGGGAGTCCTCTTTCTCTTAGGATCACTCTATGGCAGTGGAGCCTTGCTGGTGCGAGACTACGCTAGGAGATGGAAGAAGGGGTGGCGTTCGATATTGGTCCTTGGCGCAGCGTATGGGATCGTCGAGGAGGGAATAATGGTACGCAGTTTCTTCAACCCATCATGGAAGGACCTTGGCGTACTAGCGACTTACGGAAGATGGCTTGGAGTCAACTGGGTCTGGGCAGAATGGCTCACCATCTATCATGCCATCTTCAGCATCACGATCCCTATCTTCTTGGCAGAGCTCACTTATCCGCAGACTCGTTCTCAAGTCTGGCTGTCGCTAAGGTCGAGAGTCTTCTTCCATGCTCTCCTTGTTTTCTCAATAATTCTAGGTTTCTTCGCTTTTCCATACAACGCATCAGTCTTGGCCATTGCAGGCTGCGTTGCTGCAGTTGCCGTCCTCGGCTGGATTGCAAAGAGAATACCCAACATTGTCCCCTCTGAGCGAACACTTCGGGTCTCATGGAAACCGTTGGTTCTTATCGGGGTCTCCGTGCCGGCCGTTTTCTTCTTTCTATTCAACACCGCGCTGATCCCATATGCGATTGGGACCATGATCCTTGGCGCGTTTCTGGTCCTCGGCTACGAGCGATTGTTAAGTCGCTGGGCAACGAAAGGTTTCACGGATCTGCAGAGACTCAGTCTCATCGCAGGCGCTATAGGCTTCTGGGCACTCTTCTTCGATTCGATCCTTGAAATCATCGGTAGACTTGGGACGAGTCTTCTGGGTCTTTCATTCGTACTCTACATCTTCTTCTTGAGAAAGAAAACTCTCGGACATCTCGTCCCGACACCTCTCTATGAGATTGGCGCTGGGGGGTCCAAACGGACAGAACCTGTCCCTAGATAGTGCGAAAACCGACGAAACTATCTGAGAATTCGAAAAATCGCTCAAACTGCAACGGTATAGAATGTGTTAAATATTGTACGGAAGAACAATCCGCTGACCGAAATTGGGAGAGAAACCGACTGCTGCAATGGTTCTTTCGCTAATAGGCGGAATATTTGTCATATTGGGAGGAGTCTTCATAGCCTTTCTGGGCTCCGTAATCGGCTCGCTAAGCATCGTCGGCTCTGGAGGCGCTAGTGCTACCCTTCTCGCTCTTGGCCTCGTGGGCGTTGTCTTTGGAATAATCATGATTCTCGGCGGAGTAATGATGTACACAAATCCACGATCGCATACAATGTGGGGGGCCATCGTTCTCGTTCTTTCAATATTGAGCTGGGTCACTGCCGTCGGAGGGCTGTTCATCGGCTTCCTCCTAGGACTGATCGGTGGAATACTCGCCCTCGTGTTCAAGCCATCAATGGCGCCCGGAATGATGCCAGGCCAGCCAATGGGATCCTACCCAACAGGCGCGATGGGTCCGATGGGGACGGCTCCTCCACCGATGGGTGGAATGGGTATGACCTGCAAGAACTGTGGAGCTAGCATACCGGCGGGGGCTACTAGATGCCCGTCGTGCGGCGCCGCCGTAATGTAGACTAGAGCCATGCAGAAACCTGTGAGACCCACTGGAGTAACCGTTCTAGGCGTACTACAGATTCTGGGGGGCGTTTTCGGACTCTTAGGTGGGGGAGTCCTGCTGGCTGCTGCAGCCATTATCGGCTCTTCGAGCTTTACCTCTCAATACACTGGGCTGTCGGGATATACCACATCGACTCTTTCTGCAATATTCTATGCGTTCGGTGCCTTCTTGTTGATCCTGGGAATTCTTGGCTTGGTGATTGGGATCGGCTTCTTCGGCGGCAAAGGCTGGGCTTGGATGCTGGCCATTGTCGTAGGCATCATCAACATAGTTGTGAATATCGTCGAAATTGTAATTGGATTAACGAGTCCAAGTTCTGGAGCTATAGGAGTGGTCATTCCGATCATCATAATTTACTACTTGACTAGACCTCGAGTGAAAGCATTCTTTGGAAAGGGCGGCGCGATGCCCGCTACTCCTATGCCACAATCGCCTTCTATGTAGCTCGTCGAGCCATCATAGATCCGACCTGCTGTTTCTTTCTGACCGGTATTGCGTAGACTCACTGCTTTAACTTGAGACTGGTTACAGTCGGCTTAACACACCGGGCCTCTCCGAAATCGTCCCATGATGCAGAGGCCGTCTCGACCGGCCGGAGTGGCCATACTCGCTATCCTGGAGATTTTGATTGGAATAGCTGGTTTACTGATCAGTTTCGCAATTATTGGACTATCAGCACTAGCCACTGCAATACCAGCAATCGGATCAATTGTCGGAACCATCGGACTGGTTATTGGAGGAATAGCTCTCTTCTTTAGTATAATCTGGTTTGCCACTGGGATCGGATTCTTACATGGTAGAGGCTGGGCTTGGACCCTCGGGATGGTTTTCAGTGTTCTCTCCTTGCTGGGAGCGGTCGCATCCCTAGCGATCGGTCTGATCACTGGTGCTATTGTCGGAATTTTCTTCTGGTCGTTAATGATCTACTATCTGACAAGAAATCATGTGAAAGTCTTTTTCGGAAAGGGAAGCCTGCCGTTCAGTGCGTCGTATCCTGTGGCTTTTCCATCTCGACCAGGTTTCCCACAGCAACAATTTGCTACCAACATTCCGAGTTATGCTCCATCCATGCCCGCAGTGTTACCAACCACTCCAACTTTGCAGACTATTGGATCCTCAATTCCAGTTTCTCAGATGCCGAGTGGCGCCAACACTACTGGTACTAGCTCTGGGACGGGTCCGAAGGCTCTTGTCAGCTGTCCCTATTGTGGTAGCAGGCTGACGATGGGCTCGCCGAAGTGCCTTACTTGCGGAGCAACCGTCTAACTTAACGGTAAACCAGACGATTTCAGACTATCCAAGTAGAGTCTTCTCTGCCAGCCCGAGGGCTGAGACTGTTGGAGACTGGATTATTCTGCCTGACCGCAATAGCTTGTACGCTTGGTCGATCGATAGAACTTTGGTTTTCATGTGTTCGTAGGGTTCGCGTTTCAGGCTTCCTTTTCTCAATCCGTTCGCTAGGAAGACGTGAACTTTCTGCGGTGACATTCCTGGTAGGGTGTGTAGCCAGCCGAGTCCTTTCCATGATCGAGCCGAGTATCCCGTCTCTTCCTTCAGCTCTCTCCGGGCGCAGGTCTCTGGCGATTCGCCGTTGTCAACTCCGCCGGCGGGCAGTTCGAGTTCCCAGCCTTGTATCGGGTGGCGGTAGTTCCAGACGAACACTAGACGCTTCTTGTCGAGTACGGGTACTATTACGGAGAAGTCGGGGAGTAGGAGACGGAGAAAGTCGGTCCGAAAGCCCGTTTTGGAGACTATCTTGTCTATGTAGAGTTCTACGTTTCCAGCTTTGATCAGTTTCTTGGACCCGATAGTCTTCCATGGTTTCGGGTTTTTCTGAAACTTTGGAACTTGTCTAGCCAATTGTCTTGTTCTCCTGGGGGTATGGTCGAGTATCGCTATTTGTTTGTTAGGAAATCGCCTGGAATAAGCTCTGATCGCAGATCGGGGCACGCGATTTGACCTAGCCGCATTCTGCACGTTCACCTCCGCGCATTAACCTGCATGACGAAAACAGCCGACTCGCCCAGATCAAGGGGAATAATGGGATCTAGTCGAGGAATGGGTTCAACCCGCGGGACCCTCTTCGAAAAATTTGTAGAGCGTGATCTCCCGCGACACAAACCAACGCTTTGGAAAGGATTCTGGAATAAGCCCGGATCATGAAACCGGGAAGCGGGGCCGATAATCCCCTACATCAGCCCATTCTGCAAGCGTGAAAGGGCCCAACCGGCGATAGGGAACAAGCGTGGATCGACACAAAACAAATTTTTTCTCGAGCATTATCAGCCTACAACCTATCTTGCAGCAGTGATAGCGGGTTAGAGAATCGGAGGTTCCTTGTAGTCTCCGAACACTTTTCGGCCGACGTCCATGACTTCTCCGAGGGTCGCGTATGCTCTGACCGCTTTGATTATGGGATACATTGAGTTGGCCTTCTCGTCCTCGAACGCCTTCCGCAACTCGTCCAGTGCGTCTTGGACCTTAGCATTGTCTCGGGTTTCTCGGACCCGGGCCATTCTCTCGACCTGGCGTCTCTGAGCCTCCTCGTTGATCTTCAACGTCTCGATCGGCTTCTTCTCCTCGACCTGGTACCTGTTGACTCCGACGATGATCCGTTCTTGTTTCTCGAGCTCTTGCTGGTAGCGGTAGGCGGTGTCGGCGATCTCGCGTTGTAGGAAGCCGGTCTTGATAGAGTTCAACAATCCGCCCGCCCGTTCTATCTTGTCAAAGTACTCGAACGCTTTCTCTTCCATCTGGTCTGTCAACCATTCAATGTAGTAGGAGCCGCCCAACGGATCAATAGTGTCAGCGACACCCGTCTCTTCCGCAATGATCTGTTGTGTCCGCAGCGCGACGGTCGCCGCCTTCTCCGACGGCAACGCCCAAGCCTCGTCATACGAGTTAGTATGCAACGACTGGGTCCCACCAAGCACAGTAGCCAAAGCCTCGATCGTAGTCCGGACAATATTGTTGAGCGGCTGCTGCCACGTCAATGACGCGCCAGAATTCTGAGCATGCGTCCGTAACAGCAATGACCTCGGATCTTTCGCCTTGTACTTCTCCTTCATTACTCGCGCCCATATTCTCCGGGCCGCACGGAACTTGGCGATCTCTTCGAAGAAGTCCATTCCGCAGTTCCAGAAAAACGACAGGCGCGGCGCGAACTCGTCCACGTC
>JAJPJY010000180.1 GCA_021323995.1 bacterium | reverse complement strand
CTTTCCTTTCGGGACAAGTACGATGCAGTCAAGTCCTGCGCGGGCGGAATATGCTGCGAGAGATGCGGCCGTGTTTCCAGTCGATGCGCAGACGAGTTTTTTCTTGCGGAGTTCTTGTGCTTTGGAGACTGCGACCGTCATGCCTCTGTCTTTGAAAGAGCCTGTCGGGTTTTCGCCCTCGTTCTTGACATAGAGCTTGTGCAGCCCGAGTAGTCTTCCAAGCCTCTGACAACGATGCAGGCCGGTCGCCCCTTCGCTGAGGCTGATGATCGAATGGTCATTGTCGATAGGGAGGAGCTCGCGATACCTCCAGACCCCGAAAGTACGGTTCTTCCACGGAGGATTCTTTAACCGTTTGAGTAGAAACTGGACTTCGAGTAGGCCGCCACACTTCTCACAAGAGTACCGCGTCATCCGGGGAGAATATTTCGTCTGACAATCGAAGCATTGAAGACTGTAAGTCCATGTCACGCCTTTCATCCGCTAAGGATCCTCGCTCCACGCGCAGGTTCTGTAACGAAGAATCTTGACCTTGTGTTGTTCTGCGAGAAAGCATTGGTCATCGCCTTGCCAACACTTCTAGGGTCGGCCCGCCTTCTGTCAAGAAGCGCGATGATGCTCGGACCGGCACCACTGATCGATACTCCTGCGGCACCCGAAGCTAAAGCAGCTTCTCTTACCTCATGATATCCCGGGACCATTTGCGCCCTGTACGGTTCAGCGATCTCGTCCATCATCCCTGATCCTATTCTTGCTATGTCTCCTTTGGCGAAGCCGGCGGCAATTGCGGAAGCGCGCCCGACATTGAGAATAGCCTTGTGGGTTGCAAGTTTTGCAGGTACAAGTCTTCGAGCCTGACGGGTCTTATGTTCGACAATGGGTATCAAGGGAGTGGCGACGACGGCTTGAAGCGAGTCAGGGGGACGAATTGATAGAATCCTTGGAGGCTCGTCGTAGGCTATCACGAATCCTCCCAACAAAGACGCTCCCACATTGTCCATGTGCGCTGTTCCGCTCACCGCTTTCTCGCCCAGACTAGCAATTCGAACTAGCTCATCACTTGACAATTCAAGCTGTAATAGATGACTCAAGCATTTCGTGCAGGCTGCGGCAGTGGAACCGCTGCTTCCCAGTCCAAGTCCTTGAGGCACATTCTTCTCGACGACAATCTCCAATCCTCTTGCACGTCGCGATTCTCGAAGAAGTTCCCTTGCAGGCGGACCGGCGGAGTTGCGGGATGGATCGCGAGAGATACCGGCAGAGTATTCTCCCTGGACCAAGATTCTGATCTTGCGTCCGCGGGTTAATCGCACACTTATCTTGTCTGAGTACTTCCTAAGGGCTAGTCCGAAAACGTCGAAACCTGCGCCAAGGTTCGCGGTTGAGCAGAATGCTTCGCTGACAGCTTGATCCTTCAACGCCGTGTCATCAGCTCTAAGAGAGAGGAAAGATTCCCGACGAGCGATGAAAGCGGGTTCATCCTAATGACCCTTAACGAAGGTTCGAACTTGACGTTAAAGGATAATCGTAACCACTCATTTTCCGCGTAATAGTGCGAATTTTTGCCAAACACTTTCCTAAGTGTAACTGATGACACGGCGTTCCAAAGCGCGTGATCGAACGTGCCTACGACCAAGCTGGAACCGTTGTTGAAGACGGTATTTCGCCACTCCTGACTCTACTATAGGCTAGGTAAAGGGCGAAAGCCGACACGGTTGCAGGAATTAGGCTGACGAGCCCCAACAGTTGCGATTGCGCTTGAAGATTGGTCAGAGCAGAAAAGTCCTGCATCGAGAGCGCCTGTGAGACAGCGGCATTCACTTGAGAAGTGATCATCGAGAGGATTGAAACGCCGATCGCAAGTCCAAGGACGTATCCGGTAATAAGTAGGACTCGACCGACGCGTGTTTGCAACGCATAGGTGATCAACACGGTCGCTATTCCAATAATCGCAGCGCTTACGAACACTCCGACAATGAGGTCGTTGAAGGCAGAAATCAAGAACGCCTGTTCACTCGCAGGCGAACTATAGGTACTGATACCGGTAGCTACGTCGTATCCCCAGGAAAATCCGACTAGGATGCTGACAATGATTCCGAGGACCCATATTCCGACGGACAGCTTTACTAGATTAGAGTGGAACTGGCCGAAGGCTTTCCGGCCCAGTATGACTAGAACTGAACCTATGATCCCAAGCAAGTATCCGACATACATCAAGTACGGTATGGGTCCAAGCAACAGGCTGATGGCTAGAAGAAGAATCCCTGTCTCTGTCCGTCCAATGCTTGTCAGGTCCTTGTTTTGGACAGGACTGGAATTCCACCATGGCCTTTGAAATGGCCTAGATCCTGTACCCGAGGATGCCATTTGTCGCGAGTCGCGATAGGGCCAAATGCTAGGAGGGTTGCTTAGAGATGATGCGCAGCCTCCGCAGAATTTGGCATCAGACCGGTTGGCGTATCCACACTTAGAGCAGAGTTTATTCTCGGACAGGTGCTGACGCACCTGGTGCGACCTTGTCAGTAGCGAAAATTAACTTTTCGGGTTATTACGGATTGAAAAGAAGACGTTCCATCCTCAAGGGTCACCACACGCCACCAGTGTTTTCACGACCCTTATCGCTGGAATTTGCCGGATCCTCAATAGTCCTTGGTAGAGTCGTCAATTTTCGATTTCAGCCTCAATACATCTTCTATTAGCAAACATCCATTATGACCAGTTCATTTCCGTGACACTTAATGTCAGAATTCTCCCGTTATTTCTTCCAGCGAAGCATAGGTCCAATCCGCCCCAGCCTTACTGCGCTCTTTCAGAGGCGGTCGAGATTGAGTCGTCATTGCTTTCATCGTGGCCCTGTCGTACGCTACTCTTCTCAAGCCACAAAAGGGCTTCACGTCGGGGAGCTTGATCGTTGGTGTATAACTTCAGAAGTGCATGCGGATCCGATGAGACTGCCCTTGTCCAGTCTGACTACAATAGGACTATAAACAGGCAAACTCTGAGATTCGTTGAAGTCGCAAATGAACCGTCTGCCGTGGGCTCCTCTCAACGCAAGCGTCTTCGTGATAATTCTGGGAGGGGTAATTCTCGCGGTGTTCTTCTCAGGAATAAGCATCTTCGCGGCCTTTCCTTTGATCTTTCTTGTCTTTGGAGTTTGGATGATTACTGAGGCGTTTGTTATTCCTCCAGCGAATGCGTATGCGCCTCCTAGAACAATGGTTGCAGGTTGGGGTGCGTTAATCGGCGGATTGGGAGTCCTTTGGCTGGTTCTGTACTTTGCAGCCCAGTTGTTGCCGATAGTGTTTGCCCTGATCCTGGTCGTTGCTGGAATAGCGGGTGTGGGCTACAGTTTCCGCCGTTCAAGTCCTAGTCCTCCAAAGACCTCGACGTCTTAGCCCGTGTTTGATGCCAAGGCTCGTTACGTCCGGAGCCTCTTCTCAGGCGTCCCAATAGAGTATGACATACTGCTAGGGCTGCTCACATTCGCTCAGGATCGGCGATGGCGAGCCTATGTCGTCCAGAGAGCCCGACCACCCAACAATGAACCCATACTCGACGTAGCCACGGGGACTGGATTACTCGCTGCAGATTTCGCGCGATCAATCTCTCTTCTCGGCTACGTTGTCGGAGTGGACCTAACCTTGTCGATGTTGAAGACTGCAAGGTCGAGGTTGCGGTCGAAGCAGTTTGGGACCAAGGTTGACTGGGTTCTGGCCAGGGCGGAGAATCTGCCCTTTCGGGATGAATCCTTTGGTGCCGCGTCGATCAGTCTCGCTCTCAGAAATGTTTCAGATGTTCAGAAGACCCTAGCTGAAATGTCCCGGACCACGGGATCAGGAGGAATCGTGATATCATTAGATTTTGCGCGTCCAACAAATGGTCTCTTTCGAATCTTCTACTACGATTATCTCCTCGGGCTCTTTCCACTCTTCGGGCGAATGGTCTCGGAAGCTTGGGGGAGAACACTGACGTACTTGGGACGCTCAATCTTGAAAGCCCGAACAGGAGACCAGATCGCGAACCTCTTATCCAGTGAGGGGCTTCTTGACGCTAAATCAGTCCCATTAACGGCCGGAATCGTCTGCGCCGTCTACGGAACGAAACAATAGGATGGATATGCCTAGGCGGCGCCTGTAATGATCGATAGGACGCCGCTGGCGAAGAAGATCAGCCCGAACGTCAACAGCACGACCCCGGCAATGACGTCGAGCAGCCATCTCGGCACACGCATCAGATAATCGTAGGAAATTGCGGATACGACGACTAGGACAGCTAGACTGACAGCTGCTCCTATTAGCGTCCATTGAAGGTTGAACGCTCCAGCCGCTGCGAGTATCAGGCTTGCTTCGAATCCTTCCGTCAGAGTTATGGAAAGAACTGGAAGTGAATTGGGGATCGAGAACGGTACCACTGCCAAGCTAGGGTTTGCACCTTCACGTTTGAGGTCCTTCTCAACGGCCTCTCGTCCCATTCTCTCCATTTTGTCCCTGAACGATTTGTGTCGAAATTTGTACTTGACGAAGCCTCGGAGAAAGCGGCTAGAGAAATAGAACAGAACGATTGAAGTTGCAAAGTCTATGATTACTGTAGGAAGTAGGACAAAGACTTGGCGGACAACGAGGAATGTTACGATCGATCCGAGTCCGCCGAGTGCCACTCCAAGTAGAATGTTATTTCTTCCGAGCTGCTTTATTGTCGCGAGTGAAAGAATCGCAACCTCGCTTCCTTCGACCAGTATTGCCTTGAATGCGAGGAGAAAGGAGCCGATTATGACAATGTTCGGGTCAGTCAAATTCTCTACTCACGGTGACTGGGTCGCGAGGCTCCCGCAATAGAGTCAGTCTTTAGTGTTTCTTTGAGGCCGATTGGCTCAATGGTTTTTACACAGGTTTTGCTGGTCTGATTCTCAAGGTTATAGACTTCCCGACCTGAGAACGGAGGCTTGCCAAATATCTCCAGTAATAGATTGAGGATTGCAGTAGACCTGGACGGAGTCTTGGCAGAGTCGATGATTGTTTGGTGCGAGAAAGTCAATAGAGAATTTGGAACCACGTTGAAGATGGCGGATCTTGACGGCTGGTCGTCGTGGACGAAATTCGGCATACCCAAGGACGACTTTTATCGAATTCTCGATGAGTCTTGGGAGGATTGGAAACAGATCCCTCCCACTGAATCTCGAATAGGCAGCAAAGTAGCTCGGATCGAGGGGTTTGGAGAAGTAGACATTGTCACTGGCAGGAGCAAGAGGACTGAAGGGTCTGCGATCAGTTGGGTCGAGCATCAGAAAATTCGTTATCGTCATTTCGTTAGGGTCGCAGGCTGGCGAGACAAGATCGTCCTCGACTACGATGTGTACGTTGATGACGCGCCCGACCTAATGCCCTTGGTGTCCCGCAGTCCATTATCATGGGGGATTCTCTATGATCGCCCTTGGAATCGGAGTGTTCCAGTCATGCCAAAGATTCTCAGAGCAGAGAGTTGGAAACAGATCCCAGGACTGTTGAGACAGATTCAGAAAGCAAAGAACTAGGATTTCATTGTGAGAAGAGACTCTTATACGGGGAAGAGTTGGCCTCCTCAGAAAGCGAAGGTAGATTTTGAAAAGCGAATATCAAGTTCCCGCCGAGTTCCTCTACACAAAGGAGCATGAGTGGGTGCGCGTTGAAGGGGACAAGTGTCGAATAGGTGTCACCGACTACGCTCAGGACTCGCTTCACGAGGTCGTGTACGTTGATCTGCCAAAGGTCGGAGTAAAGGTCGCGCAGATGCAGAGTCTCGGAACAGTCGAGTCTGTCAAGGCGGTGGCAGATGTCTACAGTCCTATCACAGGCGTAATTCTAGAAGTCAATAACGAACTCTCCGACGCCCCTGAACTCGTCAATAAGCATCCATACGATAAGGGCTGGATTACCCTTATCAAACCGGACGACCTGAAGAAAGACCAGGCCACGCTAATGCGACCCGAAGTCTATCGCGACTTTCTAAAGAAGATCACTGACAAGAAGTAATTCAACGCCGGCTCCCATTGGGGTCTGGGCGAGCAGAGCCTTGGGCCCGATTATCCTTTCCACTTTTCTGCACCTAGGTAGTTTATCTCTCAGATCAAACCCATGATGGAACCTCCATCCATGTGATTCAGCAGTGTCTGAAACCTTCACTCTCCTCTCACCACCCATGAAGGGTCTGCTACAGGAGGCTGGAATCTCTGCTCCAACTCCGCCTCAGATAGAAGCCATTCCTCTCATTATCCGAGGCGAGAACGTCCTAGTTATTGCTCCCACGGGCTCAGGTAAGACCGAGGCCGCGCTACTTCCCTTGATCGACAGAATGGTCCAAGAAGAGAATCGGCAGGGGATCTCACTACTCTACATCACTCCACTGAGAGCGCTGAACAGAGACCTGCTCAAACGACTACAAGTCTGGTCGGCCAAACTAGGATTCACCGTTGAGGTTCGACACGGAGACACTCCACAAGCAGATCGGAGGCGAATGGCGGGTAAACCTCCAGACCTTCTGATAACCACTCCTGAAACACTCCAAGCCGTTCTCCCAGGACGCAGAATGAGGCAGCATCTTCGCCACGTCAGGGCAGTGGTGATTGACGAGGTTCACGAGTTGGCCGGAGACCGTCGCGGTGTACAGTTGACAACTGGACTGGAGCGTCTGCGAGAAGTGTGTCCTGAAGGATTCCAACGGGTTGGACTATCCGCTACAGTTGGAAACCCTGACGAGATAGCTCAGTTCCTGGGAGGAGCAGAGCCCGTTAAGATTGTTCAGATTCCATTGAGCAAGGACACTCGGTACAAGATTGAGTATCCCCCGCCCGGTGAAGACGATCAGGAACTCGCGCGAAAATTGTACACCGCGCCTGAAGCGGCAGCGCGCCTTGCCTTGGTCTCCGACCTGGTCGACGCTCATGACTCTACCCTGATCTTCGTCAACAGTCGAGTCAACGCAGAGATGCTCGGCTCCAAGTTCAACATGATGGACCAGAAAATAATGGTCCACCACGGTTCTCTCCCGAAAGAAGAACGGGTCCGAGCCGAGGAAGCGTTCAAGGCCCGCGAGATCAAGGGGCTCGTCTGCACGAGCACTCTAGAGCTCGGCATCGACATCGGTTCCGTAGATCTCGTAGTTCAGTACATGTCCCCACGCCAAGTCAACAGCCTGGTCCAGCGCGTAGGAAGGTCCGGACACAGTCTAACAAGAACCTCCCAAGGGGTCCTGGTGGCTGTCTCCACAGAAGACCTCTTGGAATCGATTGGAGTGATAGAACTCGCCAAAGAGGGCAGGCTCGAACCAACAGTCATCCACCATCGCGCGCTTGATGTCTTGGCCCACCAGATCGCCGGCCTGCTGATGGATTCGGAAGGCAGCAGCTCACTATCCAATATCAAACAGGTGCTGACCCGCGCGTTTCCATATTCTGAACTTGAGGACTCGGAGTTTGAGAAGGTCGTTGATTTCATGCGGAAGATGGGCTATCTCAAGCGAGACGATCAGACAATCTACCGGACCTCTAGAACTAGGCTCTACTACTACGAGAATCTCAGCATGATCCCAGACGAGCGACGCTACGCAGTAGTTGATCTAACCAACCAGCAATCAGTTGGAATACTCGGCGAAGAGTTCATGATCGAAATGGCTCATGTCGGCTTGAACTTTATCGTCAAGGGCCGAATCTGGCAGATGAAACAGATCACAGATGATGGGAAAGTGTACGTTCTACCCGTCAATGACCCTACAGCGGCAATCCCAGGATGGGATGGACAGATACTCCCAGTTCCAGGCGCCCTTGCCGTTCGAGTGGGAGAGTACCGGAAACAAATCGATCAGCTATTGGACGAACACAAGACTCGCTCCCCAGTGGTTGAGAAATTCTCGCGAATCTGGCCAACGGACCCATATGGAGTGCGCAGAGTCGTCGAAGAGGTAGAGACCCATCGGGCTACCGGCGCGCCCGTCCCGACCAGTGATCGCGTCCTGATTGAGGGTTTTGATCGCTACATCATAATCCACACCCACTTTGGAGACGTTCTCAATTTCACCCTGGGCGAGGTGATCGAAGAGCTCTTCAGGCGCCAGGGACTTGTCCGAATGTGGTGGTGGGACTCCTACCGAATACTCTACGAGATGACAGCCGACACAGCAGACTTAGACCTCGAAGATCTCTTCCTCAAACAAGTCTTCGGAGTTGACGAGCCAGTCCTCGGTGGCGCCTGTCATGGGGTCTTGCACCGACATTTCCCATGGGAACTGCAGATGAAACAGATCGCGGAGAGATTCGGGGCATTGCAGCGTGGCCGGCTCATGTACGGCGGCGCAATGAAGGAATTACAGGTCCGATTCCGACTCACACCAATTTACGACGAAACTATTCGCGAGGCTCAGGTCGAAAAAGCCGACTTTGAAGGAGTCAAGAAGATTTTCAGGCAGATCAAAGAACAGAATCTAGAAATCAGATTTTTCCGTTCAAGAGACAAGCCCACGCCCTTAGCCTATCATATTCTATATCGCCATGTCGACATTCCTGAGCTCATTGCACCGGAGAATGTTGCTGCTGATAATATGGCGCGACTGCGTCTATCAATCGAGGGGCGATCCATTGACCTACTCTGCTTCGATTGCGGGAAACTGACAACTGCCGTCAGTATCGCCAGTCTTCCGGAATATCCTTCTTGCACGAAATGTGAGTCGAGATTATTGGCGCCTGTCTTCTGGTCCAGTAACTACGTAGCAGGTGTCCTCGGCAAGAAGCGCGAGAAAAAGCCACTGGACGAGAACGATCAGAAGGCGTTGACGCGAACGCGACGTTCAGCCGACCTCGTCATCGCCTATGGCAGGAGAGCGATAATCGCTCAGTCAGTCTACGGAATTGGACCTCAAACGGCTAGCAGAGTCTTATCGAAGATGCACGAGACGGACGGTGCGTTTTACAATGATCTGTTAGAAGCCAAATTGCAATTTATCTCGACAAGGCCATACTGGAATAACTGAAAACCCTCGATCCGCTCAACCGGGCTATCAAAGACAGTCCCAGCAATAATCAGCTGGCTTGAGATATCTATCGCGCGTTCATCGAACGAAATAAGAAAGCGTTTTCTAGTAGAAGACTCCCAAAACCATAACGAGACGGTTGTATCTTTTTCCGCCAATAGCCCATGCCCAAATCACCGAGACCTGCAAAACGGCGGGGAAGCCAGTAAACGCTCACCATCGACGAGTCGGATCTTCTGGACCAAGTAGGTCTCGGCCTATCTGCAAGAGAAGCCAGGTAACTTGGGCACGTTGTTTCGTAGGAATTACCCTCGTGCTACTCACGCTGTCAATAATCGCTTCTGATATCGATAGTGCATCTAGTATCCCAGTTGCCAGGGAAGCAGGTGAAGCCTCCCAGCCCGGGAATCCCTCTTTCACCTACTCAACGCAGTGGGGCTCGTACGGGGGCCCAGTTGCGCCGAATGGAGTCGCGGTAGACTCATCTGGCAACTTGTACGTTGCTGACGTCAAGAACTATCAAGTCGTCAAGTTTGCGAAAAATGGAACATTCATCGCATCATGGGGGTCTTATGGAACAGGTACTGGACAATTCAGGAATCCTGAAGGGATCGGAGTGGATTCTTCTGGGAACGTGTTTGTCTCCGATTCGGTCAACAACAATGTTCAGAAGTTTACAAATGTAGGGGTTTTCGTGGCTTCTTGGAACAAATGGAACAGCACTAGCCTTCTCAAGAACCCGCTGGGGCTTGCCGTTAACGCTAGTGGATTCGTGTATTTGGCGGATCAAGGGGATCAACGTGTCCAGATTTATAGAAATGATGGAACTTACGCTGGTTCGTTCGGTGGTATAGGTTCCAATGGAGTTGGCAAGTTTCAGATGCCGTTCGGAGTGGCTGTGGGTTCTGGGTCGGTCTACGTGACGGATGTTAGTACAGGGAATGTTACGCAATTCACGGTATCAGGTGGCTTTGTGTGCACCTGGAGCACGGGATACCAGCCGCAAATGCTGGCTGTGGATGGTTCTTCCAATGTATACGTTGCTGATAGTGCTTCGAATAATGTTGTCAAGTACAGCTCCTGTAACAGCAAACCTCTCTGGGTCTCGGGGTCCACTGGGTCTTCGCCCGGACAGTTCAACAGTCCGGTCGGGGTAGCAATTGACATTCAGTCCAATGTGGACATTGGAGATTCAGGGAACTACAGAGTTCAGAAGCT
>JAJPJY010000018.1 GCA_021323995.1 bacterium | reverse complement strand
TTTCCACTAGACTTCACTCATGTAGCTGACGTGGTTCCGTCACCGTTCCGGTTCGCGCTTTCATGGTTGACCTATGATATCGGAAAAATTATTGTCGCGTTTACACTTCTAGTGGCAGTAATCGTGATGATCGTGGACCTAGCTAAAGTAGTCTGGCGAGTCACTACAACGCACTTCCGCAATATCTCTATTTCTACATAAGGGGCCTGAGAGGCAGCCTGCCCAAGCCATCCGACTCGTGAGCTGCGATCATGCATGTTCGATGCGTGCAAAGTCTACAATGTGTGACAGAGTGGACCTTCCCGTTATATCTCCCGACGAAGAGTGGTTCCATGATCGAAAATGTCAGAGACAGGTTTCAAACCAAATCCCCAAGAATCCCTGAAGTCTCAGTTCACGTCTGATTCTGGCTGGATGGGCCTCTACCGAGCAAGCGCAGTTCTGTTGATTGCTACGGGTGTTGTCTGGGTGGCCGTCTCTTGGATGTCCAGAGCGCTTTACGTGTCAGGATATCCTGCGAACCCTCTCGCCTATCTACAGCTTGTATTCCAAAACCAAGCGCTTGCGAACGCGACTTGGAGTCTTTGGGATCTCGCAGATTTTCTGCTAATCATTCCATCAGTCGGCTTGTACCTTTTGCTGAGACGCTACAATAAGACCCTGGCACTGATGGGAACTGCTCTCCAACTGTTTTTCATCGTGTATGATGTCAGTGTAACCGAACTGAATTCTCTAACGTTAGTCAGCCTTTCACAGAGCTACACTGCAGCTGCAACTGACTCGTTGAGAGCCGCTTACCTCGGAGCGGCCACATATGGCTACGCCTCTCTTTCAATTCAGACCGTTCTAAGCTTTGGAATCGGCGTCGTAGGTTTCCTTCTATGGTGTGTTCCCATGGCTAAAAGCAACATATTTCGTCACCGAACAGCGATCTTTGGTGGCGTAATCAGCATCATCGGAATAATTGGATCTACAGCACCACTGCTCTCATCGCCAGGAATTATTGGACTCTTCCAGTTCGTCACCGTGCCAATCTTTGCTCTATGGCTAATCTTGGTCGGAGCACAACTATTCCGTTACACCAGACACCCAGCTGTAACCGCACTCGCGGGGCAATAAACATCCAATTGTTCGACTCTAATCTTCGCTCTAAGCGAAAACCTAGAGTCGGACTCTTTTTCGTTGACAGTATAGTGCTACGTTCTTTGTTAGAATGTGAATATGACTGCTCGATCTGAGATTCTTGTCTTGGGTTGTATCCCTGCAGCGACGAAAGCTTCTCCAATGTAGTGGGTTAGGAAGGTGCTCCATTTTGAGCCAAGGTCATGCATCAAGGTGACGGTCCATTTCTCATTCTCATTCTTCTCATAGTATTCGAACAGGTTGGCATAAGCACTCAGATCATGAATGAACTCGATGACAGTGTCCACGGTTATCTTTCCCCACTTTGAGGCGATGATTGTTGTCGGTCCACTCTTCCCAGCAACCGAGCCTGCTTTTGCGAGACTATCGTCTGGAGCGACGTTCAAGATCTCTTTGAATGTGTTCCGCGACAACCTCAATGAGTGAATACGCTGCAAGTACCGGCCGAATTCGGAATAGTCTAGCAACAGTTGATTGACCAACGTATTGACTGAGACGCTTTGCCGGCCGGCCTCTTCCTGAAGAGCAGCCAAAGCTTTCTCGTTGATGCGAAACGACTTGGCTACTGTCCGACCTTCTTTAGGCATGACCCGGTTACGACCATTATTCCACTCCGTCCGAGATATTACGCTTGTCAAGCCAGACCTAGGTTAGCCGTCTCACTGCTCAAGATTGAGCATGGTCCCGAACAGCTTCGGGACAATCTCCAACCCTCAGAACTCACCCTTAGTTGCTTGGGGAAGCAAGAATGAGGCGACCGGAGGCTCCCAGGAGAGCTGTTAAGACTGTAATGCCTTCGTTGCCAGTCTCTCCCTTACCACATACTCCACTTCTCGCCTCCGCTACTGTGCCAGTCGTAAGCAATCCCGCAACAACTCCGACACCCAAGCCCAGGGCGAAAGTTACGATCATTCCCGAATTGTGCAAAGGGTGTGAGCTATGCGTCTACGCCTGTCCGAGCGGGAACTTGACACTCAGTCCCGCGTTGAATAGCAAGGGCTACCACCCTGCGGTCTTCAGCTACAACGGCCAACGTGGCGCGTGCACGGCTTGTGCAATCTGCTACTGGGTCTGCCCCGACATGGCCGTTTCCGAGATTCGGAGGTTGAAACTATGAACGGAAGGGTCCTGCTAAAAGGCAACGAGGCCATCGCCTATGGTGCGTTGGAAGCAGGTCTCAATGCATATTTCGCTTATCCAATCACACCATCGACTGAGACTCCTGAAACACTCGCGAAAGAGTTTGGCAATTCGAAATATCCGGATTTCAAAGTCTTCCTGCAGGCTGCCAGCGAGCTTGAAGCCATCAACATGACACTGGGCGCTGCATCGACCGGCGACCTAGCAATGACAGCCACGTCCAGTCCAGGTTTCAGTCTGAAACAGGAAGGGATCTCCTATGCTGTTGGGATGGAGGTTCCATTCGTAATCGTCGACGTCAACCGCGGTGGACCCGGGCTCGGCAATCTGGGTGTTGAGCAGTCTGACTACCTACAGGCAACGAGGGGAGGAGGACATGGAGGATACAAGCTGATCGTGCTGGCGCCTAACAGCGTCCAAGAGATGCTGAGCTTCCCCAAACTGGCGTTCGATCTGGCTTTCAAGTATCGCAACCCAGTCCTAATCCTCTCCGATGCTTTCCTCGGACAATTGAAAGAAGACATTGCTCCAAATCAGAGCGCTAATGGCCACAACTACGATATCAGCTGGGCAACGCTCGGTATGAAGAATGGTCAGAGACATGTTCTCAACTCGCTCCACTTAGAGTCTGATTCCCAGGAGAAACACGAGAGACATCTCTACCAAAAATATGTCCAGATGCGCAACGAAGTGCGATTCGAAAAGATGGACACAGATGATGCAGACATCGTATTGGTCAGCTACGGCATAACATCTCGCATCTGCAAGAGCGCAGTAAAGACAGGCAGAGAAAATGGTTTACGGATCGGACTCTTTCGACCGATCACTCTCAATCCCTTCCCATACAGCCAACTGAGTATTCTAGCAAATCAAGGAAAGAAGTTGCTAGTTGTCGAATTGAACACTGGAGAAATGGTCGAAGACGTGATGCTCGCAGCAAATGGGACGACCAGGGTGGAACAGATGAACCGGCTCGGGGGAAATGTTCCGACAGTGGCCGACATACTTGCGAAGTGCAAGGAGATGATCTAAGATGATGCTACAATCAGTCGATGAGTACGAGACGAAGTTGGGGGTTCCTGAGGGATGGACCCGGACTCCGACACACTACTGTCCCGGATGCGAGCATGGAATCCTGACGCGACTGATCGCGACAGTCATCGAGGGAATGGGCATTCGAGAAAAAACGGTCATGGTTGACAGCGTTGGTTGCAGCGTTCTCGCCTATGAGTATCTGAACTGCGACCACATCCAGGCACCTCACGGACGGGCACCAGCGGTGATGGCCGGCGTAAAGAGAACGCATCCAGAACTGACAGTGTTCACAGTACAGGGAGACGGCGACGCACTCGCTATCGGACTGCTCGGAACAATCTATGCTGCGATAAGAGCCGAGCCTGTCACAGTTTTTCTCTACAACAACTCAATCTACGGAATGACTGGCGGACAGATGGCTCCGACAACCGCTGTTGGACAAGTAACTACAACAACACCGTACGGTAGAGACCTGCAGAAAACTGGGAACCCAATTGATATCATGAAGATCCTATCTCAAACGGAGGGACCCTCCTATCTTCGAAGGGGAATCCTCGCCCCAGAGCCTGTCGAGGCAAAGCATGGAATGATGTATCAGGCCAAGAACGTTTTGCAGGCAAAGAAGATCATCGAGAACGCGTTCAAGGTTCAACAGAAAGGTGGCTACTCGTTTGTAGAGTTCCTTGGAACATGCAACGTCAATTGGAAGATGACTGTCGAAGAGTCGAAGCACTTCCTGTACGACCAGGTTGCTAAACGGTATCCGCCAGGAATCTTCCGGGACAAGCTCGGAATCGAGGGGTCACCAAAATGACTAGCCGAAGCTATCTCATAGTCGGTCACGGCGGACAAGGGGTCCTTGACTTGGGCAACTTTCTCTCGTATGATGCTATGCTGCACGGGGAGAGAACTGCCTACACGCCCTCCTATGGCCCTGAGACTCGGGGAGGAAAGGTACGTTGCTACGTTGTCACTTCTGACGAGGAGATTGATTCACCGATCGTTGACGAGATCGACGTTCTCGTTGCGATGAACAATCCGAGCATGGACTTTGAGAAGGTCGTCAAGCCGAAGGGTCTTTTGCTCATGAACCAGTCATTAATAGATAGGGTCCCGACACGGCGGGATCTGCAGGTCATCGGAATCCCCGCAACCGATATCGCGGACAAGATGAAAGATCAAGGATTCGCACTCTCAGACACTAGGGTGTTACAGAACTCTGTCGCATATGGAGCGACCTTAGCAACTCTCGGAAAGCCATTCGATAAAGAAGAGGTACGAGCTGTACTCGAACATGTCTATCAGGGAAGCAAGTCTCGATTCATTCCTGCGAATCTGGAAGCGGCGAGGGCGGGCTACGAGTTCGTTGCGGAACGACAAGGTCTCAAGTTTGCCGAATGCGGATGCGATTGAACCCTAACATATTCGGGACCTTTTATTAATCAAACGATAACCCACTCGTAAATCGCATTCGAATGAGAGTGTCTGTCGCGAACAGAATCCTTGTTCTTCTATTTGCATCTCTTACGTTGATGACGATTGTCACATTGTCGCCTCGTCAGGTTGTGGCCGCTACAAATCCCGTCAACATTCTCTCATACTATGTCAATGGGTCGCCGAACTATAATGCGCCGGGTAACGAGTCGTTCTGGATGAATATCGGGTGGACCACCGTTCCGCTCAGCGCATCGGTCACACCTGGCGGCGGACACACCAGCAGTGTCTTCGTCAAATCGGCCAATGACGGCTATAACATCTACATCCTCCTACGATGGAATGACAGTCAAGGCGCTTCGTTCCAGTCAGCACAGGAACAATACAGGAACGCAACCACCAACAAGATAGAGAACCTAACGTATACAGCAACTGGCGTCGTAAACCAGCTGATCTACAACTCGACCTACTACTATCCGGACAGGGTCGCGATGCTCTGGTTCCTAAACGGTCCAATGGGCATCGTCCCCAAGATGCAGCTGAACTCTACCGGCGCGATAACTAATGGGACAGCGAACATATGGCATTGGCAATCCAATCCGACAAGCAACAATCCGGCAGACACAGGTTTTCCAGGCGGATACACCGACCCGCTTGGGAAATCCGTCTTCCCGCCGAACAACTCCTCTTTCGCTGAGGATGACTATACGAACATGACAGGCTTCTTCCCAATCGCCGGGACAGTTGCGGGAGCGCCAAACCTTGCGCCCTACGCGGACCCGTACATTGTTCTCTCAGGAGACCACTACTCATCGGCTAACAAGACTTGGACCGTTGAGATGGTCCGACCACTAATCGTTCCTCAAGCAGGGCAATACAGGGTCCAGCTGGTGACAGGTTCCAGCTATTTTGTCGGGTTCGCTGTTTGGAATGGAAGAATGGGTGAGTCGTCCCACATCAAATCTGTATCCAACTGGTACAAACTGACGGTTACCAACATTGCTCCGACAACTCCTGCTACGCCTGCTGGTGGAGTTAGTTTGACTCTGGCCGCAGCGACTGGAGCCGGTCTGCTTCTCGCTGGCCTAATCATTGGGGTAGTAGTAAGGCCTGAGAAGAAGAAAAGCTGAGAATTGATTCTGAAATGACACCATCCAAAGACACGGAAAAGACAAAGCCAGATGAAGATGAGGAAGTTGACACGAGCAGGCGCGATTTTCTCAAAATTGCTATGACGCTTTCAGCCGTTATGGCGTTCGGTGGAATTGGAACGGTTCTCAAGTCAATCTCAAACCCAGCGCCACCAGGGGCCAGCAATCCCACCACTTTTCCCCGAGTCCAAGTCTCGAACACGAACATTCCCATCAACTCGCCCGTCTACTTCAACTATCCACTCGACAGTGAACCAAATTTCCTAGTGAAACTGGGACAGAAGGCCGCAGGCGGAATTGGTCCGAATCAAGACATCGTCGCCTTTAGCCAGATCTGCCAACACCTAGGATGCATATCCATCTCTTACCAAGCAACCGGCGGCTCGACTGGAGGACCGGTCGCAAAGTGTTCGTGCCATGGAAGCGTATTCGACATGCTTCAGTCCGCAAAAGTCGTGGGCGGACCATCGCCTCGGCCACTCCCTCAAGTCCAACTTGATGTAGATGCCTCTGGCAACATCTTCGCCAAAGGTATGGGTCCTCCAACCATCTATTTCCACAACACGGGCTCCAATGATGTTAGTGCTGATCTTCAGGGCGGGAACCCGGTAAGTTAGTCCCGAGAATTCAGTCTTGACTGCACAGGATGACACTAGGCACAGCGGCTCAAGAGACAGACTGGCCCGCCTTGTACAGTGGTTTGACACTAGGCTCGGACTGTCTAACCCAGTCTTCCGTCCAGTGCCCCAGTATTCGATCAATCCGTTCTACTGGCTAGGCGCCCTCGCGGTCACAGCATTCGTCATCCAAGGAATCACTGGCATCATCATGATGCTCTACTACGTTCCGAGCCCAACCCAAGCATACTCTTCGACTCAGTATATCTTCAACAGCGTTCCTTACGGTAGATTTCTCGAGACCGTTCATCTCTACACAGCCTACGCAATGATCATGCTATCTTTCATGCACATGATGCGGGGCTATTTTGTCTCCGTTCAGAAGAAACCGCGTGAACTAATGTGGGTAACTGGAATGCTGATGGGGTTCGTGACCCTAGGATTTGGTTTCACAGGCTACCTGTTGCCGTGGACAGTCGTGTCAAAGTCAGCGACTGATGTTGGCATAAGCATCATCGGCGCCCTACCTCCTGGATTGGCCAATTTTCTCAGCTTCCTCATCGTAGGAGCTGGGGGAGACTCCACTACACTCCTCCGTTTCTATGATCTCCACATAATCCTCCTTCCTGCTGTATTACTCGTACTTCTCGCTGCCAAGATGTACATGCTCGAGACTCATGGAATCTCCGAACCAGTCAGGGGCGCATCAGAGAAGAAGAGAAAGCTCATCCCCATCTTTCCAGACGCAACAGTCTACCTACTCGAACTCGCTGCTCTATTCGGAGCAGGAATGCTAATCATTTCACTACTATTCCCACTGAGTCTTCCGCCCCAGTTTACTCCTGAGCTCGCGGCGACCTACACTCCTCAGCCGGACTGGTACTTCCTTTGGGTCTACCAGATAATCAAGATCTCAGCCTTCGAGACCGCGGGACTTCCAGTGGCATTGTCAGTTGTCACGCTGATCTTTGTCATCTTCGTGATTCTCCCGTTCATCGACCGCGGTGAAAAGAGACGATTCGCTGACAGACCCCTGTTCATCAGTCTCGGCGTTGTGTTTGTGGCTGAGCTTATCGCTCTGACCTATTGGGGACTGGTGACTCCAGGTCAGATTATCTCAAACGAGCAGGCAGCGCTGGTTCTTGGAGGAATCGCGATAGCCGTCGTGGGCGGAACATATCTCATGCACGACCTTCTCTACCGACGAGTAAGGTCGAAGCTGCCAATGGGCTCGCCTTCCACAAGTCTGAGAACTGCTCAGGCCTGGACGTGCACTGCATTTGTCTTGCTCGTAGGACTTGGCGCGATAACTATCGGGACCAGCCTAGACGCAACCGTAAGGATCGCTCTAGCAGGATTGACCCTTGGAAATTTTGAGGCTCTGCTAGTGTCGCTTCTCGGGCTGGGTGGAGTCGTGCTAGGCACAATCTTTCTCCTCTATCGACTAGATCTTGGGACGGGATCGATCAAGAGACGAGTCCGACTCTTCGAATTGGGATGGGACAAAGATGAGACTCTATAGTCGAATCGTCCTCCTTCTTCTGGTTCTCCAGGCGGATGTGACCGGATTCCTGATCGCGCTCAGCTTTGCCAGCAATGTGAACCAGAACACGTTCGCTCTGTTGTTGAGCGTTGACTTGATTGCGTTCGCGATGATGACCTACATCTACAGGACAGCGAAGCTCAACGCGTTGCCGAATAGAACGTGGATTATCGTCGGCTCGGCAATTATCGTCGGAATATTCTTTTCAAGTATTATCTTCACGTAACAATAGAAGATGTCTATTGTAATCGTCTACATAGCTTGGCATGGTCGTTTACACTTCCATTTTCCCGGAATAATCTAGCGGATTAGTGAACAGAAGGTTTTGGCGCCCTTAAATATGACGTAGGTTATACGCCAATCAGAAACGCGATCATCAGAAAGGTAGACTCAAGAAAATGAGCCAGCTCGACATCAAAGATCTTCACGCGACAATTGAGGGCAAGGAGATCCTCAAGGGCGTAGACTTCAAGGTAAAACAGGGCGAGATTCACGCCATTATGGGGCCTAACGGGTCCGGAAAGAGCACGCTAGCATCAACCGTTATGGGACATCCGAAGTACATCGTAACCAAGGGCGATATTCTCTTTGACAACGAGAGCATTGTCAAACTCGCACCCGATGTTCGAGCTCGAAAAGGACTCTTTCTAGCCTTTCAGTATCCATACGAAGTTCCGGGCGTGCCGTTGGCAACATTCCTTCGGACAGCCTACAACGCGGTGAGACAGGGAGGAAAGAAAGGCGACCTGGGACAAGAGATGTTGTCAGTCCTAGACTTTCGTAAAATGCTCAAGGAGAAGCTGAAATTGTTGGATATGGACGAATCGTTCGCGACCCGCTATCTGAACGAGGGATTCTCCGGCGGCGAAAAGAAACGCTGCGAGATACTACAACTAGCAATCGTCCAGCCAAAAATCGCGGTCCTTGACGAGACCGACTCAGGGCTGGACATTGACTCGGTCAAAATAGTCGCGGAGGGAGTCAACAAGCTTGTAGGACCCGAGATGGGCGTCATGATAATCACCCACTACCAAAGGATTCTCCGATACATCAAACCTGACCATGTGCATATTCTGCTTGATGGCAGAATGGTCAAGTCGGGTGGTCCCGAGCTGGCCGACGTGCTAGAAGCCAAAGGCTACGATTGGGTCAAGAAAGAAGTCTTCGAAGCAGGTCTGAACGGGCATAGTGGTGCTTGAGGGTACCTTCAAGGTTAAAAAGGGGATAATGAGCTAGGAGATTAGGGAAGAAATGGCAATAAGCATAACCGATAAGGCAGCAACGAAGGTACACGACTACCTCAAACAGGTTAACGACCAGAACCTAGCCCTACGCGTATTCGTGAAAGCGGGTGGCTGCGCAGGCTACCAGTTCGGCCTTAAACTCGACAAGGAGAGCCCAACTGATGTGGTTGAGCACAGGAACGGAGTTAACATCGTCGCTGATTCCAAGAGTGCTGACCTACTCGGAGACGCCGAAATCGACTATGTCGAGACCGAGATGGGTGGAGGCTTCAAGTTCAACTTCCCAGAAAGCTACCTCACATGCGGCTGTGGACACAGCTTCGTACCTAAAGGGAAAGAGCAGGCAACAGGCGCCCGCAGCCCCGAAGAGCACCACCACGCATAAGACCCCTAACGATTTCTCAGAAAACCTTCAAGCCGCTGTCATGGGAGACTCCATGCAGCGCCACGCAACTGTCTATTCCAACGCAAAAGCATCCTACGATGTAGAAGGAATACGAGCCGACTTTCCGATCCTCGGACGATTGATGAATAGAAAACCCCTCGCCTATCTTGACAATGCAGCAACATCACAGAAACCAGTCCAAGTAATAGAATCGATAGACCGTTACTACAACGAGTACAACGCGAACGTCTACCGAGGAGTCTACCGAATAAGCGAAGAAGCAACACTCGCATACGAAAACGCCCGGAAAAAAATAGCCCAACTCATCAACGCGAAATATCCTTCCGAGATAATCTTCGTCAGAGGCACAACCGAAGCGATCAACCTAGTAGCCCACTCGTGGGGCCGACAGAATATCGGCCTAGGCGAAAGTATCATGATCACCGAGATGGAACACCACAGCAACATCGTCCCATGGCAACTACTCGCCCGCGAAAAAACGGCCCAGCTGAAATATGTCGGAGTCACGGATGATGCTCGCCTCGACCAGGAAGACTTCCACCGGCATCTCGATAACCGCGGAGTCAGACTGTTTGCTGTAACCCATGTTTCGAATGTTCTCGGGACGATCAACCCGATCAGGGAAATGATCCGAGAAGCGCACAGTCACAATTGTCGAGTTGTAGTTGATGCCGCACAGTCAGTGCCACACATGCCAGTCGACGTTCAAGACCTTGACTGCGACTTTCTAGCCTTTTCCGGCCACAAGATGTGTGGCCCTACAGGAATCGGAGTACTATATGGAAAGAGGGAGCTTTTGGAGAAGATGGAGCCATATCAGAGCGGTGGAGAGATGATCCGTGAAGTCCACCTCTACGAATCAACCTACAAGGATCCTCCCTTCAGGTTCGAAGCCGGAACCACAGATATTGCAGGAGCCATCGGGTTGGGAACAGCAGTCGACTATCTATCAAAGATCGGATTTAGAAATGTCCGAAGCCATGAAAGAGAATTGACAAGCTACGCGCTCGACAAACTTCAAAGAATAAAACAAATCAGAATATTTGGGCCGGAAGAGTCTCCGATGAGAGCCGGAGTCATCAGCTTCAACCTTGCAGACGTCCACGCACATGACATGGCGTCACTCCTCGACGAAGACGGAGTAGCGGTTAGATCGGGCCACCATTGCGCCCAGCCACTCATGGAAAGACTCGGCATCGAATCAACCACACGAGCCAGCCTCTACCTCTACAATACCGAAGCGGAAATAGACCGTCTTGTAGAATCGATCGGACGGGCAGGAAGAGTGTTCAAGATTTGAGCTCAGTCTATTCCGAGATCATACTTGACTACTACCGACACCCCAGGAACAAGGGGACCCTTTCCAATCCCCAGATCAAGGCGAGGGACTCGAACCCGCTCTGTGGCGACATGATCGAAATGCAGCTGGAACTAGATGGAGATGGAAAGGTAGATGATGTGAAATTCAACGGTCAGGGCTGTGCGATCAGCCAGGCCTCAGCGTCAATGTTGACTGAGCTGGTAAAGGGCAAGAAGCTCGACGAGGTCCGCGCAATATCGAAAGAGGACATCCTCTCCCTAATCGGTGGACAGCTCAGCGCCGTCAGAC
>JAJPJY010000046.1 GCA_021323995.1 bacterium | reverse complement strand
CTGTGTAGAAGGGTCCAACAGGTTTTGTCGGGTTCTTGAACGCTGGATCGTTCACGTCGACAAGAGTCTGGGAGACGACTGTCGTGACTGGTAGATTTGGTCCGCCATTGTCTAGCTCTGAGCGCATTGCTCTCTGCAACATGTAGCCTATCATTCCTTGGCTCTCTGCCCCGCATACATCGAGCGGCATAGGTGGAAGAGTTTCTCTAGCGATCTCGTTCTGGAGCAGGATGTTTCCTACTTGCGGACCGTTCCCGTGCGTGATGGTGATCTTATCGCCTCGCCGCAGAAGGCGTGCTAGGTGCTTCGCGGTGTTCTCTAGATTGGAGAATTGTTGTTCTGCCGTTCCTTTCTGGCCATGCTGGAGGATAGCGTTGCCGCCGAGACTTACTAGGACCTTCATCTGGTTAGAGCTCTTAGTTTGCTGGTTTGCGGTTGAGGACGCAGGTCATGCAGCGGATTCCTCCGTATCCTCCCGTAATCTCTTGCAGCTGTAGGGACGTCACGTCGATGGAGAGTTCTTGGAACTCACGCTTGTGTGGGAAGAATTGGTCTGACTGTTTGAGTCTCGCCAAGTCCTTCTTCGCTTCTTCGAGTAGAGCGCTGTAACGGTGGGGGTCTGCCTTTGCCTTTGCCTCCAAGTTTCTCAGGACTTTCTTCACCACCTTTTCAACTTCGATGGCGAGGATGCCGTGGTCCTTTACGCAGAGGAAATTTGAAGCGTAGCACATCTGTTCAAGTGTCGTTATCGGGACAATCGTAAACTTGTGACTCAGCAAATACTCATAGAGATTTGGAGTCTTGGCCATCCTCTTGTAGTGTCCGAGTGATGATCTTTGGTAGACCATTACCCTTGCTCGTTTTAAGAGTGGAACGCATCCTACCGCGATATTCTTTCCGGGAAAGTTGAGGTAGGTGTCTAGGTGCATGTTGATCATTGGGTCTGGTTCGTCGCCGGGGATCAGCGGATGAGCTGGTTGGTGGATTACAGCGACTTCTTCGAAGTTGATCCCTTTTCGGAGAATTTGACTAGCCCCATTCAGATTTGTCCGATCGCCAATGCCGATCATTGCGAGTTTGCCTGCTGGTATGAAATCGCCCCCCTCGAGTGTTCCGGGTGCCTTTACTCGATTCACTATTTTGGCCCCAGCCATTTCCAATATGCTACTTGTGATTTCTGGTTCCATGCGACGTTGTGGCTTTGACATTCTGCCAACCACTAGCCCAAGGTCGGAGGCTACTTGCTGGTCCCGCATGAAGAACAGGTTCGCTAGAGGTACGTCCAGTTGTACTCGAGGGTACATCATCCTGATCCCCCTCTTCTGATCTAGCCTGATACTCGGTCTGAAAACTAGGACGCTGAAGATCGTTTCTACGCCGAGCTCTGGAAGATTTCTCTCGAACTCGCGTCGCGCCCTCTTGACCTCGTCGGCTGGACCCTCGAACTTTACGATGCCCTTGGCATATTCTGCCAGCATTCCGACCATTTTGGGGTCCTCCCTCGCCAGATTGATCGCCAGATGCTTCAGACGATGGACTCTTACTCCTGTCAGATCGAGTGCGTGCTCTAGTTCCCTATGTTCGTGGATCGCCTCGTCCATGTTGAAGGCTCGTTCATAGAGGAAGGCGAATGGCTCGATGAGCCCGAAGAACATCTCTGTCCCAGGTCTGTGAATGACAACGTCTTGTAACGAGTCCCACTCTGCTCGAACCTTCGACTCCAAAGGACTGGGCCTCGGGCTAACTCTGGATTAGAAGCCATTCGAGAACCGCGGCGGCACCGTACAGCTTGTTCTCGCCCTGCTGCCAGACAATGGACTGTTTTCCCTCAATCACGTCATCGGTTATCTCCAAGCCTCTATGCGCTGGGAGACAGTGCATGACGCTCGCGTCCTTCTTGGCGACTTTCAGAAGGTCTGAATTGATCTGGTAGCCTTCGAAATCATGCATTCTCTTCTCCTTAGAAGACTCGTCGCCCATGCTGACCCAGACATCCGTGTATAGTATGTCAGCTCCAAGCGCGGCTTCTGAAGGATTGTGGACAATTTCGATGCTCCCCCCCGATGACCTACACTTGTCTTCCGCTTGCCTCTGAATCGTCTGGCTTGGCTCGTAGCCTTCAGGGCATCCGACACTGATTTTCATTCCTTCTATAGCCCCGCCGAGCAACAGTGAGTTGCACACATTGTTGCCGTCCCCGATATAGGCGAGTTTCAAGCCCTTCAGCGTTTTTTTCGTTTCCTGGATGGTGAAGAGGTCGGAGATTATCTGGGTCGGGTGCTCAAGATCGCTCAACGCATTGACGACGGGAACACCGGCGTAATTTGCTAGCTGAGCTACAGTATCGTGTGCGAAGACGCGGGCTACGATTCCGTCGAGATATCCTCCTAGAATCCTCGCCGTATCCTTTACTGGCTCGCCTCTACTCAACTGAAGCTCGTTAGCAGACAGATAGATGGACTCTCCCCCCAGTCTCCTAGAAGCAACTTCGAAGCTGGTCCGGGTCCTGGTTGAAGGCTTCTCAAAGAGAAGACCGATAATTTTCCCGTTGAGTCGGGTTAGAGATCTTCCCCGTTTGACGGTAGACTTGATCGTCTTTGCTCTCGTAAGAACTCTATCGATTTCAGGTTTGGACGCGTCCGCGACGGAAAGGAAGCTCCTCAAGCTCGATCTTACTACCGATAACGAGACTCGTCTCAGGACAGGTAGTTGAAGTTCATGTCACACCTGCAGCCTTCCTCTAAGCCGGATAGAATGCTCTCTCTCAGCACGTACTCATTGAGATACATCGAGATACAGTCAGACTCAATGTGGACGCCCTCCCTAAGTGCCCGCGTAGGCTCTAGCTCTTTCGAGGTAAGAAACAGATGCAGACTCTGGAACTAAAAGCTCCCTACTTACAGAAGCGGAACAAGCTAGTCATCGTATGCTCCAAGGGTAGCCTCGACATGGCTTATCCCCCGTTGATGCTGGCAACATCAGGCGCAGCGATGGGCATGGAAGTCCATCTCTACTTCACCTTCTGGGGAATCAACATGCTACGGAAGGATACTGTCCAATCTCTCAAAGTATCGCCCGTCGGAAACCCGGCGATGCCAATGCCAAACATACTTGGGATGATACCTGGAATGACTCGGCTTGCAACCCGGATGATGAAAGGAAAAATGGACAAGATGAAAATGCCAACGATTCAAGAGATGATCAAGACGGCCCATGATGCCGGTGTGCACTTCCATGCTTGCTCGCCCTCGATGCAGATAATGAATCTCAGCAAAGATGATCTGATCCCAGAAGTGGACGACATTATCGGCGCGACAACATACCTAGACCTTGCGTCTGAGGATGCAATCACTCTCTTCATCTAGGTGAAGAATGATGGAAGCTCAAACAATCATCAAACCGGAAACAATAGTCAAGCCAACTATCATCGACTCTCGAGGCACAATGTGTCCTGGCCCAATCACAGATCTATTCAGAGCATATCGAAACTCGAACCTCGGCGATGTACTCGAGCTATGGGCCACAGACCCGGCGGCAAAGAGCGACGTCCAAACCTGGGCGAAGCGCAGCGGCAATGAGCTAGTCTCGATCAACGATGAGAAAGGTTACGTTCGTATCCAAGTCCGGATATTGAGAAAAGGCGTCTCAAGGTAGCAAGAGCAACTTGGCTGTCAAAGTCCTTGTTATTGGAGGCGGGACCGGGGGAACACTGGCAGCGAATCTGCTCGCGAAAGAATTCGCTGTAGAGATAGCTGACAATGATATTCAGGTGGCCCTAGTTACCGGATCAAAGTTCCATGTTTTCCAGCCGGGCCTCCTCGAGGTTGCGTTCGAGGGCAAGGCTCCAGATACTATTGTCAGAGAGGAACGGCCGCTTGTCAATAGGAAAGTAGCGTATACTGAAGAGCGTGTTGAACGAATAGACCTGCGAAAACAGGAGGTTCTGCTCGCCAGCGGACAGTCGCTAGATTACGACTATGTGATCATCGCAACGGGAAGCGTGCCGAATCCAGACTCTATCCCAAGACTACGAGAAGCATCACTTAATTTCCACACCAGCACTGATGAATCGCTCAGGATCTGGCACACACTTAAGCAGTTTGAGAAGGGCCGGGTTGTCGTTGGAATCGCAGGTGTTCCGCACAAGTGTCCGCCTTCTCCGAACGAGGCGACTTTCTTACTCGACGATTACCTGAGGAAAACGGGCAAGCGAGAACACGTTAGCCTGACTTTTCTCACGCCGTACCCGCGGCCTTATCCAGCGGAGCCATTGTCGAAGGTTGTTGAGCCATTGTTAGAGAAGAGAGGTATTGAGGTCGTGACCTTCTTCAATCTAGAGTCGGTTGATCCAAGAAAGAAGGAGCTATACTCGCTTGAAGGAGACACAATAGGATATGATCTTTTGATCATGGTTCCACCACACCAAGGTGCAGACGTGATTGTCAAGTCAGGCCTTGGGGATCGCGATGGCTGGATTCCTACCGACAAGCAGACCCTGAGGATCAACGGCTACGAGAACGCCTATGCAATTGGGGACTGCACGAACATTCCAGTGTCAAAGACCGGCGTTACCGCGCATCTCGAAGCAAAAGTGGCCGTGAACAACATCGTCTCCTCGATAAAGGAACTTGGAAAACTCCACAAGTACACAGGACGCATCAACTGCCCGTTTGAGGTGGGCTCAGGCAAGGCCGCGTTCGTCGTTGGGTCTTACGAGATGCCAGTCAAACAGATCGAGCCCACACGAATGAGGCAATTGATGAAGAAGGGATTTGAGCGGGTCTACTGGCGATCCTTGTCGGGAAGCCTTGACTGGCTATTGGACAGATACTTCGGCGAGACGGACACGACAGAGAATATGAGCTGAAGGCTCAAGTCGAAGCCCGGAGCCATGAGAGACGGGACCCTTACTACGTAAGCCGCGAATGGATCTTCAAGATCTAGATTGATGGTGTGTGGAGGGTTCTCTAAGGGTCAGATTCGATCGGCGGACAGCTACTATACTGTTGGTAGAAACGCGATCCAGGTGGAGAAACAGATAGACATGAGATCTGGTATTCTAGCTCCAGCTTGAGTCCATACTCGGTTACTTACTTCACTACTATCTGCCCGTTCATGTACATTGGGAGTGTCATGCCTATTCCGCAGGGGGCTATGCAGTGGAACTCGTACGTCCCGGTATGTGTGAAAGTGAAGGTGAAAGCGGTCGTTGAATCAGGTACAAGTGGAATGTTGAAGAACTGTGTTGAAAAGGTATGGCCTACCATCAGAGAGACTGTCTGGCTTCCCGTGTAAGTCACTGGAGCAGTGTATGTTCCATTATCCTTGTAGATGGTGAATGGAATACCAGCCGATGTATTGTAGTTCATGTTTAGAGAGGTGTCGAGATTGTCTATGGTAAAGTTGATCGGAGTATTGACCGGGACATAGACCGTATTGTCTGTTTGGCTATCTGGCGCGACAAAAGCATCCCTCGTGTTGCCATGATAATCAGGGAGGATCGTCATGTCGACTGAAGTAAACAGCTTGTTAGTCGAACCCCCCAAGTTTAGATTGATAGTTGCTCCCGTAGCTAGTAATCCAAGAATCAATCCGAGCATGACTACTCCTACGACTGCGCTGATGTCAACGGCAATACTCTTCTTGCTTTCTCCTCTAAACACCTAGCTCCCCGACCCTATCATTCTTTAATCGTCAACGGCCTGGTCAAAAGCGATATGGTGATTGTCCCGAACATGTTCGGGATGAGTTCCCGCGGTAGGGAATCTCTTCTACCCTTTCTTCTCATCTTCTCCTAACTCGCGACAGCCTGCAAAGTTACCGGACTGAGCCAGTCAGTGTATTTCGGGTTCCGGCCGTGCGTAACATCGTCGTAAGCTTTCCTCAACCTCTCTGTTATCGGCCATTCTCCTCCCCCAATCATCCTTCCGTCCACCTCTCTAACTGGAGTTATACCCGCTGCTGTTCCGGTCAGAAAGAGCTCGTCAGAGGTGTACAGTTCCTCGCGAGAAATATCTGAACGGTGAAACTGCAATCCACTCTCCCTTACGAGTCTGATGATCGTGTCCCGGGTCACTCCTCGGAGGACTCCCGCGGATGCTGGTGGAGTGCTGACTACCCCGTCCTTGACCCTGAAAATATTCTCGGCAGAGGCTTCTGAAACAAGTGATTCGACATTAAGCATTATTGCCTCGTCGTATCCAGCCTTCAAAGCCTCGATTTTGGCGAGCGCTCCGTTCGCATAGTTCGCCGTCGACTTGGCTTGGGGGGGCATAGTGGAAGGATGAACCCTCCTCCATGAAGAGACTTGGCATCTTACTCCCGTTTTCTCCGCTTTTTCGCCGAGGTAGCTGTCCCATCGCCAAGCAGCGATTCCTAAGCCTACATTGTTTGGAAGCGGATTGAGGCCCATTTCTCCGTAGGTGTAGTATGCTAGGGGCCGAATGTAGCATTCCTCTAGGCCGTTTGCGCTAACAGTCTTTTTGATCGCGTCCGCGACATCGGCTGGAGTGTAGGGTATTTTCATGAGATAGATCTTTGCACTTTCGAATAGTCGCGCGACATGTTCTTGGAGTCTGAAAACTGCAGGGCCTTTGGGTGTCTTGAAGCATCTGATTCCTTCGAAGACTCCAGTTCCATAATGAAGGGCATGGGTCAGAAAGGGAACTTTTGCCTCGTTCCATAGAACGAGTTTAGCGTCTAGCCAGATCCACCTGGACTCTATCATTGCTGCTTCTCACTTGATGGATCCTGTCGCTCGGAGATATAGTTTGAAGCCGTGTATCGAGTACGACCATAGATATGACAAGAGATCGTTTACCTTTGTGAAATACAGTGCGTGCGAAAAGGATCGTTTGTGAACGTACCTGTTATACTCGCAGGGCGACAATTCGATTCATCGTAGGTGGATTTTGAAAATGCGAGCGAGCACGTCGGGAACGGTTACTCACAATCACTGGATGACCGGCTATGCAAGACTGGCGGACGTAGTTGCTACAACATTCTTCACGGCTTTGGTCTTCAGCTTCTACTTGGCCCATTATGCATGGTCCACTGGATTCTTCACG
>JAJPJY010000016.1 GCA_021323995.1 bacterium | reverse complement strand
GCTGGTCTTGTTAGCCGCAGCTATCTTCGGGGTCTGTTGTCGGACTTTGCCTGCCTTTGTTAGTGAGCCGTGAGTTGGCGTGAGTCTCTATCTCCTTGGTTAGCGGTGAAAAGTCTGCTCGCGCTAATTAACGCTTCGTTTTCTTTGGACGATCTTTGGCTTTCTTCGAGGCTTTCTTGTTGAAGTATTCGTTCATCGGGTCCCAGTACGATTCGTACCAGCCGTTGTTGTACTCTTCGTACTGTGATCCTGGGACCTTTGTTTGAATCATGTTGAGCCTGGTCCCGTTTCCATCACTTTTCAAAGAAAGTTTGAGAATTGACGGTTCGTATCCTTCGGGCCATTCTGTAGTCTTCCACTCCTGCACGATCTCCTTGTCTTTCACAAGTTCGATGTTCTTGCCGGAAATGTACCCGTCCCAGGCCGTAAATCTCTGGTTGACCTTTGCACTACATCGAGCGTTGGAGCTGGTGAATTGAGAGTGCTCTCTTGTTGACAAAAATGCTCGATAGATGTCTTCTGGAGAGCCATTCGGAAAGCGTACAATGTGGCGTATTGTCCTGGTTCGCTTCTTCTCAACCAAGTCATGTCAGCTCGGGTTGAGCAATCGCAGCGTTGACGATCAATGGCCAGCCCCCAGTGGGATCTTTTTTCCGGAGAGGTCGCGTCTAGTATTTCCAAACTCTGGCATCGCGCTGAGCTCTCTCTCCGTGAATACGGGTCCGTCGTGACAAACGAGGTATGGTCCGATTACGCAGGCGGCACATATTCCTACTCCACACTTGAAGACTCTCTCAAGGCTTACCTGGACGTGGCAGTGGGCGGTCATTGCTAGGTCGTAGATCTTTTTCATCATTGGCTCGGGTCCGCATGTGTAGATGGCGTCGAACTGTTCCTTCTGCAGAACTTCCTCTGCTACTTTTGGGACTTGGTTCTTTTCGCCGTAGGTTCCGTCATCTGTTGCGAATAGTAGTTTGAAATGGTGTTCCTTGCTGTCGTTGATCAGCCATTCCTTGAACAGGAGCTCGTTGGCGGTCCTGGCGCCCGTTATCAGAGTGACGTCGCGGCCCCGGAAGTGGACGAGTAGAGAGAGTAGTGGGACGAGGCCTGTTCCTCCGCCGACGACGAGGAGTTTCTGGTGGTGGCCGACGCTGTACGGGTGCCCGTAGGGTCCCCGTATCCAGAAGAGGTCACCGGGTTTTTTCTCCCAAAGGGATGTGCTGACTGGCCCGCCTTTCTTGATGACGACGCCCGCCTCGGATTTTCCGTGGATGGCGAGGACGCTCATAGGGACCTCATCTACGCCAGGGATCCAGACCATTGCAAACTGTCCGGGGCTAGCCTGGTGAAGGGTGGTGTCGCTAAACCAGAACGACCGGATGGACGGGGTCTCGTCAACTATCCGATCCAGCCGCACTGAGCGCGGGATGTGTAGCTGTTGTCGATTCTCTTCCAAGGTTGGCTGTAGAGACCCGCGCGAGGATTACTAATTAGTTGTTGAGTCAGAATGCCCCGGTGTCTGCGCGGAGTTTGTGAGACTTTCCGTGAGAGCATTCGTACGTCCCCCGGGGTCGGGTAAGCATGCTTATTCCTGGACGATATCGGATTTTTCTGTCCGGGTCGGACGTTATGGGCTTGGCCGAAACGTTGTTCGGTTGAATGCTCCGAGTGACGTCGATTCTCGTCCAACCGCATGTGTCAGGAATGATGGTTTCCGTGCCAGTTAGTCTGGTTTCTGGGTGAGATTTGCTAGCGGGAGCCGATGATTTGGTAGAGTAGGGCGGCAACGAACAGCACGCCTAGTCCGACGACGATAAGAAAGAGAATAGGATTGACCATAATTCCCGGTTTTTCTCCCATCGGTGGAACCTTGGAGAGTTCACAGAGATGGTGGTTAATTAGATTATAATCGGATCATATCAGGAGATGCTAGGGGTTTGTCGGCGGGAAGCCTGTTGACCAGCTTCATCATCTCATCATAATGGTGTCGGATAATGTCCGCGCCTTGTGGTCCCATCATCTTCTCAGCATTTGTCTTGCACTGGCTGATCGCGGTAAGGATCCCAGTCTTTGTTGGATTAGTGTAGCTTACTCCGCAATTCTGGAAAACTCCCTCGACGAACTGCTTCACCTGGCCTTTCAACGCCTCGTCTGCGACTGGTTGATTTAGAACAGTGAGGAATTCCTTGTTAGCGCTCTCGAAGCATCTCAAGAGTTCATCCCTGACAAATTCTCCAGTTACTCGTTCTTTTGGGACGTCCGGCGCCCGGTATGTTCCGGTCATGGCAACGCGTATGACATACGTTATATAAAGCCGTATCCCTAACGTAGTAGACGGGTAGTGCTGGATTCAGTTCAATCCTCGAACTTTGACGCGGACCTTCTCAGAAGATTCGACAAAGAAATCCTAAGCAAGACCCCTCATATCGAGGCAAATCAGATTGCCAATCCCACTCCATTAGTAGACATTACCGACACGCTTGTCGAGTGCGCTAGAATCGAATACGGTCTCACAATACCTACAGGAACAGCCACTGTCCTTGCAAAGTTCGACTCTCAAATCTTCGGAGGTTCCGTAAAGGTCCGACCGGCCGTAGAAATCATCAGAAACGCAATCGCGACCGGGAAACTTAGGACCGGGCAGAGGGTCTTCGAGGCGACCTCTGGCAATTTCGGGTTAGCCCTTGGAATGCTACAAGACCTAGGGCTCGACGTAATCGCGCTGGTCTCAAGAAAACTGCAAGGCGGAGTCTTGGACGAGCTGAAGAATGAAGGTGTAAAATCTGTCAACCTGGACGTGGACATCTGTCCAGCACCCGGATTGAAAATTGACCAGAATCTGATCGTAGCAAAGGCTGCGGCGACAAATTTACGCGGACAACTAGTCCAACTCGGACTAGACGAGAGCATCTTCGACACCTCCCGGAAAGAAGTTGAGAGTCTGCTTGCGAAACAGGACATCATCAACCTCGCAAAGCTCCTGGCCAAAGTCTATCACGGGTTCTGTCCAGAACAATACGATAACGAACTGAACGTCAAGTCACACGAAAACGTCACAGCCCCAGAGATCGACCAACAACTCAAGACCCAAGGACACTCGCTCAGCGAGTTCCAGCTGATCGCAGCCTTCGGCACCGGTGGAACATCAACCGGGATTGCAAAATATGTCCAAAGCATGTACAGCAGCAAATCAGTCCATGTCGTCTTCCCACTTTTCAACCAAGACGTGGCAGGAATCAGAACGAGGGACAAAGCAGTGGGTTTGAGATTCTACCAGCCGGAACTCTACGCCGGCCAGCACGAGGTAGACTTCGAAGCCGCAAGAAAACTTCTCAAGTTCTTCGCAGGCAGAGGATACGGAATAGGAGAAAGCGGCGCCCTCGCACTTTACTCGTGCCTTCAGATGATCAACTATGGCGCAGGCAACAAGTTCGTAGTAATCATCGCAGACGGGCTACAGAAGTACATGACAGGGCTGGAAATTCCAGAAGAAGCCCAGGGAAGCCTAGAAACAACCGTTGAAGAGGCAAGCGCGAACCAGGCGAACTATGACGAAGTGCTGTGGACTCATGCAATGTTCGTCCCGAAGGAAGCAGGAGTCGAGCTAGTTGCATCTTCCCTCCACGTTGACAAGAACAAAATCAAGATCGCCAAGGTACAAGATGTCCAAGCACTCATCACGAAAGACGAAATCCCGAAGGGAATAGCCGAGCTCCTTCCGAAGGGACGATCGAGAACCCTCCTCGTCTGCATGGCTGGCGGAACATCTCTCCGAGCTGCAGAGATACTAACAAAGAAGGGAGTGGGAGCCCAGAGCTTGACCGGCGGAATCATGAACCTCGCCCAGTCGACATCCAAATCCCCAGACGAGCTCGTCGAAGTAGCGACAGAGTAATTTAGTCTCGAGCTAAGACCATACAGTCAACAACTCATTTCCGAAGACCTGAAACGCGTCGAACTACATACTCCGCAGCCTCAGTGACTTTGTTCGCGGACTCCGGGTCCGTGCTATAGATGTGCAACAAGATCAATGGTCTCACTCCCGTCTCCTTCCCTCTAGGATGCGATTTGAAGTACAATCCGGGATACGACTTTCTGGCCTTGTCGAGGATTGGAGCAAGGGCTGACTCGATTATTCCGGCGATCTTGAACTGCAATTCGTTCGGTCGGCTCGATAAGAAAGATTCTAGGAAAAGCATGATAGAGTCGCGAAAAATTGCCTTCATCTCGGAAGGAACACCAGGCAGGGAAAATATGGTGGTTCCAGACTCTCTGATCAATACTCCAGGGGCTGTGCCAATAGGATTAGCCATCGGCACTGCGCCACGTGGAAGTGTAGCCATCTTAGCCCGGTACTTCGTTAGCCTCGGCGGAATCTCAAGTCTACGATAATGCTCCTCAACCAGTCGTAGAGCGTCTTTGTTCAATCGGAGAGGTCTGTCTAGCGCCCGGGATATTCCGGCTAGTGTCATGTCGTCATGAGTTGGACCCAGCCCGCCCAGAGTGATGAGCACCACCGGCCGTCTACGAATCGATTCCCGAATTCCTGACACAATGGAATCGGGCGAATCGCGAAGCTGCGTGACCCGTTGGAGGACCCATCCAAGCATGTTTAGATGTTTAGCAATCCAGTGCGAGTTTGTGTCTAGAGTATGTCCTATCAGGAGCTCGTTGCCGATCGATAAGATCTCCGCGGTAGGTGGTTTAGGATTTTTCCTCTTTTGCATCGGGAGCAGTCCTAATGTTGTCTAAGTGAGAGAACTGCTGCCATAGCCCCAGCCAGGGCACTTGACTCATCCTTTCCAAATCCGATAATGATCAGGTCTTTGTCGGATGGGTTGAATTCGTTTCGAAGACGAGCGTTTTCCTTCGGTGCCAGAGTAGCGAGATTCTTGTTGTCTGGCGGAATGACCAGCTTTCCACCGAGGACAGCGACTGTTATGGAACCATCGGCGCCGGCTTTGATTGCTTGGTCCCTCTGAGCTATTCCGGTCATCCCTGGTCTGTAAGCGCCTCTGACGTGTACGTTCATCGTCGGCTTGTCGGGAATAAGGTCCGATTCCTCGAGAGGAACAATCCTCTCGACAGATAGCTGATGTAGAAACTTGTGAAGGCTCTGTTTTCCTCGCTTGGACAGCTCGACTCCGGCTTCGGTGACAGAAACAAGATCGCTCTCAGCCAGCCTCTCCAAAAGTCCACGGGCCACGCCATCTTTGATTTGGAGGGCATGAGCCAATGCTCTACGTCCCATCGGTCCCTCGCGCTCTATGAGAACGAGTGCGTTGAGAAGCTGGAGAGGAGTCATTTGCGGGAGAGGTCCGCGGGCGCCACGTCTCCAGCCTTCGAGGACGGATTCTACGATATTTTCGGACTTTGACCTAGCCAGGTTTGATCGCAGTAGGAATGATTGGTTAGGGAATAAAATCTGTGCTTGATAGCGAGAAACAGACGGCTGAAAGACCCAGATGGAAGCGCTCAGTTTAACATGGCCGGTTTGGTGAGGTCGTCATATGAGCAGTCAGAGGACTCTATCTCTCAGCTTCAGAGACTTCGGATCGGCAGACTATGAGAGGTTGGAAGAGATTTACAACGCTAACTATCCAGAGTATCGAGTCAGCGCTGTTGAACAACAAGCAAGGGACGACAGCATTGACAAGTCAAAATATCTGGTGAGACGATTTGTTTGCTTCGACGATCGCACCGACGCGACCATAGGATTTGGCCAAATCGCCAACGTGCTCGACATGTACCATCCACGAAAGTTCATGGTGAGTATCTACGTTGACCCTCAGTATCAGAGAATGGGCGTTGGAGGGGCAATCTTCGATAAACTACTCGACGAGCTAACGGCTCTAAGCGCGGAAGTCGCTTGGACGATGAACCGCGAGGACCTCCATTTTCAAAGAGAGTTCTTTGAGAGAAGAGGTTTCGATGAAAGGAGGAGAGACTGGGAGTCCCGTCTAGACCTCTCCACCTTCAAACCCGAAAGGTTTCGTACAGACCTTTCGAGAGTGGCCGAACAAGGGATCAACTTCACAACGCTCACAGAAGAACTTCAACATGGCGAAAATTCGCTCAAGAAATTGCATGACCTAGTCCAGCATATAGTCGCGGATATGCCCCGTCAAGCAGATTTCACGCCCCTCTCGTATGAGCAGTGGAAAACGCTGCTTTCCAACAGTCCACGGCTACTTCCCGAGGGCTACGTAATAGCAAATGACGGACCGGAATTCGTAGGTATGAGCAACCTGCTAAGAAACGAGAAAATGCCTCGGACCCTTTCCCAAGACGATACCGGGGTCAGAAGAGAATATCGCGGCAGAGGCATTGCCACAGCGTTAAAGATCAAGGTGATAGAATTCGCGAGGAAGAACGGATACGAGAGCATCGAAACCTGGAACGACTCGACCAACGCTGCGATGCTCGCCGTTAACACCAAGCTCGGATTCAAGAGACACGTAGGTTGGATATTGCTAGAGAAAGTTCTGGCTTAGAATCGGCTGGTTAAGTCTAGGGCTTCTTCTTGTCGCTGAGCCACCATTTGAGATAGTCTTTCTGGCGGCGTTTCTTCTCCTCGTCTGCCGTCTCCTGACTCTGAAGCATCTTTTCGCGGCCTTGAAGAAGGTCCTGCGATGAAAAGGTCAAGCCACAACTCTTACAGGCGTATTGCTTGATCGCGGGATCATAGCTCAAGTTTCCCCCGCACTCCAAGCAATAGTTCGGCATTCTTTCACATGCGCCTCGATTTTAGAATGCAAAAGCCGTGCCGAACAGATAAAGATTCGGTTACTCCGAAAGGATTCAGGGAAAGAAAACCGCGTTTTGCCCGCAATTCACGGCCAGACCTAAGTCATCTCAAGAGTTAACTCTTCAACAACCGCATAGTAAGGGGTTGGTCTCGTAGACAATGTCCGTTGTAACCTGTCCTAGGTGCGGTGCAAACAACACCCCGACTGCACGTTTCTGCAGTACCTGCGGCACATCACTAGTAAATGTCCCGGCTCCCACGCTCCCCCCGATGGGTTATGCTCCGCCTCCCATTCAACCGTATTATCCGTACCAATATCCAGCAAACTACTGGGAGGTCGTCCGAACAAACAAGATAAACAACAGTCTTACAGGACTTCTCCTTCTCGTCATCGGCGTCTTGATCGCGTGGATTCCCTTCGCCGGCTTCATTGGTGGAATAGTGGGCTTTATCGGCGGAATCCTCGTCTTAGTCGGACGCGAACCGTTCGGGGCAGACCACGTCCGCACCACAACACTAGCCCTCATCTTCTTCGTAGTCGGGATCGCGGTTACGATATTCGGGTTCTTCTACGCCTTGGCCTACGGTATCTCATCGGCTCTGGGTGGGGGTTCAACCTCTGTCGTGGTTCTGTTCGGCATCGTATTCTTAATCGGCGGAGCAATCTTCGGGCTCGCAGAAGTCCTCCTCACATACTCCCTTCAAAGAAGCAAAGGTCACACACTACTCTGGACAGCCTACGGAATATCGATATTCCTTGGCTTGGTCAACCTGTTCATCATACCATTCGGCAGCGGCGGATTCTGGACATTATACTTCGGCACCGGAGTAGCCCTCTTCACAGGCTTCCTCGCCGCCATACCGGCAGCACTCTATGGGACAGCATTCTACCTGGCGCGAGAAAGAATCGTTCGTCATGAAATACCTCCACCGATGACACAACAGCCAGGAAAGCCGCCGTGGTAAGAATTTCTCAACCGACCGCTATGTAGGTGCGCTACCGCGTTTGCTCGTGTGTAAGATCTCTGAACAGAGAGGCATGTGGCTATCACGTGGAACTGTCACATTCTGGGTGACCCGAATATTCAACGATTGATTGTGATTCTAAGAATGATTTGAGTTGGAAACAACGAATTTAGATGAAATTTTCACGGACTAATGGCTCGGTTACCTTGAATAGAAATCTCCCTAAAAGTTCCAGTCTGCTGGCTCGTTCGGGAGAACTGTTAATATGCCAAACCCTTCTGACGTCAGCGACGAACTAGAATGCCTCAGAGTCATGGCAGTCAGTACAAGAGAAAGCCTACTGGCGGAACTAAGAGGGCATGGCGGGGAAAGCGGGCTTATGAAGCGGGCTCAGAGCCTACCGAGACGACATTAGGACCTGCGAAGAAGAGATGGGTCGGGACCCGCGGCGGGGGCTTGAAGGTGCGCATTGCAAGGGCGGACTCTGCCGTAGTGACCGACAAGGCCACTGGCAAGACTTCCAAGACGAAGCTTCTTCGCGTCTTGCGGAACCCTGCGAATGTAGACTATCAGAGAAGAGGAGTGATCACAAAGGGCGCTATTGTCGAGACGGAGGCAGGCCAGGCCAGAGTAACCTCGCGACCAGGCCAAGACGGCGTAATCAACGCAATTCTCGTCGAGAAAATTCAGAAGAGCTAGCTTTGCGGGTAGGGCGATTTGAAACGCCCAGGATTCTTGATAGTATGGCCCGCCCACCTAGACAGCTCCAAGACCAGAGGACAGGGACGCCGACTACCAGTCTCCAGGGCCGTCAAGACGCCAAGCGCCAAGGAGATCTGGCAAGCCGCCATGACCCTAGGTTATTCTCCAGAAATCATTGAGAAGGCCGCCCTGCCCCATGCTCCAGGAGAGAAGACTGGCAGCGTTACGGTAAAGAAGACCGGACAGAGAATAATACTTCTGAAGAACATCTCCTCGGAAATCGTTAGAACCCGGCAGAAAGAAGCACAGGCTCCTGAGCAGAAAAGACGCTAGGGCCGACCTCGTACGCTTAGCCGTAAATACCCACGCTATCATAACGATAGCGAAAGGATTCAAACAGACGCGGGCGTGAAAGAATGAGCGGAATGACAGAGACAGTAATCTTAGTTGATGAAACAGACAACCCCATCGGCTACGAGGAGAAGATGAGCGCCCATAGTAACGGGGGAAAACTCCACCGGGCATTCTCCATATTCATATTCAACTCGAAAGGCGAAGTTCTTCTCCAACTGCGAGCAAAGGCCAAACACCACTTCCGCAACCTCTGGACCAACCCATGCTGCAGCCATCCTCGAAAAGGCGAAGAGTTGGAGAAAGCAGCGCATAGGAAACTGAAACAGGAATTCGGCTTCGACACGGACCTACACGAGGTCTTTAGCTTCACGTACAAGGCGACTGACAAGGAGAGCAAGCTGACAGAGCATGAGTTCGACCATGTTTTTACCGGAAAATTTGATGGTGTTCCGAAGCCGAACTCCGAGGAAATTGACGACTGGAAATGGGTCATGCCTAACAAGCTTAAACACGATATGGAAGCCAATCCGGGAAAGTATACGCCTTGGTTTAGGATCGCCTTCGAAAGTCTGGAAAAGAAGGGGCTAGTTCCTTAGACCCACCTTTCCTGCCGCCGAGTCTAGTTTGAGGGGGGCTTCCTGTTTGGATACATCACGATCTTTCCCGATTGGCCCGACTTCATGAGAGTGAACGCCTTCGCGAACTCGTCTAGAGCGAATCGGTGAGTGATTACCTTGGAAAGATCAACCTCTCCAGCCTTCAAGACCTCCGCTGTCTTGTACCATGTGCCCCAGAGTTTTCGACCGAAGACACCGCGGATGTGAGCGTCCTTGAAGACGATCCAGTTCGCAACGTCCATCTCGATATTCTTGGCCGGAAGACCGAAAAATATCGCGGTTCCTCCAGGCCGGAGAACCTTGAATCCCTCCTCGAAAGAGGGAGGAGCGCCAGACATCTCGAAGAACACGTCAACTCCGCGGCCATCAGTCATGTCCATGATCTTCTTGACCACGTTTTCTTGGGATCCGTTGATGAGGACATCGCCCCCCATCTTCTTAGCCAAGTTCAATCGATAGTCTACAATATCAACGCCGAAGATCTTGCTAGCTCCATATGACTTGGCAAGCCCGATCAAGCAGGCCCCGATAGGACCGCAGCCGAAGACCGCCACCTTGTTTCCAGAAATCTCCGCTGCCGACGCGGCGTGCACAGCGTTACCCAAAGGCTCTTGCGCGGAGGCTACCTCAATTGGAATCCTCTTGTCGTTCAGCCAAGCACTACTCTCGTGCAACATGTGGTACTCGGCGAAACATCCATCCGTGTCGACCCCTCGTAGAAGCATTCTCTCGCAGATGTGACCATTTCCAGTTCGACACTGGAAGCATCGACCGCAGTTGATGTGGGTCTCGCCCGAGACGATGTCTCCTTCTCTTAGTTCTGAAACCTCCCTTCCCGCCTCCACAACCTTACCGGCAAATTCGTGGCCCATTACCAGCGGAGGCTTGACACGATGGGCCATGAGTTCGTGCCAGTCGTAAATCTGAAGATCCGTCCCGCAGATCGAAGTTGCTTCTACCCGGACGAGAATGTCTCTTAGACCAGGCTTTGATGGAGACGGCCACGTCTCGTAGACTGCCCCAGGTCCCGGTGTATTCTTTACCACAGCATGCATTTTCTCTCTTGACAGGTTCGCTCGGACTCGCAATCACGCCCGTTGCGACAGGTGTAAAACATTATTGCCGGTCCGGCGATGTCGAGGCCTGACGGTTGCAAAGCGTTTTACCCAGGCCTACTGGACGCCCCGACTATGAGCCAGCAGTCAGGCCTCCAACGCGAACCTCTTCTTGACAGTCTTCGAAAGGAACTGGACGGTCTCGACCGCGATAATCTTCTCTGGCGTATCCGGATCCTTCAGAGTCCCTCTGCGCCCCACGCGAAGGTTGACGGAAAAAACGTCCTGGTTTTATGCTCAAACAATTATCTTGGCTTGGCCAATCATCCAAAACTGAAACAGGCCGCTATTGCGGCGACACGAAAATACGGAGCGGGCTCCGGATCTGTCCGAGTAATTGCAGGCACGATGGACCTGCATTTGAAACTGGAGAAAATTCTTGCTAATTATCGCAATGCAGAATCCTCGATTACATTCCAATCCGGCTATGCGACAAATGCAGGAACCATTCTCGCGCTAGTCGATGAGCGTGACCTGATTATCAGTGACGAGCTGAATCATGGGAGCATCATCGACGGTTGCCGGATGACAAAAGCGGAGAGAAGAGTCTACAAGCACAGGGACATGGCCGACCTAGAGAAACAGTTAGCGGACACTGACCACTTTCGACGTGTGTTGATCATCACCGACGGTGTCTTCAGCATGGATGGAGACATCGCGCCACTAAAGGAGATTGTAGATCTGGCGCTAGAGCACCAGGCCATAACGTATGTTGACGACGCTCACGGCGACGGAGTCCTAGGACAGAACGGACGCGGAATCACGAACCACTTCGGTTTAGAAGGAAAGGTGGATGTCGACATGGGCACATTCTCGAAGGCCTTCGGATGCGTCGGAGGCTACGTAGTTGGATCGAAGGACCTCTGCACTTATCTCCAGAACAAAGTCCGAAGCTATCTTCTCTCGGGATCACAACCCCCAGCTGTACCAGGAGCCTGCATCGCAGCAATCCAGCTAGTACAGAAGACCCCCGCGCTGGTCAGGAAACTCTGGGACAATACTCGCTACTTCAAGAAGGGATTGAAGGATCTTGGATTCGACATCGGGAACAGCGAAACCCCGATCACGCCAGTTATGGTTGGCGAAAGTAGAAGAGCCCACAAGCTTGCGGACAGCCTGTTCAAGCTGGGAGTGTTCGTCCTCCCAATTGTCTTCCCAATGGTTGCGAAGGACAAGGCTAGGATCAGAACCATCGTGACAAGCGCCCACACCAAGAAGGATCTTGACGAGGCACTAGAAGCGTTCGAGAAAGCGGGGAAAGAAATGGCCTTGCTCTAAGAAAAGCCCACTGCGTTTAGTCGTCCTTCTGTATTTCTTCGGGAATATCGTCGGTGGTCTCAATGACTAAAGGTCCTACATATCCACAGTCAGGGCACCGATACATCGTACCAGTGTATCCTCCCATCCAGAGCATGATCTTGTCAGATTTGCACATCGGGCATAATCGCCTTGTGGAGTTCAAGAAGTTGAAATCCCGCCGACTAATTCCTAACCTTTGAGCCACTTTGACCGAATGTGGCGATCAGTGAAGCTCCAAAACTCGATCCTCATTCGCTATAGATCTCCTAATCCTAGTACCGACAGTCATGAACGGCCCAGAAGAGTAGGGATCTATCCGTCAACTTAAGCAGATTCCTGAGGCAACGGCATTTGGTTCCACTAACTGTCAATAAGAAAGGAAGTGGTTTTGGTTGGAAGACTAGTATCTGAGCTTGTTTGTGAGGGAGTAGGGTGAAACTGGCTCCTCTTCTCTTATCCTTCTCTCGGCGATCGGATTGTGCCTCGGAAGCGGTTCGTATTTGGCTTTGAACCAGTCGGGTATGACTACCGCTCGGAGGAGTTCTTGTATGGTTATGCCGCGCGCTCGTGCCTCTTCGCTAAGCAACGTGAATGTCTGTTCCCCGAAGGCCACCATGACCTTATACGATATTTTTGTTCACGCAACCAGGTTCTCGACAATCCCAGGCTCTAGGCCCCAAGATCATGTCGAATTCCTATACTCTATTTAGCACGGGGCAAGGCATATAAGAATACCGCAAGGCGCCGATTTTTTTCTCAGATTCCCCGACTCGCCTCACCATTATTCTTGGGCTAAGGGCATCAGGATTGGTCACAGCAAAAGACGCAATAGGCGAAACAATCCCACTTTGAGTCTAGAAGGGCGACTCATGTCGAGAATAGTACCGCGATGCTCATGCCGTGGAGAACTGGTCATAACGGGCGAGACTCGAACAGCCGACGGCTGGCGGACCGGATTCAAACTCCAATGCAAACAGTGCGGCAAGAATTGGACCTACTCGGGTGGAGTCTATAGACAAGGCGAGACAGAGTAAGGTCTCCTCCCTTACCTTGATGAAAAGGGAGATGGAAGACCAGATTCGGAGTCTCCCCAAATTTGCATCTGATCTTGCACGGAGCCATGATGCATATGATTCTAACAAGGCGGATATGGTCTTTACAGGTTCAGGAGACTCGTACGCGGCCTCACTCTTCGCCCAGCACCTTTCACGCGGACTCGCACTTGCGGCAGATCCGAGCGACCTATTTCAGGCTCCTGACGTTTGCCGAGATAGAATCGTCTTCATCACTTCTGTAGGCGGCCGAACTCGAGCCAACATACTGCTTGCAAAACGAATTAGACAAATAGCGAGAAGAAGAGTGGCGATAACGGCGAACCCTGTTGGCCCGCTTGCGAAAGAGTGCGATGATATAGTCCGCCTTCCTTACAAAAGAAAGGGACCGATCACGCCAGGGACTCTCAGTTTCACACTAAGCCTTCTGGCCGTTGCCTCCACGATCAGGCGGCTACCGGTATTGCGCAATCTGAAATTGATGAACGCCCGTATGGGGAAATGGGCCGAACGACTGGAATCCGGTCATAATGCAGATTTTCTTTTCATTGGGTCAGGCATTGGCTATGCGCTTGCGGCGTACGGAGCCTTCAAGATCCAAGAAGTCTTGGGATTGCGGGCGGAGTACGAGCACGCTGAGCAGCTCGGACATTCCAAACTCTTTTCGATGCGAAAGACTGACAACATTGTCTGCGTTGAAGCGGGTGGGGACATGAAGTCTGTTGAAGTATCACGAATTCTTGCTAAGAACGATTTCAATAGCTACTTACTAACCGACCATGCTCGGGAACCGGTCATCGCTGGGTTGGAAGCAGCTTTCTCCCTACAACAACTGGCTCAATGCCTGGCAAAGGTGAGAGGTCTGAGAGAGGTGGCCTTTTTGAGTGACCGGAAGAAGTTGGCTCTCAGTAACCGGCTAATCTACTGATCTGGGCTTTCCCACGACAGAAAGAATGTGTTGGTATACATCAAGCAGGTTATCAGTCTCCATTTGGTGCGAAGCTCCCTTTTTTACCTTGTCGAGACTCGTGTTTATGGCTATAGAATAGCCGACGACACGGAAGACAGGTACATCGTTCAGCCCGTCGCCTACGTGTATCGCCTTGCTTAAGGGGATAGACATCCACGCACAGTATTTTCTCATTCCAAGCCTCTTGTCAGGCAGAGGCTCAATCTCGTCGGTGATTATGCCATTCTTTACCGCAACCTTGGACGAGACGAATCCGTTGAAGCCGAAGTGTTCCACCAAGTACTGGCAGAGAAAATCCGGATTGTCCGTGGTCAAGATAACTTGAAGCCCCAAGCCAAGGAGCTTTTCAACAGTCTCCCTGATGTTCCGGATCATCTCGACCTTCAACACCTCGCGTAGAATATCTGCGAACCTCATTCCAACAAGCAGTTTGTACTGGGACATCAGACATTGTCCGGTCGTTATTCGCTTCTTGCGTTCCATTTCATCGAGCGCGTCCCATCTGTCGCCGATGCCGAGAGATCTAGCCGCGGTTGTCAGTGCAGGCTTACGGAACAGGGTCTTGTCGACGTCGAAGCTGACCATGACGAACTTGCGGGCATTCAACGGTCCTGGGGCCCGAGGGGTCGAATAATGTGTCTCGACTTGGACTGTTCTATAGGGGTTCTACGTAGCCGAAGTGTTCGCGGATGATGCTTCGGACCTGCTCGGCTCTCTCCTTCGTGTTCTTATCCAGATAGATCTTCACAATGTGGCCCTTCTCAGTATCGAACTTCAGTCCTTCCTTCCGGAATTTTTCGAGAGCGTCGTTCAGGCTAAAGTGGTTGCCGAAGGTTGCGATAACAACGGCTTGTTTCTTTTTTTTCCCGCCCAGCCGGACGGCTGTCTTTCGGAACCCCTCTGCTAAACCGTAGGCCATGACTGGTCTCGAACGCCGTTTTTGTTATATGCTTATTTCTAGTAGCTGGTTCTTGCTACTAGGCCGTTTCCCGAGAACGCGTCCAAGCTCTATCTCGACCGCCCGTCTCTCAGATCTACTTCCACCGTACCATCTCTCGACCCGGTCGGGTCCGTATTTCCGGCGGAAGAGTTCGAATACGTGATCTAGTTTGTCTTGGACTAGTCGTCCGGTTCCCTCGAAGAGGATTTCTGATACTTCAACCTCGACCCGTGGGGTCTTGGCGATGTTTTTCCACCAGTGAGATGATTCGTGCGCTAGGAAGTATAGCCTGTAGTTTTCGAAGGCGAACCATAGTTCGACGTCGTGCTTTAGCCTGGTCTTCCTGCCTCTCGTTGTGAGGTTCAGGTATGGGGTCTCCTCCAGCATTATCTCGCTTGTGGCCATTTCCTATTCTCCTGTTGCAGTTACTGATACTGGCTCCGTCTTTTCTGAAGACTTCGTAACTGGTCTCTCTGGGAGCAGGGAGTACTTGCCGTCAGAGGTCCGATAAAGAGCTATTCGGGCAGTGGTCTCCCAATCGTCTCCAGCAGGGTGGCGGATCTGAACAGTCACGACTTCAGCGTTGGGGTCTGTTTTTCCAGCCCATATGGTGATTCCTAGAAAGTCTCCATTCGGGAGCTTTGTGGAGAAGCGGGCCTTCGGGGTCTGCTTCTCAGACATCATACGCTGAAGCAGAGCATTGGATGATATAAACAGCTTCAGTCAGTGAGCGAATTTGAGTCGAACTTTTCAGTTCAGGGTTGGTTTTTCCGAACCTCATTCGACCAGAACCTTCTTTCAAGCTTGTTGGGTGGGTAGAAACCCCATTTTCAAAGGCGGTGTCCGAATCACTTGGACCATAATACTTTGAATGAAGATAGTCCAGTAATTGGAGCGTTAGCGTAGCCCGCGCAGTAGTCGAAGTTTCCTGGCCCGCTTAGATCAAGGGGTTGGCCCGAAACGAGGGTTGGACCATTATTGCAGGCGGTAGCTCCAAGACTATGACTCACGATCCTCAAATCAGTATATCCTGACGGCAATGTGAAGGAGGGCCGGAACTGATCAGACTTCCCGACCGTAATCGCAGCGCTACCACTGCAAGTGAATAATATCACTCCGGAACCGCCGGCAGTCACAGTAGCCTGGCTGGATCGAAGGGCCAAGCAATTGGGTATCAGTTTGGACCCATTCTGGCCTTGGGATGTCGCAAATGCCGCGGTGGCCCCCACCGGAATTACGACCAGAAAGACTAGCACCGCAATCATGATAGTTTGGGCCGCTTTGTTTCTTCTTTCGGGAACAGACAAGACTACAGTGGCGTTCTTGGGGTCCTGTTAGACCGCAGCGTTACTAATTGTGTGGCTTACAAGTAACGCCCTTCTTGCGTTAGAAACTATTCGTGGCCTCCTGTCCCAATTGGGCCCTCTGAGTAGAAGTTCTCGTGCACTCGTAGGCATCCGAGTAGTAATGGTCCTGGAAAAAAAGGGGATTCGAGGTTCCTTGGGATATTGCCTAGGCCCACGCTACCGTGAAGCTAACGATTCCGGTTACTGCGGCCGACGTTCCAGTCGCGCAGTAGTTGTAGCTACCTGTTGGAATGCTGACAGCTGTGCTTTGTGCTAGTGCTATTCCGGCTGTGGAAGTACATGTTACGCCTGGAGCGATTAGGCTAAGGGTTGTAGGCATACCGCTCGCGCCGACTGCTGGTGCCTCTGTTGGTATCTTGCTGATAGGACCGTTTGTCACTGTTATTGCTGCGCCGGATGTGCAAGCATAGGTTATGGCGAAGGGCGAGCCCGCGACCACAGTGGCCGGAGTGAAAGTCAGTACATCTCCTGGTGTAGCTGTTCCACAGTTCGGAACCAGGTTTGCTGTTGCTGTTGCTGTTGGGACTGCTGGGAAGTATTGCGTGAAGGTTACGAAGGCCGCGACACCCGCGATGGCTGCAATTGCGACTACGCCTAAACGATCGTTCTTGTACGAGTGAATCTTGACTTCGACTTTTGTTTGTTTTCCATTTTTTCACTTCCTCTCCCATACATTGGGTGAGGGACGTCTTGTCGCCTAGTTTGGATAAAACCCGTTGCTTACGATGTTCTACAAACGAGACAATTTGGTGAGAAACGCTAGCTGAATTGCATTTACGCACAACATCACTTGTAGTTTGCAGGCTTCAGCGTCGGGGCAGAATGGGATATCCTGGGGAAGGATGTGGGCCGACTTCTGTATCTCGAAGGGAGTAACTCGTACCATTGAAGGTCAGGTTCAAGTGGAGTTTGCTTTCCTCGAGTAATAGGAGGTGCTGAGAACTTTTAGTTCTGATGACGGTAGACCGCAGGAGACATGGGGAGCCATCCCCTGAGCGCTTCGCTAATGTCGAGCCTGGTCTAGACTGTCTTCTTCTGCTGGATTGTCTGTGTGGCCGTATTCATGTTTAGCTTGTTAGGTGCAATCTTGATTTCTTCGTTGCGCCAATTCTGTAAAGTGCTTCCAAAGCTGAAGGTAACAGAGTTGGGACTCATTGCTTCAAAGTCGACCTTTGTCCCGAGCGTGCTCTGAAGCAGGGAAGTCACGTACTCCTTTGTGAAGAAGGAAAAGTTCAGGTTGACATCATGTTTGATAGTGAAGAGATGTTTTCCTCCCTGGTATTTGTGATCCCAAGCGTCAAAGTGGCTCGCCCAGAGGTCGATGAACATGAGGATGGTCCCAGGGGTTATTTGCTGGAAGAGGAAGAGGAGTTCTTCATGAGCTTGGGACTCTCCGAGCGACCTCGCGATTCTTCCGATATCGTCCTTTGAAAGGGTCTCGAATACAAACCTCAGAAAGTCCTTACTGACGGGAACGAAATTAAGTCGACCAACGTAGCGCCCCCAGCTCACATGCCGGCTGAATATTTGCGAAACCAAGGCGTTAGGATTGATGCCAAGCCTCGCGGCTTCTTCTTCAAGAGATGATTTTAGTTCTGCCCGGATCCTATAGGATACTGTTTCCGTCTTCCTAGAAGGGTTAGGTGGAAAGTTCCCGCCCAAAACTTCTCCCACTGTACTGTGTTGTGACATGTTTTTTTCTTCTTAAATATTTTGTTTTGTATTGCAGTGTCTTGCCGATGTTGCATTGCAGTGTCTTGCAAGTACGGCAGATGCAACGTACTGGGTGTGCCTAAGTTGCACGAACAGGCAATCGGACACTCCGTCTTGCAAGCGAATAAGAATGTGAGCATCGAACAGATAGGATATCATGGGGATGAAATGGACAGCCTACCTGAAGCTGAAAGGGGAAACCCAGAGAAAGGAGAGAGAGATGCCAAGCGAGTTAATGGGGCTTGTCCAGTTCCTTCGATCTGTCGACATCGACTATAATCTCGTAGTCTTCGTTGAGGACGAAGGGTCGAGGATATTCCACTCACAGAATTCGGAGCAAAGCTCAGAGGCATGGGCCCGCCGCGAAGAGAGTGGCATCTAACTATTGGCGAAGTTCATAATGTCCGTAGGAGACGAAACGCTCCGAGTACTGACGACCGAAGCTGAGAAGAGAAATGTGAGGGTGCAGCAGCTTATCAGAGCAGTCATTGTTCCTGAATGGGTGAGGAATAATCTGGCGATGAGCAGGGTAGAATCAGGCCGCAGGGAAATCGCTCCCGAGCTGACGCGCCCCTTAGTTTACGATGTGCAACAGGGACCTGTGCTCAAGGCAAGCATGGATCGCGTTAGACGCCGATGAGCGAATTCCGCGCGATCAACGACATTCTAAGCCGGCGAAAGCTCTGAACGTTTTTGTGAGCGAAAGGTTGTAGAGAAAAAAATGACGACAGCCCAGACGTCAAAGACTGTGATGAAGCGAAGAGGACTGCTCGCCATCGTTCTCGTCGCGGTAGTGCTAATCGCGGCAGGACTCGCATACTACGGATACCAGACCCAGAACAAGCCCTCATCGACAGCAGCTCCCACAGTCACCAGCACGGCTCCGGTCTACGCGGCAACAGGCAGCCCAATCAACACAAAGATCCTGGTAACCTTCAGTACAGCAATGGACCCTACAACGATCTCGCGCTCAACATTCACTCTCCAGCATGGGACCACATCTGATGCTGGCACCGTGAGCTATACTGGCGTTACTGCGACCTTTACTCCCTCAACCAACCTCGCCACCAACACCTACTATACCGCCACTATCACGACGGGAGCAAAGGACTCCGCAGGCCACGCCCTAGCCGTCAACTTTGTCTGGAGCTTCACGACAGGCGTACTAGCAGACACAACCTCGCCAACCGTGACAGGTACGAGCCCCGTTCTCGCCGTCGCAGTAGACAGCAGCATATCCGCGACGTTCAGCAAGGCCATGGACCCCTCCACAATCACGACCACGACGCTTATGATGACTCAAGGATCAACCTCCATCACAGGAACAGTAACCTACGCCGGCACTACAGCCAACTTCAAACCATCAAGCAATCTTGCGGCCAACACCACCTACACCGCAACGATCACAACCGGGGTCAAAGACCTCTCCGGCAACGCGCTAAAGAACGATTTCATTTGGAGCTTTACCACAGCAACGTCAACCTCATCCTGCGCTCAGACCGCAATCTCGCTTAGAACAGCCGCCAACTTCGAAGTCCTAGCAGGCTCCGGGGTCAGCAACACGGGTAAAACCAACGTTACCGGAGATCTCGGGGTTAGTCCTGGAACCGCTGTAACCGGAATCACTGGAATCGCGCCAGGAGGACCTGGAACAGTGAGCGGGACGATCCACTCAGGCGACGCAACCGCAGCAACGGCCGAAAGCGACTTGACAACCGCCTACAACGACGCCCAAGGACTGACACTTTGCCCCATTACCACATCCGGGGACTTAGGCGGACTAACGCTTGCACCTGGACTATACAAGTCCACATCATCGCTTGCAATCACAGGAACCTTGACTCTAGATGCACAGGGCAACGCTAATGCTGTATTCATCTTCCAGATTGCCTCAACGCTGACCACATCATCCGGCGCCAATATTGTACTGGCCAACGGTGCCCAATCACAGAATATCTTCTGGGCAATTGGTAGCTCTGCAACTCTCGGCACCAATAGTGTCTTCAAAGGAACAATACTGGCATACGCATCAATTACCATCACAACTGGCGCAGAGCTGGACGGTAGAGCTCTGGCGCGAGTTGCGGCAGTTTCAATGGACACTAATACCGTCAGGCCAAACTAAAGTCCGATCCTCAATCAGAGATACGTCCCGGTTCTCTAGACTCTCCATTCCTGAGAGCCTGTCATGAAGGTTGGGCCTGGGCTATCTGTGCTGGGGGGCACTAGTCGTCGGCCATGTCTCGCTGGATTTCTTGGTTGACGTTTCGTTTAGTCGCTTACTACCTCCATTGTTCCAATCGCTCTGTGGGTCCGTGAAGGCGAAGGTGACCGAGTTTGGACTCATGGTCTCAAAAGTGACATTCGTCCCGATCGAGCTTCGCAGGAGTGAAGACAAGTACTCTTTAGTGAAGTAGGAATAGTTGAGATTGACATCGTGCTTAACAGTGTAGACATGCCTACCGCCTTCGTACTGGTAGTCTGAAGCGTCAAAGTGACTCGCCCAGAGTTTTAGGAACTGAAGAACTGTTACTGGGTTTATGCGCGTAAATAGGAACAGGATTTCCTCGTGGGCCGCGGTTTCGCCCAGCGATCTCGCGGTTTTCTCTATCTCTTCTCTTGGGAGGGAGTCAAATATGAGCCTGAGAAAGTCCTTGCTGACTGGGATAAAATTGAGTCGGCCGATAAAGCGCCCCCAATCGATGTGACGGGTAAGTATCTGCGAAACCAAGGCATTAGGGTTGATCCCTAGCCTCCTAGATTCCTCCTCAAGGGCCAACTTGAGGTCAGACCGTATCCTGTAGGAGACCGTTTCGGTCTTCTTGGCGGCCCCAGACTTCAACATGTCTATCCAGCACTCTTACAAACTCCACTAGTCGACCGGGCCAGACTGAAAATAAGAGACTTTTGGCAAAGCTTCACTACGACTATCACTCTAATCGTGGACCGCAAGAGTTGAAGTCCCATATGGAACACCCAGATTGAGTTCGCTGTAGGATGAGGAAGGACTCCAGGGTCTCAATGCCCTCATCACGAGAAGTTGTCCTCATTACGTTAAAACCCGTTACGCCCCTTGGGGAGTGTTTGCTAAAAGTGAAGAAGCCTTGGCGAAACAAAAAGACAGGCCCATAGATATGAGCAACTCAGCCCAACAACCAAAACCAAAGCGCAGTAGAATGGAAATTTACAACGATATTCTCAAAGGGATAGAGCAAGAATTGAGGAGTGGGGGTGAGGTAAAACCTACGCGAGTACAGCAACGTTGCAATCTTGCCTACGACAAATTTTCACGATATCTGGGAGAAATGGCAGCGAAGGAACTGATTGTTCGAGAGCCAATTTCAATTACCGCAAAGGGTTTAGATTTTCTGCAAGACCACAGACGAATCAGCAGATTTGTGCACGAAATTGGCATGAAATACTTGGATTACAAGGAATCAAGGTTTTCTGAAAAAGAGGATTATGGACCAATAAAGTTCCTCGATGACCTGCCGCCCAAGAGTCATTCAGTGCTTCTTTGTGACGATAAGAAATATGCGGAATTGGTAACGTCTTACTATATATCGAAGGGACTCGAAAGAGGAGAATCGTGTGTTTATCTCACGTTCGAGGATCCAACAAGAATCGAGCGAAGATTATCGAAAAGTGGGATAGATGTAGAATCTTTCAGGCAAAAAAACCTTCTACGTGTACATACGATTAAGCGTTCTGATGTCAGCGAAGGCAACCCGCACGATAATCTCGAGAAGGTGATCCGAGAGTCTACAATCGGCCTGAGACCTCCATACCGCTTCTATCGCAATTTTGTTCCAATCGAGAAGTCGGTCAAAGGCATGAAACTAGAATTGCTCTACGAACAGTTACTTCATGATAACTTCAAGAGCCTTGATCTTTCGCTTATGTGCAGACATGATCTAAGTGAGATAGACAAATCAGCTCGTACTGATTTTGTTGAGACACTTTTGAAGAATCACCACCAAGTAATCTATGCTTCGGAACCCGAAAAAGCAATTGCGTTTGACCCCTCGTTACTTGAGAGTGAGGAGTGACTATTTGAGGGAAGACGGAATCGAAATGGAGCCCGTCCGACAATAGTGAACTGGCCACATAGTCAGACGAAGCGTTAACGGAACCCAACCGTTAGCTATTTAGCCTCAAAACTGGACTCGACGAGTGATCAACCATGAGCACGGAACTGAAAGCGCAGAAGGGCGACACGGTCTCCGTCCATTATCTTGGGAGATATCCTGGCGGGAAGGTCTTCGATACTTCAATGGAGAAGGAGGCCAAGAGCGCGGGGCTATACAATGCCGCACGGGACTACAAGCCACTTCAGGTTACTCTGGGAACTGGCAAGGTCATAGTGGGCTTCGAAGAAGCATTGATTGGAATGAAAATCAACGAGGAGAAGGAAGTTGTCATTCCCCCGGAGAAGGCGTACGGAAAATCAGGCAATCATCCGATGGCGGGCAAGACTTTACAGTTCAAGCTGCGAGTAACGAACATCAAGCGACCTTAGAGAGTTCCATGCCTTAGTGGGTGTCGCGCTAGTGAGCGAGCGCCTCGTCAATCGTCAGATCATCAAATGCTAGGTCCCACCATCACGGGTGGTTGTGAGGGCGGTGATGGGAACTCGTGCGCCTTGACTCGCGACCATGCCAAGTAGATGGCACTGGCATAGATTATGGCAGGGATGAAGGACAGCAGGCCCAAGACCTGCAGTTGACTCTGAAGGTTAGCGAATGGGGTTGGATCATATGTCGTTCCCGTGAACGATTGTGACGCTGCGTTCTCGATTAGCGGGCTAATGATAATGAATTCTATGACCGAGACAGCGATGGCCGCGGAATAGCCGGCCCAGAGGAGAATCCTTCCAAGATGTTTCTGTAATGCATAGGTAAAGAGTACCTCCGCAATGCCGAAGATTGCTCCACCGACCGCTGAGAAGACGAGGAGTATCTGGAAGGCTGACGCCAATGACTGGCCGATGGTTGTAGTATTGACGGTGCTATTTGCGATGCCTGCGATTGTAGCCGAGGCAACCGCGAAACCAAAAGCTAGCCCGCCTGCAAATACGACCGCGATCCCGATTACGAATATAATGATGGACCAGATCGTGTTCCTGGCGTGTATTGCACCGAACGCTTTCCTTCCGACAATGACCAGTATTGCTCCAACAAATATCATGATATCACCAACAATCGAAACATATGGAATCGGCGTCAATAGGACGCCGATGAGGAGTAGCAGGAGACCCGTCTTCGTTCTGTCGACCTCACGGGTCCTTTCTTGTGCCGCCAAGGCAGCCGCATAATTGTACTGTGGATTCGGCTGGTAGAAAGTAGGTGGATAAGTAGGCGGAGAGGTTGGGATTTGAGGTTGTACGGTTGCAACCAATGGACTACCGCAACGGACGCAGAACCTGGCAACGGCAATGTTTGTGGTCCCGCATCGAGGACAGGTTGGCGATGTTGACAATTGTCCATGGAAGTCCTTCAGACCTCGCTATTAGCGCTTCCTAGATCCTTTCGTAAAGCCCACAATCTCTGAGGAAACAGAGAGCTACTTGAGAAAATACCGAGAGTTAATTTAGATCTTAATCCAAAAAGCGGTTTGCCATTGACAAAGATCGTGGCAGACGATCTCGACAAGCGACAGCTTGAGAGTCTATCCGAGTTCTTATCCTCTACACTACCCACCCAAGTTGTTCCGCGGGGATCAGTCATAGAGTTTGAGACCCCGAGACCTCGCGAAGTCAAGCTTCTATTACACAAATTCCTCCATACTAACGCCCTCAACCAGTACCGTGTCTTGAGCCACGAAGGCGTCTTTGAAATTGTTCATCTCAAACAAGAAGATATGAGAATGGAAAGACCGGAGGGTCTCAAACCCTCAATGCCAGGCCCAATAGCCGGCATTCCACATACCGTCAAACCCTCCGACATGGTGGAATGGTCCAGCCATCCCTGGGAGAAACGATCCTCGAAGAAATGATCTCCCACCTTCTTCCCAGAGCGGCACGATTCCTAGTATCCTATTGGTGCGGCCGCCGGGATTTGAATTCCCGGACCATCATGTGATGGTCTCCCGGGTCGTTGGGTTGGAAGCCCAATGGACGCTCCCGGCTATGTCCTAGACCAGGCTAGACTACGGCCGCACAGGCACCCGCGTCTACCAGTGGGTTCATCTAGTTTACGATTCTAAACTAGGACCATGGGAGCTACCCGCACATCTCCAAGCAGCTTGAGCCTACGACATTAGAAGTGCAGCTTTCTTTCCAGCCTCTGAGTGGCAGTATGGTTGACGAGGGGACCGTTCACTAGATAATTATTGCTGATGACTGCAATATCTCCGTGCTCGGTCTTCACCCAAGTAGCGCGTAATCCTATCTTCACAACAACCCCCTTTACTCCACTGTACTCGACGGAATCGTCGAGTCGTAGAACGCCGTCCGATAGCAAGAGTACCCCCGATATGATGTTGGACAAGGTGTTCTGGAGCGCAAGGGACACAGTTAATCCCGCGATTCCGGAGATTGTGAGAAACGAGAATTCCGATCCGAATCCTGTAACGCTGAGAATAACAAACGCCGTTAGTGTGATCCAAATGATGTAAAACCCTTCACGGATGCTGCGGGCTAGACCGGCATGCGCCCCGGCTCTCCGTACGAGTCTGCTGAGACCTCTGATCAAGGCCTCGGTGAATAGCGCGGAGCCTACAATGATTACGGCGATCTCGACGATGAGGATGACTATGTCGGTCACGTATGGATCATCGGAGGAGTTAGAGCGTTACTATCAAAGGATTTCTCGTTCTGCCTTCTTGTTCCGTTTGTGATTCGATAAACCCTAATTAGAACCGTCAGGAAGAATCGCTGAGTCTTGTCTTCGGAGAGGAAGCTGAGGTTCAGAATTAGGAAAGGGGATTTTGAAGTTGAGCTTGAAGGAGATCATGATTACGTCAAAGAAAGATTCGAAGACCTTGAGAAAACTCTCGGCCCCGCCGGCGCACTTGTAGTAGCGCCACAAGCAGTGCCGAGCCCGTCGCCGACTAACGAACAGCCAATCGGAATTACCGGAATTGTTGAGTTTACGGCTGAGGGAAAGCCGCATTTGACCGTGCCAGTCGATACGCTCTCGGCGAAGGAGGCGATATCGCTGGTCATGTTCTCGATGCACCCCAAGCCATTGGGAGATGATGATCTTAGCTCGCTACTCAGCTCATCATGGAAGACCACGGGAGAAAGCATCGTCCGGGCAAGAATAAGCGAGCTTCGGAGAGAAGGAAAGGTGATCACCGAACGCGGAAACTATGTGCTCTCCGGCGCAGGGGTCCAGTGGATTCAGAACGACATCCTTCCACGTCTCCAGAAGATCACTTAGTCTGGGCAAGCCAGTCTCGGCGGGCCACTCCCTTCTCCGTCAGCCTGTAACGGAATAATCCAGCTCTTTTGCCGCGAGCCAGGATTCCTTGGCGGGTGTATCGCATCAGCGCCATCTTGACCGCTTTGTCGGACAGTTCAATCTGGGACTCCCGCAGGAGCGTACGAATGTTGTCGCTCGCTAGCTCCTCAGACCCTCTGAAGAGAGCTAGAACTCGGATCTTGAGCTGATTGTAGTCCAAATTGGAGCCAACTCGATCTGCAGAGAGATGTAAAAGAAGATTCCTTGGGATAGTTGGAAGCTGGAATCCCCTCTTGGTGAGCGCATGGCTTGGAGTAACACCTTGTAGTTACGCCCGAGCATGTGATTGAATCGAAATACTTTCACTTTCATTCCCGATGCTGAAAGTAACACCTTGTTGCGCTTCATCGGGACTGAAAAGCGTTATATCTCAATTCTGATGAGAACCCGGGCAAGAGGAAAATTGTCCGGACTCGAAATCGTCGAACGAAAACTAGGCACGAGCGGGATACCCTCAGTGATAGAGGTCACCGTCAAACACTCCGGAATAGAGAACCGGATAATTGGCAGTCCCGAATCGGTTCTCCGAGAACTCCTCTCCTACTTATCCAAAACTTACCCTTCAATAGAACTCGTCTCCAAGCTCGTGCTGTCGGTCGACAGCACCGAATTCTTCCAGAGCTGCACCGGCATACTCGCCACCTCTCCAGAAGGGCTGGTCGTACTGAAGAATTTGGGCGGCCTCAAGGACCGAGAGGTATTGGTGCTGTATCTTGCAGGTGCTCGCCTGCTACACCAGCTCGGGAAGAAAGAAGCCGACACTCTGTCCCTAGACGAGATAACAAAGACCACCGGAAGATCCACAGGCACGGTCGCTGGGAGGCTAAGCGAGCTTTGCAATGAACAGCTAGTTGAGAGGGTCGGAAAGGGGTCTTACAGACTTACCACCATGGGTACCAGAGTTGTCATGAAGGACTTGATGCCAAAGATCATCCAGCTACCTGATAGGTGAGAAACATGTCAGAACAGCCAAAGATCAAGGTCTCAATCGAGTGGGGAGATATCAGACACACCGCCGAAGGCGATCTGGAAACCGTTGTTCGGGAAGTTATGCAGTTCGCTGCCAAGGTTCTGCCTAATTACTCGCTAGCTTCGAAGCTAACATTCTCTCCAGACTATTCATCCATGGTCGACGACCTCTCTAGCGCAGTCCAACTCACTCCCGAGGGCGAGGCAGTCCTGTTGAAGTCTGAGATGTCCGCTGAAAACTCGATCGCTATGGTTCTACTCGCTGCCAGGGTCGCGCATGCAGTTGGGACCCGGGCGACAGTGGAGATGGATCCTGAAGGGATCAGCAGAGCAATCGGCAAGGCAGTCAAGACTGTCCGCAACACTCTGGCAATGATGACAAAGACAGGAGTGATCGATAGGACCTCTGGAGGCAGTTACAAGCTCAGCATTCAGGGAATTCGGAAGGCTCACGAGATTGCAAAGGGACTCACCGCGAGAGCTGCTAGCTCCTCTGCCGTAAGGCCGGTGACTGCTTCAGGATGATCTGGAAGAGGGTGCGGGGTCAGACGGGAAAGGGGGGTTTCCCGTCTGAAAATGGGGGATTATGACCATGCTCCACCGCACCCAAGAGGTTACTGAGCCTCTTCTGCAAATTAAAAGCATACCGGAAACCCTAGACCTTCCATCGATTCCAGAGTCGCTCGTAGAGCTCTCGAACCGGTCAATGAACGCGCTCCAAGGCGGCAAGTTCAATCCCCGAACGGTCTCTCTTGTCGAGCTGGGCGTTGACGATGCTGACACTGAAGAAAGACTGGACATTACCGCGTCTCTCTCTGTAGGATTGAAGCGGAATCTCCTCAACCCAGTTAGAGAACCATTACCGATAGTCGCTTGTGACGCGTCCAGTGTCAAGATCGGCGAAACCGACACAGGCATGATCTTCGCGATCAGAGCCGTCGCAGTCAGAAGACAATCAAACAGAATACTCTACAACCGATGGGGCCCACTACTATTCCACGTCCCAAACACAGAGGACACTCACCAGTTCAGAGACGATGAGAACCGAGCATTCGGCGGCCTCACACTCAAGACGTTGAGGGTCTTGACCCGGCTCCGAAATCATGTCGAGCGCTGGGTCCAAGAAGTACTATCAGAATCTATCGAAGATGGAATGCTCCTCATAGACGGGAGCCTAACAGCCGGGACCCCTGACAATCCTGCAGCCCGCGTTAACCACATTCTATCAACTGCTCGGAGCAACAACTCGATAGTTGTCGGCATCTCCAAATCGACACAGCTCACGATTGGAGGGAAGAATATTCTAGGTTTCTCAAACGACGAAGGAGCCCCGCACATAGTAGACATTACACCGCTGGTAGAGGAGGAGTATCCTCCCTATCCAGTGAGGTTTCTAGGCCGCGTTTATGTTGCGAAACTGTCCAGTGACGGCTTCCTCTTCAGAACGGACATAGATCGTGAATCGACCGAGGAAGATACACAGCTCGCGCTCAGCCGACTCGCCGGGACTGACGTGATTTTTCACGGCTATCCCGAGACTCTAAGGATCGCTCACATATTCAGCACCTTCACGGCAAACGAGATCCTCGCAATCCAGCGCTTCGTCGCATCGAACCATCACATCACTCTACAATCACGCCCCAGCCTGCGACGGTCGCTGTTCGGACCCTTCGGCACGAGCAGGTACGTGTCCTAGCCATGCGCGTCTACCGGAAAGAAGGAGACCAGATCCAGCTAATCGCCTTCCCCGAGGAACACATCCAGCGCGGAGACTACTTCCTCATCGAAGACAAAGGCCTAGGCAAAGGACTATTGGTCCAAGTGATCGATCTCCAATACGCCAACGTTCCAGGAATCCTAGAGGACATTCTCAGGGACGTGATGACCGACGGCGAACTTGCAGGTGAAGACATGGACCCGCTGAACATTTCTAGCGAAGTCGACGCGCTGAAAGACACACGACTCGCCGTCTGCAAGATCAGAGGAACCATAACAGGTGAGAAAGATCTCACGCCCACCACCTCATGGCTTCCATCGCGAACATCATCAAGGATACGTCCTTACCCGATCAACCGTCTCATAATGAACGGTGGAAAGCTCCCGCTCAAAGTAGGCTACAACGACGGCGATCCAGTACAGATCGACGCGAGCGGACTTGACGGTGGCCTGAACAT
>JAJPJY010000170.1 GCA_021323995.1 bacterium | reverse complement strand
GTTGTCCTTCCAACTTCATTCAGAGCTACACCGCCCCAGCCAACGATTCCCGGTCTCGCCATCGGCGCCTGTTGGTGGACCAAGAATGGATAGGTGAAAGCAACAGCCGCGACCAAGACTATTGCAACGATCCCGATTGCGCGACGGTGCCTGGAAAGGACTCCTTTCTCTGGCACTGGCTCATAACCAGTTACTCTCATCACGACACTCATCGTTACTGCCAAACCCATAAATTATGTGCAATCCAGATTCATTCCGGAATTCGTGGCTGGTTGAGTTGGGGTCCGGAAAATATGATGTCATCGTCGTTGGCGGCGGGCCCGGAGGCCTTTCAGCAGCTGTCTACTTGTCGGGAAAGGGACTCAAAGTCAAGGTCTTCGAGAAGAAGAAACTTCTTGGAAAACCTGTCCGCTGTGGCGAATACTTCCCGGTCAAGGACGAGATGGTCAAACTCCTGCCCAGAGCAAAGTGCATCGACATTATCGATGCCCCTGAAGAATCGATCGATTCCCGGTGCAAGTCAATCAGGCTGGTCAGTCCTAGAGGGCATGAGTTCGAGTTTCCCTTCGCCGCTTACATCCTAGACCGACATGTTTTCGAAAGCCATCTCGGCGAAGTCGCAAAAAGCAACGGAGCAGACATCGAGGTGGGAGTACAAGCTCATTATTTCCCGGAGGATGATGGTGGGTGGGTCGGTCCGAGCCGCGAAGAGGCTGACCATGGAGAGATCATTATCGCCGCAGACGGCTATCCCAGCGAAACAGCTGAGCGGGCCGGCTTACCCGAACGCGAATACGGCGGACCATATTCCGTTGCGACGAATATTGAGTATCTGATGACTGATCTGGGAGTAGAACAAGACGTGGCTGAGCTGTACATGGACCCACGATACTCGCCAGGAGGATATGGCTGGATCATACCGAAAGGACACGGGCGAGCGAATGTTGGCATCGGGATTCGTGAGCCCTATGTTCGTCGGGACTGGCAGATCAGGGATCTACTGACAGGATTCATCGAGAAGAACAAAGTTGCCGCACCGCGACTTAAGGGAGGCCAGAAAACCCTACTGATTGCCGATAGTCTGCCTGTTGACGGACCTCTAAAGCGGACGTATTCGGATCGAGTGATGGCCGTGGGGGACGCTGCAGGCATGGTCATGCCGACGAACGGGGGAGGGATACAAACTGCCATGATAACAGGACACCTGGCGGGAGAAGCCGCGGTCCGATTCTTCGAAGACAAGACTCCGCTCTCGAGCTATGAGGATGCTTGGAAAGACCAGATTGGACTGGTAATGGACAATTCGAAGAAGATGCGCCAGGTTTCTGACCGTTTCATGGGTCACGGCTTTGTCTTCGACCTGATGCTAAGAGTCATGGGCACCAAAAAAATTTCCGACGTGATAATGTGCCAGATCCCAAGCGGAATGGGACACTTCATGAACGCGCTCGCCTAGCGAGTCAATACAGCATCAATAATCATGGCAGTGAATAGCAGGAAGAGATACGGGCTTGTGACTTTGAACATCTTCCACGCATTCGTATCCGTCGGCTTGTAGAGCACCCAGAGGCTACCCGCTAATACCCCGATCCCGCTAGCAAGCGCGACAATTCCGTAGATCGCCCCAAAGTAGCCCAGGAAATACAGCGCTAATGAAAACGGGACCATGATGAGTGAGAACAGGGTGATCAGCCTTAGAGCAGTTGTGGAGCCCACGACGACTGGTAACATAGGAATACGTGCGCGAGAGTAGTCCGAGCGATACGAAACCGCAAGGAACCAGATGTGTACAGGAATCCACACGAAGACAAGACCCGCCATGAGGATGGGAATAGGCGCCCGCGGCAGCGATCCGATGATACCGGGCGTTACGGCCGACCATCCGAACATGACCGGGAGACCCCCGCTGAAGCCGCCTAACAGAATATTGAGCGCGCTACGTCTCTTCAGCAGGAAACTGTAGACGCCAACATTGTCAAGTATTCCTAGCCCCATCCAGAGCAGAGAGAGGAGATTCAGCAACGCGGAAAGGACGAGGGATAACGCGATTAGGCCAAGTGCGAACGTCAACGCAGCTGGGGGTGTTATCCTCCCAGATGGCAAGGGCCTATGACGGGTCCGCAACATCACCGCGTCAATGTCCCTGTCGTGATAATTTGTCAGTGAGTTGCATCCCGCACATCCGGCAGTGATTGCGGCGCCGGCAGTCAACCAGCCGAGGGGGCTGAAAGCAATCGGCAATAATCGTGTAGCAACAAAGGTTGCGGTTAGGGAAGTGAAGACAAGCAGAGACCAGATCTTCGGCTTTGTAAACTCATAGTATGTCTGAACCTTTCCGATTAGAGACCGCTGCTCTTGCCCCTGGATTAGCAGTTGAGCCGCTATCCTGATTGAATGTTGCCGTGCATCATAGGATGACCATTGCTGCAAAATATCGTACACTGGTAAGTATACGTGCCCGAATCAGGGAAGGTGACGGTCATTGTGAACCACTGACCGAAAGTCAGGGTTGTCGAAGGGACAAGAACCGATCCAGAAGGCGTACTAATCGAGAATCCGTGACCGGCAATGCCCATTGCTTGCCGTGGGTCCGATACGCTCTTGCTGAAGATATAGAAAGTGATCGTATCCCCTGGATGGATACTTATCGTGCTATTGTCGGAGTTCCCCTGATACTCCGTGTGTTGAAGTCCAGTCATATTCGGACCAGTACTACTGCTGAAACTAGGGAGATTGGACTGGTTGAGAAAGGCCGTGTTTGTTATTTCGAAACCGTGACCGTTGGGACTGACCTCTACGATTGTCGCGTTGATGAAGACCAAGCGGTGTGAGGGAACATATGTTGCGGCGGTGTGTGAAACTACGAACTGGTAGTAATAGATGCCTCCACCTGCGGCAACGATAACGATGATTCCAAGAATCCCTACCAGGGGAATGTGTCGCTTAGGAACCTGCAAATTTTTCCGTCACTTCACCTTGTTTGATACTCTGTATATGTGCGCTGTGGCAGCGAAAGCGATGAACACCATACCAATCTCCAAGAGTGCATAGTTCTGAAGCGATGACAGAAACGCCTTGAAGATGGAAAAGTCGAGAAACGCTTGTAGGAGCAGAAGGCCTCCTAGCAACGAATAGACTTCGCCCTTTGACAAGAAATAGGGCTGGACCTTCCTGTAGGGAATAGGCTTCTTAGCGGCACGGAGTGCATCAAGTTTGGATCGTTTCCATCTGACATAAGCGTAAACGAATCCGTACGCGAGAGCGCTGACAAGCAATAGACTTGCGCCGAACAAGGTCGGATCGATGACAAGTTGGCCCTCACTCGTCAGGGCTTGTAATGGGTTCGCAGCACGAAAGCCCCAGACGGTAACGATGGCGATTTGGCCGAGCGCCGCGACTCCCAGTGCAACCCAGAATGGGCGGTCGAGCATCGCGATCTTCTTTCCGCGATCAAAGAACGGTATGAGGAGGAAGATGAGAACGAAGATTGTCGGGATTATAGCTCCCGCTATGAACGGAGGCAAGCCCTTGGTTCTAATGAACGCATAAAGACTGGTAAAGTACCACTCTGGGAACGTAATCTGAGTCGGCAGGTTCGGAACATACTCCACACCGACCTCTACGGGGAAGAGCCCTCCCATTATGAGGATGATTCCAGTAATCGCAGAGGCGACTGGTATGTCCAAGACCAGGTTCTTTGGAAGATGGACGGACATTATTGCCAACATGATTATTGGAATGATGAACACGTGAAAGGCGTAGAATCTTATCGCGAGATCGTTGAAGCTGAACCCGAAAATTATCTGGGCAAGATTGGCGCCGATTACTGGACTGTAATACGTTAGCGTCTGGCCAATGTTGATAGCCAGTTGCCCTCGGATGTTGAAAATTAGGTCATATCCAGTGTATGCTTCGACTATTGTAACTACGCCAAGGATGATGCCGGTTATCCAGAGCACCTCGTAGCGAAGCTTGTAACGTCCTGCAAAGTACTGGTAGAACATGTGCATGACCGCCAAGAGAACCATGGCGTTAGAGGCGGCGTAGTGGATGTTCCGGATTAAGAAACCCCAGTTAACTTGGTTATTGATGGATTGTACGCTCTGGTATGCCTGGTTGCACGAGGCGGTGGCGTTTACGTTCGAGCAGTCGCCGAAGATTGGTGTATAGTGAAACAGCAATAATGCACCAGTGATTCCTAAGATGATGAAGACGATGACAGTAAGCATCCCCAGGAAGCCGAGGGGACTGATGAATCGCGAAGGGAAGACTATCTTCAGTGCTAGCAGCAGGGTTCGTTCAAGCCGGTCCCAGACCCATCGCAGCAGTGCGAAGATGGGGTCTAAGACCCCCCTCTTCTTACTAGGAGGTGCGGCCAACCCCAGGCGTCCCGTTTATTCCATTCAGACCATTCACTGCCGTTATGTTCCCAGAAGAATCTATGGCTATAGTCACTTGCGGAAGAGGATTCAAGCCCAAATCGTGGGCAGGACCAGCAACCGGAACGCCGTCCGAAAGTCTGTACTGGCTGCCGTGACACGGACACTGGAGCCGGAATTCTCCAGAGGCCGGATCGTAGCCCGGATTTACGAGACATCTCAGATGAACGCAGGTGGTATTGTAAGCAACGAACTGGCCGTCTTCGATGATGTTAGAATTCGTTTGTTGAAGTACAGCCTTTGGGACGTGAAGGACTTGAGATTGCGCAGTTAGTTGAACGGAATCTGGAAGTCTAACAATAATGTCCTTGTAATATGGACTCACAGTAATATCGTAGGGAAAATAGAAGAAATTGGAGTAGAGAGAAGGGTTGTACACGTCCGAACCGGAGACCTTTGACGCAAGCGCTTTCTCGTACGCCAATTCGAGCGCCGCTGCATTTGCAGCAGTCG
>JAJPJY010000055.1 GCA_021323995.1 bacterium | reverse complement strand
CATATGTTGCACTGGGCCAGTCGTGGGACTTCGATTTCTTTCGATGTTCCCTGCGCTGCCTCGTCGAAGCTGATCTGCAGATCGTAGGCTAGATCCTGGCCTTGGACGGGTCTCTGGGGGGTTTGGAATCCTTGGAAGCCGAAGCCGCCGAATCCTCTCAGCAGCTGTTCGAATATGCCTCCGAAGCCGCCGATGTCTCTGAAGATCGAGTCAAAGTCTGTTCCTCGGAAAATGTCCTCCTGGTTGTAGCGTTCGTAGATTCCTGCTCGGCCGTACTGGTCGTACTGGTTCCGCTTCTCATCATCCGAAAGTATGGCGTATGCTTCGGAGATCTCTTTGAAACGCTCTGTTGCCTCAGGGGCCTTGTTCCGGTCAGGATGGTACTGTAGGGCGAGCTTACGGTAGGCTGCTTTTACTTCGTCCTTGTTGGCGCCCTTTGGGACGCCGAGGACCTCGTAATAGTCTCGCTTATCCATGCCCAGTTCATTCTAGTCTTTCTACCGGGATCCCTCATCCTTGACTTCCCGATACTCGGCATCAACAACCTTGTCGTCCTGTCCCGTCGGGTCCGCGCCGGGGGGTGGTGCCTGTTGCGCCTGCTCCTGGCCTGGCTTCTGAGCGACCTTCGCGTAGATTTCTGCGCCGATCTTCTGTAATACTCTGCTGAGCTCGTCGCTGGCGCTCTTGATCTTGTCCGCCTCCTTACCCGACAATGCGGCACGCAATGTTCCAGCCGTCTTGTCGATTGATTGGATCTGGTCGCTGGATATCTTGTCCTTCAATTCCTCCTTTGTCTTTTCCGCGGTGTAGAGCATGCTCTCGGCGCTGTTGCGCATTTCTACTTCCTCCTTCTGTTTCCTGTCCTGTTCAGCATACTCTTCAGCCTCCTTGACCATCTTCTCCTTCGATTCCTTCGAGAGTTTCGTGGAGGCTGTAATCGTGATCTTGTTCTCTTTCCCGGTCCCGAGGTCTTTCGCCGTCACGTTGAGCATGCCGTTCGCGTCTATGTCATAGGTCACTTCGATCTGGGGCACGCCTCTTGGGGCTGGTGGGATGCCTGTCAAGTTGAACACTCCCAGCGAGATGTTGTCAGAGGCCATTGCTCTCTCGCCTTGGAGGACGTGAATCGTGACTGTTGTCTGAGAGTCGGCGGCTGTTGAGAAGACTTGGCTGCGTTTCGTCGGAATTGTCGTGTTCCTCTCTAGTAGCTTGGTCGCAACGCCACCAAGCGTCTCGACGCCCAGCGACAGTGGCGTAACGTCTAGGAGCAGTATGTCTTTGACTTCGCCCGCTAGAACCGCTCCTTGGATAGCGGCTCCGACGGCTACGCATTCCATAGGATCTAATCCCCTCTCGGCTTGTTTTCCGACAATGTCCTCGACGAACTTTCTAACGAGGGGCATACGGGTCTGGCCTCCGATCAGGATGATCCGGTCAACCTGTTTCGGCTCCAGCTTCGCATCTTGCAGCGTGCGTCTGATCGGGGTCTCGACTTTCTTGACGATTGGGCCTGCGAGGTCCTCCAGCTTCGCCCGGGTCAGAGTAAGGTGGAGGTTTTTTGTTCCAGTACTGTCCGAGGCGATGAACGGTAGGTCGATGTCCGTTGTCAGGAGGGTAGAGAGTTCGATCTTTGCCTTCTCAGCCGCCTCTTTCAGCCGAGTCATTGCTGCCGGGTCGTTTCGGAGGTTTATTCCGGTCTGGCGTTGGAAGTCGGTCAGCAAGTGTTCGACGATGGCGTTGTCAATGTCTGCTCCGCCTGTCTGAGTGTCACCGCTTGTCGCTAAGACTTGGAAGACTCCGCCGCCGAACTCCATCAGTGTCACATCATGTGTTCCGCCTCCGAAGCTGAAGACCATGATCTTCATCTCCTTGTCTCCCTTGTCGAGACCATACGCGAGGCACGCTGCTGTCGGCTCATTGATTATTCGGGCCACTTCGAAGCCCGCGATCTCCCCAGCATCCTTGGTTGCCTGACGCTGGTTGTCGTTGAAGTGGGCAGGGACGGTTATGACGGCTTTCTTCACGGGCCGTCCCATGAACGTCTCGGTGTCTCTCTTTATCTTCTGAAGGATGAAGGAGGATATCTGCTGTGGACTGTACTCTTTTCCATAGATCCGGACCTTATAGTCGCCGCTTCCCATCTTCCGTTTGATCTCACGGACTGTACCCTCAGGATTGGTAGCCGCCTGCCTAACAGCAGGTTCTCCCACGATCATCTGCCCATCCTTCGTGATGGCTACAACCGACGGGAACATTTTGCCTGCGGCAGTCTGTCCCTCAGCGCTCGGGATGACGACTGGCCGGCCAGCCTCCATAACCGCGGCTGCGCTGTTCGTTGTTCCTAGGTCGATTCCGATAATCTTCTCAGATTCAGGCTTGCTCATTCCTTCGCTTCCTCTATACCCTCGGGTTCCTCTAAGGGTCTCTTCTCTGCCACTTTAACTATGCTCGCTCGGAGAACCTTTCCCTTGAGCAGGTATCCGGGCCGGACTTCTTCGACGACCGTGCCCTCCTCTTCATCTGATGGTGTTCTGAGCGCGGCCTCATGGTAGTCCGGGTTGAACTTGGACCCTACTCCCGGAACTCTCTCAACGCCCTCTTTGGACAGCAAAGATTGTAATCGTTTGAGGATCATTCCGACCCCGTCTAAGATGACTGGGTTCTGTTTGCTCCCTTGGGCCTTTGCGTATGCAAGTTCGAGCTCGTCCTTGACTGTTAGGAGGTCAGAGAGCAATCTCTCGTTGCCGAATCTTCTAGCGTCTCCTATCTCTTTCTCGACCCGTCTTCTATAATTCTCAAAATCAGCCTGGAGGTACTGGAGCCGGCGCAAAAGATCCTCTGATCTGCTCTTCTCAATGATCAGTGCATCTTCCAGCTCGGAGATCCTATCGCCAGAGCTGAGCTCAGGCTCTGCTTCGACGACCTTGGCACGCTTGACAGGCCCGGCGCTAGATGGTTGTTCCTCTACAGTTTCTGATGCGTTGCTGTCTTCTTCTTCGTCCAAGATATAGCTCACCGGAGACCACTCGTTCTCAGTCTGTTTCGTCGCCTTTTCTATACTCTACAACTCGATCTTCCCGGGGAAAAATTAAACCTTCTGACACGTGACTGGATCCGCCACCGATCCGGTCACGGTTTCCGTGATAGCGGCGTGATGGTTACGGTTGGTTGATAGGCACGACTGAAACCATATCAGAACTTGTGGGGTTAGATCCCTGGGTCTATTCAATCATCTCATTCCGCCTAAAGGCAAGATCTGGATAACTTTCGACAAGGCAACTTTTCAGGAAGGCGAAGCTGTCGTCGGGAAAGTGAATGTTCAGGCTCACGAGTACATTCAAGGACAGGGCATCAAAGTGGAAGCTCGGGTCTTCGAGACCTATCAGGAACCTGTCTGGGTCACTCTACCCAATAATACGCGTGTCCAGGAGATGCACCGGGTCGAAAACGTTCTCTACTCCCAGGATGTTCAAGTAACTGGACCCTCAGATTTCGGCGAGGGTAATTCTCAGACATTTCCGTTCAGCGTAGGAATGCCTCCATGTCGTGCAACCAGAGGAGGCGCAGCGGTAGAAAACAGCCTCAAAGCGATTCTTCAGTGCAAGGGTCGTCCTCATCTTCAAGGAGGAACCCAGGTCCCGTTCGTTCCGCCGGGCAGTATGCCTCAAGGGTATGGCGCGTATCCTGTCCAACAGGGCTACGGTCCTCAGGGTTACAATCCGAACCCTGCCTACGGACAACCTATGCCTCCCACGGGCTATGGTCAGCAAATGCCCGGATGGGGTATGCCCGCCCAGCAAATGCAACAGCAGATGCCGCAGCAACAGGTCGCCCAGGTCCGTTGCAAGTATTGTCAGGGGCTAATGAACTCGAACGCTGGCACCTGCCCCAATTGTGGCGGACGCCAGTAGATCAGAACAGAATTTTTTCGGTTGGTCAGGCTGCGGTGGATACTAGGCCGACACCTGCGATTATGAGGACTGCACCAGTCGCGGAGTAGAAATTAAACGGGTCACTGAAGAGAATTACCGACAATGTCACTGCGACAATCACTTCTATCGGCAGAATTATTGATGATACAGTCGGTGAGACTGATTCTAGGCCTTTCATGAAGAAATAGTAAGCGCCTACTGTAGCAATAACCGCGAGGTAAACGATGCAGAGCCATTCCGTCAAGCCAAGATCTAATGTGAGATTCTGGTCGAGCGGGAGCGCGGGCAGTAGCATGAGGCTGGTTAGGAGAAGGATGCCACCAGTGACCGGTCTTCCTCCACTCTTGCCAACGATGCTCTTCGATAAGACAAAAACCAGAGCTATAGTGATCGCTGTGAAAACGATCAGAAGATCACCTTCAAACTCGGAACTTCCGAGACTCAACGCTTGGCCTCTCGTAACTACCAGAGTAGTTCCGATGAATCCGGTCGCTACCCCGATTATCTTCGTTCTTCCCAGTTTCTCCCTGACATAGAACAAGGAGAGTATTGGAATCATCAACGCGGCCGTGCTGATTATCAGAGCAGCGTTAGACGAAGAAGTGAGCGCTTGTCCCTGGAACTGAGTCGCGTACCCAGTAGCGTTGACAAACCCTACAATCCAGATTTGTCGCGATCTGAATATGTCCCATCGAATCCAGCCTCTTCCTCGAAGCAGAACAAGGACTACTGCGGAAGCTATTGCGAATCTTAGCTCGACGAATAGTTCTGGAGGGATGTTCGAGTTGAGTCCGAACTTTATGAGAGGAACAGTTGTTCCAAACAGTACTCCCGCTAGAATCGTGGGGACGAGCCCATGTCTCAGGACCATTCGTCTCAGTCAGTCACTGTAGGGGGCAATATCTTGTTAGACCGACTCACTTGCTCGTTCTGTACCAGTCGAGGGTCTGCTCTAGCCCTTCTTTGAGGCCGAGCACTGGCTTGTAACCGAGCACTCGTCTTATCTTGCTAATGGAGGGGTTTGTCCTTCGAGGCTTTGCCTCAAGCGGGGTTCTGGGAGGCAGTTTCTGGAGCTTTGACGAGGATCCCGTGATCTCCTTGACCATCTCGGCCAACTGGCGGACCGTCGTTTCTTTGCCAGTGCCTACGTTGAAGATTTCTCCTACTGCCTTCTGGCTGTTCATTGCGAGAATAGCGGCTTCGCAGTAATTGTTGACATGGTAGAAGTTGTCAGCATCTCTGCCCCCATTGTAGAGAGGGATCGGTTCGTTTGCGAGGCATGTTTTGATGAAACGTGGGACTGCCCTTGTG
>JAJPJY010000150.1 GCA_021323995.1 bacterium | reverse complement strand
TTCCTCTTGGAACGTCAGGAGAATTTGCCCTTCTTAACCCCGAGGAGAGGAAACTTGTCATCCAGACGGTAGCCGACCAGGCAAATGGCCGAGTACCAGTACTCGCAGGCGTTTCTGATCCAAGCCTGTCCAACGTAGTTCATTTTGCAATGGAGGCGAATGATGCTGGAGCAGATGCTATCGTGGCGACTCCACCTTACTATTTCACAACGGGGGAACAAGGACTCTACAACCATTTTGAGACGATTGCGAGCAAGGGAGAGCTCCCCCTCATTGTCTATAATATTCCGGAGTGGACTCATCTCTTCGTTCCACCAGGAGTCGTACAACGGCTGGCTGACGAACGACTGATCGTTGGTATGAAGTACACCGAATACAATCTGCTGAACCTGCTCCGGTTTATCGGAGCCTCTGGCGAACGAATCTCGATTTTGACCGGGTCCGACGCGATGGCCTTCACTTGCCTAGAGTTCGGCGGCAGCGGAGCAGTAATCGGTGTCGCTAATGTTGCACCTGGAATCGCAGGCTCGATGTTCGACGAGTTCAAAGCGAGAGATCTCGAAGCGGCAAGGAAATTGCAAGAGAAACTTCTCCCGGTCATAGAGGCCATTGGAGTTGGTAGATTTCCAGCAGGTCTAAAGGAAGCCATGAAGATGGTTGGCATGCCAGTAGGCAACGTCCGAGAACCACTCCAGCCCCTCGCAGCCGAAGAACGGGAAACTGTTGCTAGATTCCTTAGGGAGGCCGGGTTACTGAAGAGGAAGTCGTAGACAATGACGAAATCGTCTGCACATGTCTCCGTAAACAATTACCAGATGTACATCAACGGAGAGTGGCTTGCCTCCGACAAGGAGCAAAAGATCAATGTTGTCAATCCTGCGAATGAAAGAGTGATTGCGTCCGTCCCAAAAGCAAGTCGAGAACAGGCAAAAGAGGCGTTAGAGGCTGCAGAACATGCGCAGCCTGGATGGGAAGACTTTCCACCGATCAAACGCGCCACGTTCTTGTTCGAAACTGCTAAGGTGATTCGTAGGGACAAGGAGAGACTTGCGAGGCTTTTGACGTCCGAGCAGGGAAAGCCTCTCTTTGAGGCAAGGTTAGAGATCGAAGGGGCTGCCTCGAACTTCGAATACTACGCAGAGTTTGCGAGGAGGATAGAAGGAGACGTTCTGCCAAGCGACAATCCTAGACAGACCGTAATGATCTTGAGGCTGCCTCTTGGAGTCGTTGCTTCGATTACTCCATGGAATTTTCCTTCAGCGACGGTTGCTAGAAAACTCGCCCCTGCTTTGATCACAGGAAATACGGTCGTAACGAAACCGTCCAGCAATACCCCTCTTAGCACCATAGAGATGGTCCGGCTGATGGAAGAGGCCGGCTTTCCGAAGGGAGTCGTGAACGTTGTGACTGGAAGCGGATCAGATGTTGGAGACGAGCTTGTGACGAGTAAGATTACTGGGCTAGTAACTATGACGGGGAGTACTGAGGCTGGACGAACTATCATGTCTCACTCCTCGATTCATCTTCCCAAACTGATACTTGAGCTGGGCGGAAAGGCGCCATTCATTGTCTGGCACGACGCAGACATTCCTTGGGCGCTAAAGTGTGCCATATGGGCGAGGTTCTGGAACTGTGGCCAGACGTGCATCTGCTCCGAACGGATGTACGTGGACGAGAAGATCAAAGACAAGTTCGTCCCGGCATTCGTCCGTATGGTCAAGGATCTTCGACTAGGCGACCCTCTGGGAAACGGTACAGATCTAGGACCGATGGTAAGCAGAGAAGAGAGAGAAACGAGCATGAACTTTGTCCGCAAGGCAACGCAGGAGGGGGACAGGATAATCATCGGCGGTGAATTCCCCGTGACGCCGGACAGAGGCTGGTTCTTCGAACCCACAGTCATAGAGGACGTGAAGCAAAAATCGTCTCTAGTCCAAGACGAGATTTTTGGGCCGGTTGTACCGATTCTAGGAGTGGACAGTTTTGACAAGGCGATCGACTACGCAAACGACTCCAAGTATGGCCTCGCCTCCTATGTGTTCACGAAGGATAGTACTAGGGTGCTGAAGGCTATGAACCGGATAAAATTCGGCGAATCCTACATCAACCAAGTCGGACCCGAACAACTTCAGGGGGCTCACACAGGATTCCGACAGTCCGGGCTCGGAGCCGAGGGTTCAAAGTATGGACTCGAATGTTATACACAGTTGAAGACATGTTATGTAGACTGGAACGACAAACCGGCGCTTCCCTATCTCTTTCCTTACCGGGACAAGAAGTAGCGCGCATGCTTGGCATGTGATCCGTGATTGTCTCGCGGGACACGCGTAAGACCCGGAGGGATCGAAAAAATTTCGCCAGAAAAAATGATTTGTCGAAGGATTGATTTCACTTGTCTTGCCAGATTCGAGTTTTTAGTTCTATTGTTAGTCTAGACCGAGAATAGGATCTCCCCGGATCATGCCACGAGGAGTGTTCGCGATCAAAAATGCTCTAGATTCGGGGTCCGTTAAGATTTGCCATAACCGTGAGGTCTTGACGATTGAGCTTCGAGTGAAAGTCACATGAAGATTAACACGATTAATTGTATGTTCTTGATTCTAAGGCAGTTTGATGGTGGTTTGCAGGGGACTATCAGGTTATGGCTACGGGTATCGGAAGCCGGCCAGTGTGGCTGAAGGATAGGAATCGTTCAGCTGCTCCTAGTTAGCCGCAAGGATCATTATGTCGTTGACGTTGGTTCCGGTTGGACCGGTCAGGATCAAGTCTCCGAGTCGCGAGAAATATCTGTAGGAGTCATTTTCGTCAAGATATTCTTGTGGGTCCATCCCACGCCTTTGGCCACGCGCGATAGTGGTTCCATCAACCAGCGCTCCCGCCGCGTCAGTGGGACCGTCGACTCCATCGGTCGCCAAGGAGCCGATCACTACGCCTTTGCACCCTACGATTTCGAGAGCAGCTGACAAAGCAAATTCCTGATTTCTTCCTCCCTTGCCTCTGCCTTTGACAGTGACTGTTGTCTCTCCTCCGACAATGAGCGCGATTGAGCGTGATCTTGTGTCATTGTCACGAATTCCGGACATGATAGAGCCTAGTATCCGGCCGACTTCGCGCGCCTCGCCTATGAGACGCGTTGACAATATCCTTGCATCGTAGCCGGCTCTGTTCATTTCGGCAGCTGCTGCTCGGCAGCTCTCTCGATTGTTTCCGACGATCATGTTCCTTACTCGACGAAAACTGTTGTCTCCCATCTTTGGAGTCTCAGGCGATATTCCTCGGGTTCCTTTGTCGATGAGGTTCCGAACGTGTGGAGGTGTCCTTGACCAGAGTCCGTATCCAGTTAGAATGTGCTTTGCACTCCGGTATGTTGTGGGATCTGGGACTGTGGGTCCTGATCCTATCGCGTCGATTTCGTCTCCAATGACATCAGATACTATGAGAGTGAGAACTTGTGCAGGTTTGAGTATCTTTGCAAGTCGGCCGCCTTTCACTCGAGAGATGTGCTTTCGAACCGTGTTCAATTCCCGGATGTTCGCTCCGGATTTCAACAGCAGGGAGGTCGTCTCCTTTTCGTCGTCCAAGGTTACTCCTTCTATTCGATACTCCATTAAC
>JAJPJY010000179.1 GCA_021323995.1 bacterium | reverse complement strand
GGTCGCCGAGGAAGAGAATGCTCTGAATACGGCTCTTGATCGCCCGAGCTTCGCTCGGACTCTCTATCCTTGCGACTGAACCGTCCACCATCTTTACAACGGGGGGTTCGATAGAATCTACTGCGGTAACTATTCCAGCTTTTCCGGGCCTCTCAGTTCTCATCTGAACTCCGACGGCTAGGAACCCTCCAAGAATCTCCATGGTGGCAGGGTGGACGCCGACAGAGGCGAGACCGGTGTTGCGGGATCGGCCGTATCTTATTCGGAATCCACCGATCGCGCCTGGAAACGCGAAGATTGGTCTTCCTCCGACGACGTCTTCCATGAACATGAATTCTTTCGCCTCTTCTCCTTCTGCTGACGTGCTCTTGAGTGATCGGAGCCATTCCCAGCCGTCGAGTCCTAGCCTGTCGACGATTCGGAGAACTTTCTGCGAACGCCCTAGGAGGCCATCGTTTACAACTCGGAGGGCGCCGCCACGGACCCTGTTTGTTTCGACTCTCAGAACGTTCCGGTTGACCGCTACTTCAACCGGGTCAGTTTCGACCCCGTTAGGTTCGATCGGTAGTTTCAGCATCGCATCGTGCAGGACGTCGTCTGCGTTGCGATATTGGAATCTGGCGACCGCTCGTTCGTAGATCCGAAGCTCTTCGACGAACCTTCGGGCTTCACCCTCTGACGCCCGGTAGGCTTGGAGGCTTAGCTTCCTCCGGACATGGTCGGCCACGATCATTGTCATCCCCATCTCGGTTCCGCCGGCGGATCGCATGGGACCGGCAAAATAGACGGCTAGGTGGCGAGTCCGATCGGGATTGGTCCGGATCTTTACGGCATGGATTCCCTGAATGGGTGCCACGGTTACGGCCTCGTCCAGTACTGCTAGGGCTGTTCGGACCGCCTGCTCTGCGGCCTTCTCGGGTTCGAGGCTTCCGAATCTGCCTAGTACGATTTCTTCGCTGATCTTGAGCGCGGTTTCTTCGCGGGAGATGATCTTGTTCAGCTCCCTGATGCGCTCGGCAACGCCGGGTGGACCCACGGCCTTTTCAACTCTCTCCGCTAGATCATACGTTGTTTGCGACTCGACCTTTGTAGACGGATCGAGGCCTTTTGACCGGGCTAGGGTGGCAATCGCATACTGCCGGCTGTATTCGTCATGGAGCCGTTTGGCGTATGGATTGTTCTGTCTGTACTCTAGCGGGTCCAACTGGTTCCAGTCTCGGTCGGGAGACCTGTAGATAATATGTTATTGTCGGACCGTGTCTGAGAAACATAATCGTCTCTCTTTCTAATAGGAGACTGGTCTCGTAGAAAGACTGAAGTGGAAAAGTTCCTTCGGGAATGTTCTCTGGGAGCATAGGCCTAGAATGCACTCGAACGCGGGTCCACGGATAATTCTCCATTGTGATCTTGACGCGTTCTATCCATCGTGCGAGGTCAAGCGGAATCCGTCGCTCGCGGGGAAACCGCTCATTGTCGGCGCGGACCCGAAAGGCGGCCACGGCCGTGGAGTCGTAATGTCATGCTCTTACGAGGCTAGAAAGTTCGGGGTCCGCTCCGGTATGCCGATTTCTCAAGCGTACAAGCTGTGTCCTCAAGGGGTCTATGTTCCGCCCGATTTCGAACTGTATGGTGAGACTTCGGATCGGGCAATGGAAGTGTTGCGAAATTTTGCGGATAGGTTTGAACAGACTAGTATCGATGAGGCGTACATGGATGTCGGGGACCGGTGCAAGAACTATGATGAAGCGGCCGAGCTCGCACGGCGAGTGAAGGCTGGGCTGAAAGAATCTGAGGGTCTAACTGTGAGTGTGGGAATTGCGCCTAACAAGTCGATCGCCAAGATCGCTTCGGACATGAAGAAGCCTGACGGTCTCACGGTTGTCACACCGAGCGAGGTGAAAGCGTTTCTAGAGCCGTTGCAAGTAAGCAAGATCAGCGGCGTCGGAAAGAAGACAACCGAGTATCTGCAAAATCAAGGGGTTGAGACTATCGGTCAGTTGAGCCGGGTTCCTGCGAAGAAGTTGACTGACTGGTTCGGCAAGGGCGGAGTCTGGCTCTGGGGAATCGCTAACGGGATAGAAGAGAGCCCTGTAGAAGAGAGAGGGTTGCGAAAATCGATCAGTGTCGAGCAGACGTTTGAGAAGGACGTTCAGAACAAACAGGTTGTGTTAGAGGCGCTAGAGTCGCTGGTCAAAGAAGTGCACGAACGACTGGTCGCTGAGAAGCTGTGGTTTAGAACGGTCAGTATTAAGGTGCGGTTTGAGGGTTTCCAGACCTTCACCCGCGATAAGACTCACACCGGCTATGTTGACGACGTCAATGTTGTCCGAGAGTACGTGCATCTACTCTTCCGCGAGTTCGAGAAGGACCGGCGAAGAATACGTCTAGTTGGAGCTAAGCTTTCGGATCTGAAACCTGCCGAGGGCAAACAAACTCGGCTCGCCTAGGACTACGCCCGAAGAACATTCTCGTCGCGGGAATAATTTTGTTTTCAGATCTGGAAGAGCCGGGTTTCTGTCTGAACCGGTTCTGGGCGAGAATATCGATTCTGGCGGGTAGAATAGGCGAACAACCGTTTTTGCGAACCTGCCTAATTGGAGCATCTGAGCGCGATGAAGCGGCATTATCGAACAACCGTCCCTGTTTAGCGATCTGGGCTGGTTCTGGGGGTTTCCCGGGAATGAACTTATCTTTGCTACTCTATAAAGTAGGATATTCGATTGGAGGGATGCATCGTCGTGTATGGTTCAGCTGTTCGCGTTTCCTGTTTGTTCAGTTGGGAGCCGTTTCCGTCGATATTGTAGAACGGCATATGCCAGGGCTATTGCAACAGCGATGATGACCACAACTACGACTGTCGTTGGCACGAGGTCTGAAGGATTCGATGGGGGAGTAGCTGGCAAATTGTAAGTGTAGATTGAATCGGATGTCGTGAAGTAGAGCCGGTTGTTGGGTCCTAGTTCGACCGCGATGACTCCACTTGGCGCCGTGTAAAGTTGGGTCATCGATAGGACAGAACCGGCCGGGTTGAGTTGGAGCTGAACGAGGCTGCCGGTATTGTATTCGCCGAAGATGTAGGTGTTTGGAGCGACAGTGGCTATGCCAGTGGGTGTCACGACGGGGTTGAAGTCTACGATCGGATTGACGAAACGAGGATCATTACAGATACCCAAACAAGTGGGCCAGCCGTAATTGCCGCCCTTGACGATAATCAGGATCTTATCGTCACTGCTCGGTCCGGCCATCGTCGAGATCAGCCGGCCATTTGACGGATCAAAATCGAAGCCGAAAGCGTTCCGTATTCCCCACGCATAGTCCAGACTTCCAGCAATCGGATTGTCACTTGGGACCGAGCCGTCCGGATTCATCCGCAGAATCTTCCCAGTCATCGAAGTCTGGTTCTGGGCCTGCTGATCCTGGTGGAACTCGCCGACTTGCGCGTAGAGTTTACCGTCGGGTCCGAATTTGATGTAACCACCATTATGGTAGATTGTGCCAGGTGCGCTGCTCGTCACATCAAAAATGTCCCTAGGACTAGTTCCAATATTGCCAATGGCCGTGTATCGGAGAATATGTCCGTGAGTATAGTTCTGACTATCACGGTAGGTGTAATAGACGTAGACGTAGTTGTTTGACGAGAAGGCTGGGTCGAGGGCAATGCCGAGGAGTCCCGCTTCTCCGTCGGTGAAGATCGGGCTGACTGTTGCGAAAGCTGTGGGTAGCAGTGTTCCGTTCGGTTGAATTATCCGAATGCTCCCAGTATCCTTCTCAGTGTAGAATATCCGACCGTCAGGTGCGAACCGGAGGGATACTGGAAAACTGGCACCAGTGAGGAACGCGGTCACAGGCGAAGCTGCATGGGCTTGAATGAACAGGAGTGGACTGAGGGAGAAGATGAGAAGAAGCATGGTCTTGAGGAGTAGTCTTTGAGGTCGATGGCTCAACAACATCACAAATGAGTCTCTCGGGGGACTGAATCGCGACTCGACTCTACTGATTAAATAGGCTGATGGAGAGGATTGAGTAGATCTGGCATGACTCGACCTGATTGGCAGAAGAAAAAGAAGAAGATGTCTGGCAGAGAAGGACCTAAGAAAGGTAAGGTCCGCTAAAGTCAGACCATTCAGAAGAAAGCTCGAGAACGGAAGATATCCTCGGTTGGACAGTAGTATGTGTCACGATAATGTTCTGTTCTGGGTAGAATGCTAATAGCGCTTCTCGCTGATCTCCATAGCATCCTTCGTAGTATCCGAGAATTCTAACATCGTGTCCACGGTCCGGCTCCGATATCGTCCGGTATTCCGGACGTACTGTAGATAGTTCCGCATCTGGTCCGCAGACACTCCGACATTGTCAGCGACAATAACGCATCCCTGAGGCAGCTTGTCCTCGACAGCCTTCAGATAGTCCAGGTACTGGCTCTTCTCTGCATCCAAGAAGACCAGATCGAACGGTCCCGGCAGTTTGGAAAGTATCTCCATCGCGTCTCCCTGTATCACTTTGATCTGGCTTTCCAGCCTTGCCCGTTCGACGTTTTGTTCGGTAATTCGAGCGTTCTCAGGGTTCTTCTCGACGGAGGTGATTTCTGCTTTGGGAGGGCTGTTCTTGGCGATGAGGATCGCGGAGTATCCGTATAGCGCGCCGACTTCTAGGCTCTTCCTTGGTTTGTGCTTCTTTACGATCTCGGCGAGTATCTTTCCCTTGACTGGGCCGATTGATGGGATGAAGCTACGTTTGCCCATCTCCTCAATCTCGCGCAAGACAGCGTCAGCAGGGTCTACTGTCTCCTTCGAGTGCTGCATTGACTGTAGGGGTCTATACGGTGATAATTGAGGCAATCGGTACGAGTGGCCTGGGCTTCAGCCAAGGTTAAAGCAGAGAACGTCATAATCGAGAGCATCATGAGCACTGCCTATTGGAGGATTAACCCGGTCGCGATGATAGCGGCGGCAGTAGCCCTGATCAGCGTCTTTCTGCCATGGTGGGGAATCTACCAGCTTCTTGCAAACACTTCTTTCCTGCTGGGCCGCTGGGCCCTATGGAATCCGCCAGGTGCGGCCGCACTTCGTCGACTCGGTCACCCGATGCCAGTCTCGGCGGCCAGCGTCTCGCAGACCTTCGCCTATTCGAGTCTCATCGTACTATTGTTGGCTCTTGTCGTTGCATCTCTTGCTCTTGCAGGAGGACTAACCTTGCGTAGGAAGTATCTGCTTGTCGGGCTCGGACTCTCGATCCTAACACCGATCGCCTACGCCGTCTCAATAGCCTATATGACTTCTAACTACTGTTTGACCCCGCTGTGCGCGTCAGGAGTGATCGGCAGCGCGACCTTGGCTGGAACAACTTTCTCTTGGGGATTGGAGACTGGGTTCTACATCTTCATCGCATCAATCTTCGTTCTCGTACTGTCCCTCGTTCTGAACGATAGCCTCGCCCGGACAACTGCCATGGCCCGCGCAGAAATATCCGTCCCATCGACCCAGCCAGCGAAATAGGACGTAGATCCAATTCTAGATGACTGGCGTGTTCGAAAACACAATTCCCTGCTGTGTAATCTGGTAGAAGTATCCTCGGGACGCTACCGGATTCCTTCCAATCCTCAACACCTTCATCGTACCACCCTTCATCAGTATCTCTCCACTCCTCTTCCTCATCTCAATCACGCCGTCAGCGAGATTCGCAGTCGCATTCTCTAGCGACTCATCCACTACTTCGGTGTGAAGAATAGCGATAGTTACGGCTCGCGCGATCCTCGTCGCGAACCGCATGACCTGAACATACTGGAAGACCTTCTTCGACTCGGTCAAGAGGAAGAATGGGGTGATCGAGTCCATTACGATAATTTTTGGACCGAGCCCGGGCTTCAAGGCGAAACTTCGCCCATAGCTGAGAAGATCCTGGAACTTCATAGTCTCTTCAAGGATCTCGGATGGATCAGTCTTCGGCAATGACTCGGCCAGTTTCTGGGCCCCGAGAGAGAACATGTCTACAAACTCCAATCGGCCTTCTGCCTCGACCTTGTCGACAGCAATGTGATGATCCTCTAGGCCGAGCTTCACGATATCTGCGGGATCATCAATGCAGTAGTAGAGGAGACTGCATCCTTGTCGGATGAAGTTGGTAACCAGTTCTCGGACAAGCATCGACTTGCCACTACCAATAGGACCGAGTAGTGCGATAGCTGATGGGCGAGGGAACCCGCCTCCAGTAACCTTGTCCAGGATCGGAATCCCGGTTGGCTGTAATGCCTCGAGTCTGTGATCATCGGTCGTCCTCTTCAAAGAAAGCCCGTAGCCGGTAAGCGTGTTGTGCAGTGGTTCGAAAGGTGGCTTGTAACCGGAACAAGAGTTGGAAAGTGACACGATAACAGACGGTGAGGTCTGTCAACTCATTTCGCGTCGATCAGTTGCTGGCTCAGCTTTTATTAGACTCGACCCGGCACGATCCGTTTTCTCCATGATAGTAATCGGTGGGTCAGCCTCTACCAACCTTGCAGAGAAAGTCGCGAAACAGCTTGGCCAAGAACCCGGACG
>JAJPJY010000112.1 GCA_021323995.1 bacterium | reverse complement strand
AGGGACGATGGATTGGAGAATTCCATAGGCGCCTCTATCCCGTAGAGATCTAAGGTTTGGGAGCAGGTCGATCCATTTGTCGATGAACTGGGGGGAAGCAGAGTCCAGTCCTATTATCAGGGCCTTCAATTGTTGACTTGTTCCTTTTTTTGTGTGTTGGAAGGGACCCCGTTCATGCACTTTTCTATGGCGGTCACGACACGCTGCCAGACCATCTGCTTTGATTCAGAAGTGCTGATCGTCGTGAGATGGAACTGGGCAGCGAGCGAGTTGTATATTCGTTTCTCGTTTCGAATGAATTCAGCAGTGTGCTCAGGCCTGTCGGAGAGAATCCTTTTCTCATCCGCGTCGAAAACAAAGGAAATGTCGGGATGAGGAAGAACCCAGACGAGGAGATGTTCGATCGGGACTCGTTTCTGGACTCCCCAGAACCCGACGATTAAGTCATACAGATATCTGTCGGTGACAACGTTGTAGCCTAAGCGACGCCTGATTCCGATTCCCCCAGCGAGAAGGGGATAGTAGACTAGGATGAAGTATAGGGACCAGAGAAGTCTGACCGGAGTCGACCCCTCTAGGTAGTTTACGTCGAGGCGCAGAACCCTCGCCATTCGTCTGACTATGAAACCGAATGGGTCGAGTAGGTCCTGGTGTCTGATGTAGGAGAATCTCTTCCCAGACTCGTTGAGAAGGTAGTAGACTCTGCCCGCGTTTGTAGATTTCCCACTTCCGTGAGTACCGCTGAGAGTTACCAGAATGGTTCTCACTTACCAGATTCTCCGAAGCAAGAGCTTGTTTCCGAAAACATTGTTCACGAAGTCAAGTAACAGTAGTGGAGGAGTGGCGAGGCAAAGGAGCGCTGACTTCCATTTGCCTCCCGATGCCGCTCTAGCACCCTTTGTCAGAAAGAGCATGATTATAGCAAGCGTTGGAATTCGGTACGGTAGCACGAGCCGGTCTCTTCTTAGAAGACCCAATCTGTCTGGTCCAAACCTCATGGTCGTAGCCCGTTCGAGCTTTGTAAAACGTGCATTCTGAACGTCAGTCGCTTTAAGGAATCGGAGGAGTGTCTCCATGAAGAACATGAAGGCTTCCTGAATCCCTGCATGTTCGACCCGGCCAAGAATCTCCTCGTCTGAACAATTCTGGATTAGCCGCGTAAAATCTACGACATCGGTGAGCTTGAGAAAGTTGTGCCGAAACATTGCGTGAATCACTTTCACGAGCACGCGATCCGGGTCACTGTTGACCCAGACCCTCTGCCCGTCGACTGTCTGGATCGTTCGAGATTTGAGAAGACGGGCTGGATCCATATGCTGCTCGCCTAGCTGGCTTATTGTAGGATATATCTCGAAATCATGTGCGAAACCCGGAAGGAAACAGCTGAACTTGCCCAGAAGCTTGTCACAATGAGTAAGCGGCTGAGGATCTGCTTTGAACTTCTCCATGAGCAAATCGTGTGCGTCCTTAAACTCTCTTGGGTCCGGCAATAGAAAGTCAAGATCGTGTCCCATGTCCGGTAGCGAGTCGAACGATTTTAGCACAACGAACGAGATGCCGACCTTTTGGAAAGCGCCGCCCATCATCTCGTAGAGTTTCATCGCATCAGCAGCCTCATCCTTGGCCTTGGCCACGGCTGTCGGCGGAGCATTGATCAGAGCAGCAGCTCTCAGAAAGACCTTGTTTGACTTCGCGAGAGCTAGGAACCGTTCTTTGTCGGTGGGATGAATCTGCTGGTTGTGCATTAGGGCCTTTGCCAGAAGAACTGACTCCGCTTCTCTGCGGGCAGTCTTTACGATTCCAACATCTTCAAGAAAACTAAGCACCCTTGTTCCCTCTCTCGTTAGACCAGAATAGACCTGTAGACGTTGAATGTGGCCTCAGCAACTTCGTCCCAAGACTTGATGAGTGCCGATTTGGTTTTGCTGGGCGAATAACTACCGGGATTTTCGAGGACCTCCTCGATTCGAGCGGCAAGCTTCACAGCGTCAACCGGAGGCTCAATAGGCTGGGCCAGGCCTTCTTGTACAAACTCAGCGAGTCCGGAAGCGTTTGCTACGATGGTTGGTGTTCCGACTCCGATTGCCTCCGTCGCGGCGACCCCCATGCTCTCCGACTCTGAGGGAATGACGACCACGGTGCTCGACGAGTATAGGGTAAACAATTCGTCGCGTGAAATTCCTTCGAGCCATTCGGTATTTCCGTTGAGCTTGAGAGACGATGCCATGCGCTGCAGTTCTTCCTTGAATGGGCCGCGTCCAACTATTGTCAGTCTGAGGCTCTCGTGCTTCTCTTGTAAGTGTGAGAACGCTCTTATGATCTTGTCCACGTTCTTGTATTTCTCAAGACGGCCTGCGTAGAGAATTCTGGGTTCAGCTGGTTCTGTCCACCGGTGTTCGTCCCTAAACTCAGCGTCAACCCCATTCGGGATGATGACTATCTTTGTCCCGGCTTCCGGGAATCTGCTCGCCATCAGATCGGCCTCGAAATGAGTTGTGCAAATGATTTTTTCGACTCGTGGAATCAGCCTGCGTACCACGGACTGGTAGGCGGGGAAGAATAGTCTTCCCAGGCCTGAATTGATTCTTCCAACAAAATGCGGAGTAAAGACAATCGCGCTCCGTCTTGCCATGAAGCCCGCCATAGGCCCAGTTACGTCATGAATGGAATGAATGTGCAAGAGTTGCGGATTGCTTTTTCTCAGTTGCTTGAAAAGACCGGAGAGAGGCAGGAAGTGGTAGTTCTCCTCGGGAGCAAAGGCTCGCAACCTATACACAAAGACTCCATCCTTGGTCCTCTCAGCGGGAGCAAGATGCCCAGAGGAATCTGTCGTGATTACAGAAACTGCGTCGAATAGTTTGGTCGCCCTCCTGGCTAATTGCGATACGTGGGTCTCTACCCCTCCCACATAGGGAGGATACCGAGGGCTCACGTATGTTATGCTGTCCAAGAAGGCGCCGACTCTCCTGCTAATGTTATTCATGCCGGCGCATATTTATTCCGTTCTTGAACCTCATGACTCATTGCTAGTCATGTATCCAGACATATCCTCGGATACGAATTTGTTTAACAATATGTCCCCAAACGGGTCATTATGCTCACGAGGAGACGTTGACAGTTGAAGGCAGTAGTGACCGGGGGCGCGGGCTTCATTGGCTCGAGCCTTTGCGAGGACCTCATCGGCAAAGGCTGGAACGTGATCGCCTACGACAATATGAGTGTCGGGAGAAGACAGAACCTATCCGATCTTATCGGAGTCCCGCGGAAGAAATTCAAACTTGTTTCCGGCGATTGTACTCGGATTGCGAGAGTCAAACAGATTATCCGCGATTGTGATGTGGTCTTTCACTTTGCTGCCAATCCCGAGGTGCGAATGGAACTCAACAATCCGAGCCAGTGTTTTCAACAAAACGTTTCCGCCACATATTGTGCGTTGGAAGCCTTTGCAACTAGCAACGCGAAAACATTCGTTTTTGCGTCAACCTCAGCGGTCTACGGAGATGCAAAACTCCGTCCCACTCCCGAGGACTATGCTCCAATGGAGCCTATCTCGATCTACGCCGGGTCCAAATTGGCGGGTGAGGCGATGGTCAGCTCCTACTGTCACACCTTCAACAAACTGGGAATAATCCTCCGGTTTGCAAATGTGCTCGGCCCAAGAAGCACACATGGAGTGGTCAGAGACTTCGTAACTAGACTAGTCGAAAAGCCACGAGAGCTTCGAATCCTAGGCGACGGACAACAAGTAAAGTCTTACACCTACATAGATGACTGCATAAAGGCGATTATGGTATCGCTTGGGACCTCCAAAGGCCCGGTCGAAGTATTCAATGTGGGATCCGAAGACCAGATCAGCGCTATGGAGATTGGGAGAACAGTCATCGACACTATGGGTTTGAAGAATGTCAAACTCAAACTCGCAGGCGGGCTAAGCGACGGCCGCGGCTGGGTGGGAGATGTGAAGAACATGCTCCTCGACATCCGCAAACTCAAGACGAGAGGCTGGACACCGACACATGACAGTCGAGAATCAGTCAGGCTAACCGTGCAAGCTCTGATGGCTAGAGAGTAATAGCAACTTTCTCCTCAATTGGGACTGTCGGAGTGGGCCTACGCCCGATTTTTGAACCAATTTGACAATATTTGAATGGTATCTTAACATATCCGCGGACATGTTTTTGTAGAAGAATATGGCGGGTCATCGAGAAGGTTAAGAAGGGAGAGGCAAGGGGCACTCCTTAGTTGCAGTAGAAAATGTCCCAGATGTGCAAGTCTCTCCAAAACCGGATGGAAGGACTCAAGGCTTGCTTCTTGCTACGCTCTGCACGTAGTAACTATCAAAGTTAGGCGTTCAAACCAATCGGGTTTTCTCAGAAAATGACACCTCTCAGAATCGCGGTCATCGGCTCCGGCTACTGGGGAAGAAAGGTCATACGTGAAATCCTCGAAATAGGCCGAAGCACAGGCCAGATCGAACTCCACTCCGTGGTGGATAGCTCTCCCGCTTCTCTAGCTCAATGCCAGCAGGAATTTGGTTCGGGCATTGATTATCGTCTCGACTATCAAGACCTGGTGCAGGACCCATCCCTCTCAGGGGTGCATATCGCCTCTCCGAACGGAACACACTTCGACATTGCATCTCGATTCCTGAGAGCTGGAAAGAATATTCTTGTCGAAAAACCGCTTACACTCAAAACGGTAGAGTCCTACGAACTTGTAAGGCTCGCAGCTGAAAACAAGTGCGTCCTATCTGTCGGCCACATTCATCGATTCAATAATGGTGTGAGAGAGCTCCGCCGGGTAATCGCTGAAGGAGAGATTGGCGAGCCTTACTACGTGGACTTTAGGTGGACTGGATTCATGAATCCTCAGCTCCAACGTGAAGTTATTACCGATCTAGCGCCGCATCCCTTCGATATTTGCAACTACGCTCTCGACGCGTGGCCTGAGAAGATCTCGTGCAAAGGACGAGGCTACCGGACAAAGCAGAACGAGGAAGTCGCGTTCATCACGGGAGAACACAAGGGCGGTCTCATGGCTCACATCGAAGTAAGCTGGCTCGACCGAGACAAGAGGAGAGAGGTTGCAATTGTCGGGAGCAATGGAATGGCATTCCTCGACTGTATGAGCCAGAAGCTGTTTGTGGAGGACTCTAGTGGGAGACGTGAGATCCCGGTCTTGCCGAGCAACACGATAGCGAGCGAGATTATCCACTTCGCGGACTGTATCCGGAATAGTCGCGATTCCACAACATACTCTAACCACTCGGACGGCATGCTCGGAGCACGCGTTGTCTCATTGCTTGAGGCGTCGCGAGAGTCCATGTTTCAAGATAGAACTATACCAGTCCAATTGCCTATTATGCCGGAGATTCCGGTTAGGCAATGACTAACACGAAATTCTCGATCGTAAAGAAAACCAAAATTGGTAAGAATGCGCGGATCTACGATCAGGTCAACCTCTACGGCTGTAAGATAGGAAAAAATACGAAAATCGATTCTTTCGTCTATATCGAGGAAGGAGTCTCGATTGGAGACGACTGTAAGATTCGGCCCTTCGTCTTCATCCCCACGGGGGTCGTCATAGAGGACAATGTGTTCATCGCTCCAAATGTGACGTTCACAAACGACAAACGTCCAAGAGCGCAGGGAGAGTGGACCCGACTCAACACGAGAGTGAAGAGTTTCGCGTCGATCGGCGCTGGTAGCACAATCAACCCTGGCGTGCAGATAGGTGAGAACGCTCTCATCGGATCAGGGTCGGTAGTCACAAGGGATATTCCAGACAATGCAGTTGCAGTAGGCGTGCCTGCGAGAGTGGTTGGCTCTAGACCTCCCCCTAGTCATCCTCGTCACAGCGAGTCGCAAGGTCGGAGAACCAGGCGATGAAATCCGTCGCTATCATTCCAGTATTTCGCGAAGTTGGAAAAATTGGTCGCGTTCTCCAGAGATTCGATATGGGACCGGTCGATCAGATCTGCCTGGTCGTGGACGATCCAAACCCTGCAATCTTAGCGGAAATCGATGATGCCAGCAGTCGTATAGGGACGCCTGTCAAAATAATCGAGAACCCGGCTCGTCGGGGCGTAGGCTCTGCTATCCGCGAAGGATATGAATATGCAATGTCTCAACGCTTCGACATAATTGTCGTGATGGCCGGCAATGGGAAAGATGATCCCAGAGAAATACCAAGGCTGATGCGGCCTATCGTCGAAGAAGGCTATGACTATGTCCAAGGCTCAAGGTTCCTTCCTGGAGGACGAGGAGAGAAGACCCCCTTCCTGAGGGGAGTGTTCACTCGACTCTTCCCTTTCGTCTGGACCTTTCTGACTGGCGTCCGCTGCACCGAGGTTACGAATGGATTCCGGGCGTATAGGGCAACGGTGTTGAGGGATCCCAGAATCAACGTATGGCAGGACTGGCTGGAAGGGTATGAGCTGGAATACTATCTTCATTACAAGGTTCTGACGCTAGGCTACAGGTTCACGGAGAGACCGGTATCGAAAACATACTCTCACACGGCCAAGAGGGGTTATTCTCACATTTCTCCGATGAGGGACTGGCGACAGATTGTGGGACCTGTCGTGCTCCTCAAAATCGGGGCAAGACACTAGAATGATCGTCGTCACAAGGACTCGTCCGATAGCCCTCTTCGGATCCAACGACTCTGAGATGAATATTTTGAGAAGCTATGCCGAGTTCTGGAAGATACCCTACAAACTTGGCTCGGAGGACTCTGAACTCCCAGGCTTTGGGTTGGGCAGTCTACCCCTTCCTCAGAAGTCGAACAATGCGCCCATAGTCGTTACGCCATCTGGCACGGCCCAAGCGGAGAAGATCGCGAGAGAATACAATCTTCAGTGCGTTTCAAAGCACGCTCGGCTAGACCTACCTTATGCCCCTGGAGTCGAAGTCTCGATTGAAACCGAGGTCTACGAATTTTCTGGACCGAATCTCGAATCATTACTTCGATGCGGAGATCTTACGATTTTCAGTAGACTAAAAGGTACCAGAGTTCACCTATTATCGATAGACCTCATAGGACAGTACTCTCTCAGAGTCCAAGATGGCTTCAAAGAACGCCCGAGTCTCAAATTTAGAATCGCGACCAAGCTTCCACTCTCCTACCAAGCAATACCCAAATTCATCCGCGACCGTTCTTTCCGCTCATCCCACGGCGTCAGCCTCCTCACACCTGAGAAATTGGGCCCAGTAGAATTTCTAAGGACTCTGTTTCTGGCCAGCATAGTATTGTCATCTGGCCCGATTCCACGAGTCAGATTCTGGAGACGCGGAAAAACATACGCAATGGCCGTCACACACGACGTGGAAACCTCGTACGGATTGGAGAAAGGTGCTCCTCATTTACTCGAGGTGGAGCGAAAGCTAGAGGTCAGTTCGACTTGGAATCTCCCGAGCAACCGTTACCCAATATCCAAGGGCTCGCTGCGTGAAATGGCTGAATCGGGGGAAATTGGAGGACACGACACGAAGCACGATGGTCGCTTAATCCTCCTGAATACTAACGAGAAAGTAAAACGATTGAAATCGTGTAAGAACACTCTTGAAGAACTTTCTGAGCGACCGGTCCGAGGGTTCCGTGCCCCACTGCTCCAGCATAGCCCTGAACTCACATTCGCGGAGGCCAAAACTGGATACCAATACGACTCATCCTGCCCGTCCTGGGAGATTCTTTCTCCAACGTCCATGCGCGCACACGGCGTTGGAACAGTCTTCCCCTTCGAAATGAACGGGGTCCTAGAGATACCGGTCTCGCTTCCCCAAGATCACCAGCTGATAAGAGTCGCCGGACAAACACCGTCTGTGGCTGTTGACTCGTTGCTCCGGCTCTCGAACTGGGTCCGAGGCTTGGGCGGTGCCTGCGTCTTACTGATACATCCCGACTATGAACTCGGTCTGAGAGAAAACCTGTCCGAGTATCAGCGGTTGCTCCAGGATTTCGTCTCCGACCCGAACTGCCACATCATGACAATGGGCGAACTGGCCGACTGGTGGCGCCAAAGGGAGAGTACCTCTTGGAGGATTAGAGACGATCAAGTTGATCTAGTACATTCGGATGCGAGAATAGCATCTGACCTAGTTGCGGAGCTTGTGACGGGTTATGGAAACCAAGGATTCACAACGGAGCCTCTCTCTTGATAGAACTGCTTCTTGCGGTGTGGATTACAGTTGGCGCAATCCATGTCGCCGTCCCCCTGGCATATTTCGCGGCGATGAGGCGCATCGGGACTAAACGCGATTATCACCTGTCTCTAGAACCCTCTCCCCAGCCCACGATAAGCATACTCATTCCAACATACAATGAGGCTGGAGTCATCGCGTCAAAACTGTCGAACGTAGTCCAGAGCAATTACCCCGCTGATAAGCTGGAACTGATTGTGATAGATAGCGCCTCGACAGACGGGACCGCGCAAATTGCTCGAGAATTCCTCGAGCGGAATCATCTAAGAGGCTTGGTCATCGAAGAAGAGAAGAGGAATGGCAAGTCGGGCGCCCTCAACCTAGGATTGACGCGTGCTACCGGGGACCTCGTCTGCATTAGCGATGCAGAGTGTCGATGGAGGAACGACGCACTACCAAACGGCGTGAAATATTTCTCAGACCCGGCGATTGGAGCAGTGTCTGGGGTCCACGATATCTCGACTACGGGAGGAACAGCGGCGTTGAATGTTGAAGGCTCGTACCGGTCTATTTACCGAATGCTAAGAGTGGCAGAGTCGAAGCTGCACAGTACCCCCGTCGGGGAAGGTGAAATTCAATTATTCAGACGCAGTCAACTATCCCCCTTCGATCCACGGGTTGGTGGCGATGACACCTGCGCATCGCTATGCATGGTGGAGAAAGGACTGCGCGCGATAAGCGCTGAGGACGTTGTCTTCTTTGATCCTGCTCCGCCTGGCTGGAGAGTCAGATTTACGCAGAAGATCAGACGGGGTCAGCACGTTCTTCAAGCATTTCTCAAACACAAAGGACTCCTTCGAGGAGGCAGCGTGTTCTGCCGAGTCATATTTCCAATGGAGTTCTTCATCTACGTCATCAATCCAATACTCTTCCCAGTATTCCTAGCACTGACCGCCCTAGTCATGATTACTATCCCGCTTATCGCGATCCTAGTCGCTGCCGGCGCCCTGGTCACGGCGCTGGTTCCCAGCCTGAGAACAAGCGCCAGCACTTACCTATCGAATAATATCACTATGCTAGCTGCGCTTGTCCAAGAAGCGCGGGGAAACAAACAACTCGTCTGGACAAAAATCGAAGAGAACAGACGCAGCACAGAAACAGTCGAACAGCCGATCGTCAACCGTTGACATACTACTAAAGAGAAGATCCTTGTAACGTTCAGACCGCCATCGTGTCGTGGGAATAATTTTGTTTTCGATCAATCCACGCTTGTTCCCTATCGTCGGTAGGGCCCTTTCACGCTTACGAAACGGGCTAACGAAGGCGGTATTGGGCCCCTCCCTTCAGACCACGAATCGGGCTCCGTTCCGGGCGAATTCTAAACAGAGTTGTCCTCCAAAGACCACTTTTGTGTCGCGGGTAAACGAGCTCTGGAGATTCTGGAGGGCGTGCTGACCAGTTGAAACCTTATTGGGCTAATTCTCCAGGTCGGGGCGCAGTATCGTCTGGTAAAGCGTCTTGAAGATCGAGCGGGTCAGCGTCCTGGTGAACGCGTCGAATTCGCCTGGGTCAGAACGTGTGCCCTGATTTCTGTTTCGGGGTTGTTCTGAACGATTTTTTTGCCAAGGACTCGGTGGTATGACAAACTGCATGTTGAATCTACGGACGGTTTCCAGCGATTTGTCGCTTAGCTGAGAAGTATAGGAAAGCCCCGCTTCGCGGGTTGCTAATTGACCGGCGCGGAGCGAAGATTGCTGGATCTGATTTGAGAGAATCGCCGATAGCCAGCGACGAAGACCGAAACGATCGTGTAGACGCTCAGGGCAAACACGCTCGATGTGCCGGTAAAATGGTAGCCGGCGCCAAGAGCAACTCCTAGAGCAATGGAAATCATGACGCTCAGGAAGATACTGAGAAGCGCTTGTTCTAGTAGAGGGAGCCAGTCACCGGGGAAAAGGATCTGGACGGTTGCGTAGCCTGGCATTAGACCGAGAAGGGCTAGACCCAAGAGAAGCCTCAGAATCCAGATAGGACCATTCTGCACATTCTCAACGACGAGGAGTGCTTCTAACGCCGAGCTGAACATGATCAGGTAGATCCACCAAGATCTCTCAGGATCTGAAACGTAGTCGGCGAAGGAGGTGGGCACTGAGAACGGGTGGAGATTGATAGCTCCGGTTGTTTGGAGATCCCGGATGACAGCTATGAGATCATCATCGTTCGATCGAACGCCTTCCTCATTCAGTCGACGCTTTAGATCCGCGACCGAGGAGGGGTGATATTTCTGAACAATCGCGAGGACAAGCTCCTTCCTTATATTAGTCAACTCTCAATCATCTCACCCAACTCGACTCACGATGACATACTCGCGTCTTCCCTTCCTAGCGCTACTGTTCTGCCTCTTGCTCTCTTCAATGTTTATGCCTGCCGGGCCAATAACGGTCTCCGGACAGGCCGGCCAGACAGACCAAATAACACAGGTGAAAAATAGCCTGTTAACGGCATTCAAGGCTGTCCAGATCGCCGAACAAGATGGAGCGTCCAACCAGTCCTTAGCGCCGTTGATCAACGAGCTAAATCAGGCCCTCAGCTACGAAATGATCGCCGAGCAGGGCAACTCAACGGCTGCCCTCCAGTCAATATCACTATCCAACGACGTGTCTATGAAAGCTGAAGCCTTAGGCAGTCAAGCGGAGACCGCCTCGCAGGACCATGCTATTCTCGCCTACTTGGTTGCCATTGCCCTAGCGTTCTGCTCAGCCATTGTTATTCTTGAAGCGGGCAGAGTGCGTCGATTCTTCGGAAAGAGGCGGCTTCTCAAGTCAAAAATCGAGCTAGGAGAAACGAGGCATGTTGCATAGGCTACCCGTATTTCTCGTATTACTCGTATCTCTATCGGCCATCTACACCTCAGCAGCCTACTACGCTGACAGCAAGGCGCCAGCGCAGCCTTTCATGGAGCTTGGGGTTTATGCAAACAGTGGTCTACAAGGATACATCCCCAACGCCAACTTCACCATTACTCCTCCACAGACAACAAACTGGACTATTACAGTGGCAAACATGATGAATGCAGCACAGTTCGCGATGGTGATCGTTCGACTCGGAAACTTGACCACTCAGTCGCCCAACACGACCACCCCGGCAGCCTTGGTCCCGGAGCTCATTGCAATACAATTGTTTCTTGGAACAGGCGAGACGTCAAAGCTCGACTTTTCCTGGACAGTCCAGAATGTTAGCCAGACAGCGAACGGAGTCGTGTTCCTCAACCTTCTAATCAATGGCCAACAGACTGGCGGCCAGCTTCAGATAGGAGCTAACGAAGGCCGCAACTTCAGACTCATTTTTGAGCTCTGGACATTTGACCCTAGCACTGAATCGTTTCAATACGGATTTCCGGGAACCGCGAGTACCATTGGAGAATGGCTCCAGGTCTGGTTCAACACTTCAACATAGCGGACGAAACTATCAACCAGGTGCTATCCGAGATCCCGATTCTCATACAACCGGTCTGTGCCGGTCGAGTAAACCAGGTTGAAGTTCATCGATACGCTGTTCTCGAAGGCTATTTTCTGGTCAATATAGCTTGTCGAGTTGGATCCGAATCTTAGAATGTACAGGTTCTGGAAAAAGTCTGGTATCAAAATATAGTCAGAAGTATTGTCGGCTCTCGAGTAAGTCAGATTGTACTCGCTCTCCGAGTTAATCTTCACGAAACCTCCGGGAAGACCTGTAATATTCTTCTGCTCCAGAAGTAGAGCACCTTCATACCCGTCGAATGGAGCATAGTATCTCCATCCATACCAGCCCGGGTGAAGAAGCAAGATTGAATGACTCGACGTAAGAGGAGCCGAAGCATCAGAGGCTGCTAACGAGGATTGAGTCAGATAGCTGAAAGAGACAAGGCCATAACGGGAGAGAGGCATTGTGATCGAGAAGAGAACAATTAGCAGAATCAGCCCCTTGCCCAATAAGGGAGTGAGTTCGCGGCCCTTCAATCTCAGAATGTTCCCGCGCTCCATCAGCGATGCAAGGAGCAACCCACATGGGAAGAGCGCGAAAAGATAGGATCTCTGGAGCACATCAGCATTCCCGAAGAGTGCGACAGGGATCGTAGAAACAGCGGCAAGGAATAGTCCACCAAGAAGATAGTCTCTGAACTGGAACCGTCTGATGAAGACAAGCACGCTCAAGCCAATCAGCCAGACCAGACCAGAGATTCCCTCCTGCAAGAGAATAGTGACGCTATAGCTCGGTGCCGGGGCGGTAGGTATGTTCTGGGGGCTGCGCGTAAGCCCGCCTATACCCGCAGCAATAGCACCATTCACAATTGACGTCACAACTGAAAGTGCACCAGAGGCCATCACCGTCCACCAGACAAAAGTGACAATTACAAGCACGAGGAAATTCGGTCCAATCGCCGCGAGACTTGACCGGATTGACCTGATTCTTTCAGGTGAGAACAGCGCCTGGAGAACGAAGAGCGCGGTTAACCCGAGACTCAAAACCAGCGGGGTCTCCGGGTGATCGAGGACGAGAACTGGGGTTATCGAGACGGCGATAAGCATCCAGCGTGTTCTGTGCGGTTTGTCGTCGATGATCTTTATCAGAAGAAAGAGAAGTCCAATGTAAGGTATCAGCTCTAGGCTCTGGGGCGAGAGGTGAAGCTGGAACCAGAGCCCACCCAAGATAAATGCTGAAGAGACGAACGCATATCGCTGACTGTACGACTTTACAGTTGAATAGAGAAGAAGGGCTACAACAAGAGAGAGCCCTGCGGGATAATATTTCATCAGCTGGAACGGATCGATTCCCGCGATTGCTGTTAGCTCGGCGAAGAACGTGTACGTTCCCGGGAACTGGTAGACGTACCAGACTGGTCCGTTGTACCATCCTCCAGAGTTCAGAAGCGCCAGCGCGTTGCCTTCATGTTGATAAGTGTCCAAGAACCACGGATTCTGAAACACAAACGAAGTGAGGCCGAACAAGTACATGCAAAGGAGGAAGAGTGTTGAAAGCTCAAGAACAGTTCTCGCCCGATCTCTGACGAAACCCCTCACTCCAAACAGGGCTAACGTTGCGAAAAGTCCAAGCCAATATTCGAAGGGAAGATTGTTGAGGTAGAAGAAAGCGTTCGGTGGAAATTGGGAGATCTTGATAGCGCCCGCAGTGTAGAACCAGAGGGATACTGAGATGGTAAGAAGGGCAACAATAGAAACGAAACCTCGCATTTTGAGGGTCTCATGGAACAGCACGGAAAAAGACTGCTTCAGCTTAGACCCTCCGACATACTACAACTTTTGACGGGACCAATTCTATTCGACATTGTTTTTGAACGGAACGGCTCTCAATCAAGTGCCGCCCCAGATAGTCTTCGCGTTAAGTGTTTCTACTGACCGACCAGTGTTAGTTCCGCACTGTACTGCGGTCCCCACACGATCCTTCGTAACTGTATGGTTTAGAACCGAGAAAGAGGCGACCGTCAAGCGCTTGTGGGTGAGCGCCTAGATCAACTTGCAAAGCGCGCTCGTCAAAATCTCGTGCTCCGAACTGCAGCCGGAGCTGCTCCCTACAGCTCTTCTAGCTATCATCCGTTAAGCTGTTCGTCGGAAAGGCATTCGCGACTTTCGTCATTGGAGGTGGCTCAATTCCGTGAAGAAAGAGTTGCTTCGCTGTCCTGAAACTAGACCTTCAAGTCTTTCATGAATCTTAGGCAATCGCAATACACGCTCCAGGAATAACTGGAGCGCAGACAGGAAAACGCCTTGTCCCCATTTAGAGTTGAGCTGCAAATCCCTTTAGTGTTTTTCTTACACTGGTTGCCTGCTCTGTCTATCTCCAGCCATCCCCAGTGTTTCACCTGCTTTGGTTCGGCAACTGTTATAAACGAATAAATCGATATGAGCGTTGTCGAGCGATGGAGATGAGATGTCTCTGTACACTTGGAAGCGTCAACGAAACCAGTGAGATGGGTTTGAGATTCGTCTTCCTATCTTTCTTGCTGGACAGGGACGAGGAGTCCAAGAGTACGATAGCCGCCACCGCTTCGAGATCTAACCTTTTTTTCGCTAGAATGTACGGGGCCGGTCAAAAGCCCTGCTTTGGCCTGAAGCCTAGAGACGCATTCTGCGCATAGCCGCATCTATCCTCAGCCGTACCGTCCCCTCCCCAAGAAGTAGATGATAATGGAAAATGTGTTGGAGCTAGAAATCGGAATTGAAAATGGGCAATTCGAGTCGAAGCCTAGCCTTGGCTCTAGTCCACGCCAGATTCGGCTCTAGAACCCAACTGGATTTGTCTGGGTTCAAAACTGCCTTTGTGACTCTGCATACCAGTATAGTTCTTGCCGGAGAACTCGCTCAAAAAAACAGAGTCTGGTTCTTGGCTCCGACACTAGAAAGAATCCTTCGCTGAAACAGCGAACGGAAACCGCGCCTTTCCGAAAACGGGATGAGAGATAGATGAGTATACAACACAGTCTGAAACGAGCGAGCTTGCCGCTCATATTCGTGGCCCTGTCGATAATGGGCGCCACGTTGGCTAACACGATTAAGCCAGCTTCAGCAGCTCCGACAGGGACCTATTTTGATCATATAGT
>JAJPJY010000099.1 GCA_021323995.1 bacterium | reverse complement strand
GAGAAATCGTCTAGATTGCTGAGATACACGGTCGTCTGTAGAACATTGTCGAGGCCTGAGCCGGCGGCTTCGAGAACCCGTCGAAAATTCTCCAGGGTCGACTTGGTCTGCGATCGGATGTCGCCCGGAACAATCTTACCTTTCTCGTCGAACGGTCCCTGACCTGAAACAAAGATGAGATCTCCATACTTTATCCCAGGAGAGAACGGGAGGTTCAGAGGAGAAGGCCCGGTTCTGACCGCTTCCTTTCTCATTGCATCATTCCTTGCCTGAGATGAAACGGTTCCAGCTTAAGAGTTGGCGCTATTCAAGGTTCGGACAATCCTCCGCTTCCAAGCTAGCCTTTTGTCAAGCGGGGATCTCTACAGGCTGCGGCATCGCCGGCTTCCGGTTCACAATCTCCCGAACCGAGCCGTTATCCATCTCAATAACCGTGTCCGCCTCCACTTCCAAATCACCGACATGGCTGATGAGGAATATCTGTTTGAAGTTCTGAGACAATTCCTTATGCATCAGTTCTAGTATCCCCTCGCGGCGGACCTTGTCTGAGCTCCCAAGCGGCTCGTCCAAAAATAAAAACTCCGGATTGCGCCCTTTCGCCTGGGGGATCAATGCGAGCGCGAACGCGAGCCTCATCGCCAGCAACAACTGATCCTCCGTCCCGCCAGAGAACACTTCCTTGGGCCGGAACTCTCCAGCCTCTGGATCAAACACTCTCACCGTATAGTCCTCCTCCAACTGCACAGCCTTGTAGCGTCCAGAGGTGATAACAGGAAGTATCAGACCCATGTATCGTTCGACCTGCGGCTTCACACGGTTCCTCAATGATTCGGAAGTCTGCTCGAGACCCTTGACGGAATACTTGACGACCGCCAGCTCCTTCTCGAGCAACCTCACCTTCCGCTTCTGCTCGTCCACCTTTTCACCCAATCCCACGTTCTCTTCCAAAAACTGTTTCAGCTCAAGAACTCGAGAGATAGAATCCTCAACCTGTGTCTTGACCCGGGAAACAGAGTCCCTCAGATTATCCCGCAACTGGAGAGCTTCCCCGAGAAGCTCTTCTGAGAACTCAACACCCGAAGGCAACGGAGGAAGTATGGTACCGCCCATTTTTTCCTCAACAGTCGCAATATCCAGTTGGGCTTGATTGAGCCTCTGTTTGAGTTTGGGCTCTTCTTGCAAGAGTCTCTGCAGCATGCTAACACGTTCTTGGACAGCGCTCAATGATTGCTTATCCTGGTTGTATATCGAGGTAGCTTGCTCAACTGCCTCCTTCGGATCCTCCAGTCCTTGAAGATAGCTCGAATAGGATTCGACCGAGTTGAGAACCCGCAGAATCTCTATGGAACCTTGTTTGACCGTCCCTCCCGCAACATCGCGCTCCCTTCTCACCTGTCCAAGCTCGTCATTCCATGAACCAATCAGCTGGGTACTGGCCAGCTGCTCTTGCTGTCGTCTTGAGGCTTGAGCCTGTTCGGACAGTGAAGCGATCTGTCGTGCGAGAAGTAGTAGCGACACTACAGCGAGAGACCCGAATATGACTGTGAGAATCACGAATGTCAGAATGAATGAGAGTATGGCACCAGCGCCGAGCGCGGCCGTGGCTGTTAGATATTCCCAGATCCTACGAGGTGCTGATCCAGCCGTCCGTTTCGATTCGCCAAGTTCTGCGATCTTCCTGTTCGTCTCGACAATCTGGGTTTGAAGCTTCTGTTCCCTCTCCTCCAACTGGCTTTTCTGAAGCTCCGCGGCCCGGACTTTCTCTAGACTTTCCGAGGCGCGGGAGATTGCGCGATCTGCGTCGGCCAGGTCTCCGTACTTCTTAACTTCCGACTCCGCTTTCTCAAGTTCGAGACGTTGCGTAACGATGCTGGAGAGCTGTTGCTGGAGGTTGTTTGCGAGCCGCGTTTTGTCATCTATTTCCCGCTGTAAAGACTCGCGCTGCTTGATCGCCTCCTCATACTCGCTGAGTGTCTTGTAGAGAATGTCAGTATCTGTGAACTGCTTCTCTTTCCGTTGTTGTTCGGCCTTGAGCTTCTCAATTTTTTCTTCTAGACTGGCAAGCTGGACCCGTGTCTCGTCATACTCTTTCAGCTCTTCTACCATGCCTTCGAGGCGCTGTCTTTCCAGAGTCAATTGTCCCGGAGTTCTGGAGGTTCCTTCTATCCGAGTCCGTTCTGTGTCCAGCTGGTCTTGGACCTTGTTGAAGCTCTCAAGATTGAGGAAGACGTTAATGACCTTACGGCGATCATCAAGCCGCTGCTTGATCAGCCGTTCAAGATCCTTCTGAGCTACGACACTGCTCGCGACAATCTCATCATATGTTATCCCCCCGAGCAACCGTTCGATCTCGGCTGTAACATCCTTGACCGAGCTAGCGAGAGTCCTGTTGTTCCCGCCCGGGCCCATCTCGTAGAGCATCGCCCGATTAGGCCGGGTCTTGTGAACCTCACGGATCACCCGATACGTTGTCTCGCCAATGTTGAAGTCAAGACGGACCTGTGCCTCCCCCGAACCATAGCTAACAATATCCTCGTTGCTCGGCATTTTACTAGGCCGAATCACACGGCCGAACAAGGCATAGAGAATCGCATCCAATATGGTCGATTTGCCGCTCTCATTAAGACCCGTGATGAGGATGATTCCCTCAGACAGGAATAGAGGCTTGCCTAGCTTCAGTTTCTTGAAGTTCTGAGCCTGAAGACTTACTAGCTTCAGCTAACTCCCTCCTCCCGCAATCTCGCGATGGTACCTTTCCACGCCTCTTGAACTATGGGACGTTCGTCTTCCTTGACGGTGGCTAGAAGATTCTTGAATGTTCGATCCAGTTCCTCGACGGGCGAGGTTCTCGGAAGAGATTCTAACGGCTCCATTGTCAGAATATTGAGTCCGTCCTCGTCGAACTCGACATGGAAGAAGCGATCCTGGCAATACGTAATGAGCGATGAGCGCTTGTATGTGGAGAGATGCTCTAAGGACACTTTTCCTAAGACTCGAACGCGGAGAATCTTTTCGGGACCCAGTCTCCTTCCGAGCTCGTCTTGTATCTGTCGGGTCAGACTTCCGCCCTCGCCGGTCACGCGTGAGACGAGAGTCTCCATCGGACGAGCTGGAGTAGGGTGGAACTCTTGATTCAGAATTCCTTTCTTATCCATTTCGAGCCAGCAGAACCCCTTCTCTTCACCCTCTTCGTTGAAGCTGGTTCTCTCTGTACTGCCAGGATAGATTACGGGTGTTCCGTTTACAATATTTTTCTGGTGTCGGTGTAAATGACCCGCTGCGAATAGTTGGAACCCCAGCGGGATCGACGATTTACTAATGTGGGTCTCTTGTCCGAAGTAGCCGTCGAAACCCTCGATCGGATAGTGAGTGAGAAAAATGTTCACGTCCCCATCGTGCTCGAGCTTCTGCCCAGCCAACGGGTCTTGATCGGGACTGAGACCCGGGTTGAGACTCATCCCTATGACCTTGACAGACTCATTTCCGAAATGGAACAGTTTGTGGGTAGGGTGAGCTTCTTGGAAGAAGTAGACATGGCCACTCTTCGAATGAACAGACAGGGGTGAGACTCCTTGTTCCACACTTCTCGGAGTATCATGGTGTCCGCTGACAAGCAGCACCTTGATCTCCTTCTCGTGGAGCCTCTTCAGCTGTTCCGCAACATAGGCACGGGTCGGGTTGCCGGGAAGAATCCCATCATAGAAGTCGCCGCCTATGAGAAAGAGGTCAGGCCGGTTCTCAAGTGCAAAGTTAACAAGGACGTCAAAGGAGTGTTGAAAATCCCGCTTTCTCTCGAATCTTCTCGGACCATATTGGACCGCTGAGGGGTCAAGATGATTATCCGCTGTTAGAAGAATATGAACTGTCATAGGCTCACTTTCGGCTCATCGAAGAACATGCAGACTGCAAACCGTCCCCTCTACCGCCGGATATTAAGACTGAAGGTAAGCGAAGGTGAGAGAGTGCTCCACTCTGTAACCGCGGGGCTGGACCTTTGGTTTCGACAATAGAATATCGTGGCGGTTGGGTTTGTGCTGCTTAAGTGTAAGAGAATGACTGATTCGACTTCGAACAAGACCTGGGGTGCTTTCACTCCTGTCATGCCTTCCTTCATACGGCTAATCGTCGGCGTCATCGTGCTAGTCATCGTCGAGGCTGTCGTGCTAGGGTTCCCAGGAATTTCAAATCCGATATCAGGAGCTTCAACCATTTCCGTCGCGGACATCGTCGTCTTCATGATTGGTCTTATCGTCTGCTTCATTGTCCTCAAGTTCGGGACCCAGCTTGCCAACACGGTTCATGATGCGTACAAGAGCTACAAGACCTGGACTCCCCTGCTCGCATACTTCTTCCAGATCGTTGCCATCGGAATACTCTACGCAGTGAGCAGCGGGCTTGCGTCGCCGTACTTCAGCGCGGATCCATGGGCCTTCCCACTGATCTTTCTACTCATCGCGCTGATCCCAACGATCAAGGTCGTCACCGGTATTGTCCACGGCCTTGAAGGTACTAGTGCGACAAAGCACAGCCAGGACTAACCGACCCAGCACATCACTACGCTGTCTCGCCAAGCTCTTCCCCAAACCTTCTACCCCTCATTTTTCACGAGCGATAGGTCATACCATCATGAACGCGTTAATCAATCGATTAAGTTACTCTCACACTCTGTACGCTCTTCCTCCTCCGCTACCGTTTCCAGAAGTGCAACAAGTTGACCCACCGAACTGCAATGCGGCAGTCGCCCATCCGGTGTCCAGGGCATTTGAGCTGCTAGAACTACGAATAATATCGCTAAATCCTCCGTCGGCATTTTGTTGTTGAAGAATGAAATTGTTGGCGATTGCTGTCTCGCTTGTGTAGGAGAATTCTGAGAATACGAGGAGCGAGAGCGATGCCGCATAGATGTGGCTGTTGAAATTAGACGCCGCGGAAGCGTTGAGATAGTTGAGAGCAGAGGTGATGGTAGAACTCGTGCTTGACACTAGGGCGGCCTTGAGGGTTAGAGTGACGAGAGCTGTTATGCTGACGGGCTCTGGCCCGAGAGAGTAGAGAGAATTTGACCGGACCGTCTTGGTCAGATTGAAGCTACCGTCCGCGTTTTGGAGTGAAAGAAGGTAGTTGACTGCAGCTTGTTCCTTTGTAGCGCTAATGCTGTTTGAGCCTAGGAGACCCAGTAGAGCCATAGCCGTGTCGACACTACTTGTCACTTGTTTGTTCGAGACAGTGTCATAGTAGCCTAGGAATCCTCCGTTCGACTGTTGGAACTTTGTGAGATTAGCCGTCACTCCTGACAGTTGATTGAGCATGTGAAGGTTCTGACTCTGGCTGAACATGTAGAGTATTTCACCCGGAACATCAGCCTCGGCAATATTTCCTCCCCCGCCCCAGAACCAAGTTGTGGAGTTTTGTAGCTGGTTCTTCAGCCAGGTGTAAGATAAGACCACTTTCGGAGAATTGAGGAATCTTATCCACATCGCATAGGCGGCGGGAGCTGTTTGTGGTTCTGTGAAGCTTCCATAAGACCCGTTTGATTGCTGATTCAACATCAGCCAGTTTAACGCAGCAGTAATGGCGTCGCTCTGGTCGAGGGCTTGGGCAGACTGAACGAAGTTGACTTCTGCCAAAAGAACTAAGGCCAGAATGATGACAGCGGCGATCTTCCCGCCTCCTCTCAAATTGGTTTTTCTGAAACCACGGTCAGAGGATCTTTGCGATTTGGAATGCTTGAAGGTTGGCACTGGCCTTGTCGGCCCTCGGTTAATAGCAATCCAAGTGTTCAGGGAAAAATCCATGGGGTCGGTCTCTCAACAATGAGGAGTGGCCGGGACTATCAGCCGATGAGTTGGATTGCGCCGGATCCGATGAATGGCGTCCCGTCTAATGTCCTTCCCATCAAGGTCGCTTGAGTGTCTCCGGGTTGGAGTCCAGTGCTCTGGACTTTGAACTGCAAAAGCAAGTCCACCATACCATCTCCATTAACATCCTGCAGAGATGAATGGACCGGTGATGCTTCCGTGCCTGTCGCTCCAAACCTAACAGTAGATGGGTTTACTTTGGTAGCGTCAAATGTCGATGTTGAGAGAATGGCGACCGGG
>JAJPJY010000108.1 GCA_021323995.1 bacterium | reverse complement strand
TCATTATACTTGACAAGGTCCGACAGGCGTCCTATGACGCCGTTGAGGGCTCCTTCGTCCGCCATCTCCTCCAGTCTGCGGAGCGCTTTCTCCTCAGCCTGGAGAGTATCGGCGAGACTCTTCTGAGTGTTAAACTCTGTAACAGTCACTCGGGCCCTCTTTGCAACATCTAGGGCTTCATCGATCTCCTTGTGTCGCTGGTCTTTGAGATCAGTGTACTCCCTGGTCTTGCCTTCAATGTCCTCAAGCCGTTTCTCCTCCTCCTTTCCCAACTTCTCCATCTCGCGGATTCTCTTCTTCAGCTCCTCGGTCAGACCGGTGAACTCTTTGTGGCGGGCTTCAAGTGTTTGGAGATGGTTTGCTGTCAAGTCGAGCTTTGTAGCGCTGCCCTTGCTCGAGGCTATGAGGCCTGATAGCTCGCTCTCGATCGCTCTGATCTCCGCGTCAAGAGCCTCCTGTGCGTCCGCGTCCTTCGATAGCGAATCTCTCGTATTGCTTAGTGTAGCGTTGAGCTTGTCTGCTCTCGCCCTAGCACCGCTATAGCGCTCATCTAGATCTTCTTTGCGACCAGTGAGGGTTCGTACGGTGGCTGTGACTTCTTTCGTATTGTTCTGAATATCCTCGCCCTGTTTTTGGAGAGACTCAAGTTGTCTGATTCGCGTGTTGAGAATGTTCCGAGCTGTCTCGGCTTCAGCTCTCGCTCTAACGACTCCGTTGCTTGCTTCAGCAATCTTCCTTTCGACGTCGAAGAGGATCTGGTTTCCTTGAGTGACAGTGTCTTCTTCATACTGGCGCCGCTCTGCCTCCACTTTGGATCTTTGAGCCGTCAGCTCGTCACGCTGTTCTCGTAAGACTTCCACGTTCTTCTGTTCACTCTCCAGATCTCGGATGACGGTTGATCGTCTGGTTTCGTGGGAGAGGATTTGGGAGGAGAGAATCAGAGCCTGTTGGTTGGAAATCTCCTTCTGAATAAGCTTGGACCGTAGCAGGTTGTTTCTCTCACGTTCGAGGCGTTCGATATTGTTCTTGACATCCTCGACCTTAGCAACGGCCACTTTCAGATTGACGTCTGCTTCTGCAAGCTCGATCTTAGCGGTCGCTTTCTTTGTCTCAAAGACCCCTAGCCCGATAAGGTCTTCAAGAATTCGTCTTCTCTCCTCAGTGCTGATTTCAGCTAGACGAGTGATGGAGTGCTGGGCAATCAGGTTGAAACCGGTTACCTGGATATCGGCTGAGCTGAGAATGTCCTGCGCCTGTTTTCTCGACAAGCGGCGCCCGTTCATCCGGTAGATGCCTTCGCCTCCGGACGAGAATTCGCGGGACACTGTGACTAGGTCTGAGTCGACGGGGATCTTTCGGTCGGTATTGTCGAACTGGACGGCCACGTAGGCTGATCTCGCGGTTTCGGTGTCGGATTTGTGGATGAGCGCGGAGAGGCTGCCGCCCCTGAGTTCTCTGGCGCTGAGTTCTCCGAGTGCGAACTTGAGAGAATCGAGAATGTTGCTCTTTCCAGAGCCGTTTGGTCCAGTGATGACTGTAAAGCCGGGGTCTAAGGGAATCGAGACCTTTTTGTTGAAGGTCTTGAATCCTCGGATGTCGATTCTCTTGATATGGACCAAGGCCCAGGCCCAGAATCCGTCCAGTGTCTTGTTAGATAAGTCGTCCGTCGGCTCTTAGTCACACGCGGATTTCTTGGACTATCGGCCGTATCTTCGATGGCGCCTCTGATAGAGCCGGATGGCTCTGAGAAAGTCGATCTTTCTGAACTCGGGCCAGTAGACATCAACGAATACTAGCTCGCTGTAAGCTGACTGCCACAGCAAGAATCCGCTGAGGCGTTCTTCGCCTGAAGTTCGTATCACAAGATCCGGGTTGGGATTTGGAAGGTGTGCCGTGTAGAGATACTTGTGGAAAGTGTCCTCGTCAATCTGGTGAGGGGAAAGATTTCCCTGATGAACATCCTCCACGATCTTCTTCGTCGCGTCAACAATCTCGGCTCGACCAGTGTATGCTACTGCTAGGTTCAGAAAGTGACCTTCGTACTGGCTGGTTTCGTCTTCGAGTCTCTTGAACACGTCTTGAAGGCTATCGGGTAGAAGGTCGGTTCTTCCGATAGCTTTGACCCGGACTTTTTGCGAGTGTAGTCTATCGTCTTTTGCTAGTTTCTTGATCTCTTCTTCCACGATCTTGAGGATCGTGCTCACTTCTTCGCTGGGTCTCGAGAAATTCTCTGTTGAGAACGTGTAGAGTGTCAGCGTCTTGATTCCGTATTCCAAGCACCAGTCGAGAACTTGTTCACCAACCTTCGCTCCCGCCCAATGTCCGTCTGTTGATATTCGGTCTTTCTCCGCAGCCCACCGTCTATTACCGTCTAGGATTATTCCAACATGCTCGGGGAACGGTTGGCCTTTGATCTGTTCATTCAAGTATTTCTCGTAGGTCTTGTAGACACCGCCGAAACGTAGCAGGCTGTCGATCATTGCGCCGCCTCCACGATATCCTTTTTCAACTGCGCGTGTGAGAGTGCCGTTCCGCAGGGGCAGTCTTTTCTCGACTCGGGCATTCTACTGATCGCGCTGGCGAGTATCTTGTTGAGCACCTGGCTAGTCTCTCTACCCTTCTCCTCTACCTCTCTTGCTGATAATGTTCTCTGAAGCCCCGCCGCCATGTTAGAGACGAAGCTTATCGAGGCATAACACATTTCGAGTTCGCGGGCTAGGAAGACTTCGGGGGCTCCGGTCATGCCGACTATGTGGCAGCCCATTGTCCGGAGCATCTTGATTTCGGCAGGAGTCTCATATCGCGGACCCTCCGTGCAGGCCATTACCACATCTCTCGGCGCTGCTTTGCCTGCAGCGGTCGCAGAGGCGGCAAGGACTTCTCGTTCTCTTGGACAGTAGGGCTGTGAAACATCGATGTGAGTGACCGGGGATCCGTCGTAGAATGTTCCGATGCGCGATTTTGTAAAGTCGACTAGGTCCATGGGAATCACTATTTCTCCGGGACTCAGTTGCTGGTCTATCGCGCCGACCGCGTTTGTCGCGATGATACGTTCGATGCCCAGATTCTTCAACCCCCAAATACTCGCGCGATAGTTGACACGGTGAGGCGGACTAGAATGGAATTCGCCGTGTCTTGGAAGAAATACTGCGGGTCTTCCATCGATCTCGCCGATGGTCAGATTCGGCGTTGGTCCGTAGGGTGTTCCGATGATCCTCTGTTCTCCTTTCAGGATAGATTTGACCCCGGAGCCGCCAATGATTGCTATAGGACGCTTCAATCCTCGTCTCCCTCGTACAATGCTCCAAGTTCTTGCAGGGTCAGCTTCTCGCCTTTGCTCAGCTTTCTCTGCGCCTCTCCCTTGCGTGCCTCCTTTAGCGCTTCTTCTTTCTCCCGTTTCATTCGTTTCTCGTCATCAGTCAGCTCATTTCTCAGCTGGACAAAATTCTCATTGATCTCCCCCGCCTTAGTGCGAATGTCGTTGAAGCTTTTCTGTTGCTCATCCCGCTTTGTCCGAAGCAGCTGGAAGGCCTCAGACAATTGGACGATGTCCTCATGGCGTTTCTGGCTCTCGCCCGCCAGTTCCTGAATCCTTGCATGAATCTGGTCAGCCTCCTCTCGCTGTTTGGTGATCTCGTCCCGTAGCTTCAGGACCTTGTGATATCCTGAGACTTTGATCTCCAAGCCTCGGATTCTGGTCATCAGCTTCTTTTCTCCCTCTTTGTCAAGGGGAGTAGTCTGTGCTTGCCATTCTAGAGATGCTAGCTCCTTCTCGGAGATTGAGGCGTGTGGCCGGTCGCTCATTTTCTTGAGAAGTTCTCGGAGCGTTGCCAGTTTTTCCTTCGAAGAATCTCGGAGACGATCCCTGGACTGTTTTAGTGCCCGGACGGTATCGTTCAGTCCGTCCCGGGTCTTTCTGAGCTCTTGTAGTTCATCTCGGACCTTAGAGATCTTGGTCCGGGTCTCGTTGAGCTTGTCAAGGGTCTTCCTGAGTTCGATCCGTAGCCGTTGTCTCTCATCGTCGAGCTCGTCGATCTTGCCCACAGACTGACCTCTGTAACGCCTGAATTACTGGTTATGTGAAGAAAGGTAGATTGACCCGCTTATAGGCATTGAAGCAGAAAACGAGGGTCCCAGAATCGTCAGCTATAGAGAAGGTCGGCGATCGTCTCAACATTATCGGGACGATACACGTCGATCCCAAGAGTGCAAGCTTTGCCCGGGAGATGATTCTCAAGATACGACCCGAGGTTGTCGCACTGGAGCTCGACGAAGGAAGGATGGCTGCGTTGCAGAATCCGGAAAGGGCGACTGGTCGTGGGGGCGGAGGCTCGTTCTTTGCAATGATGCTCCTGGAACGGTTCGCGGGAGAGATGACGGGGTCGCCTCCGGGACAGGAGATGCTTCGAGCAGCAGAGACTGCTAAGGCGATAGGCGCCAGGATTGAGTTCATCGACTTGCCAATAGGGAAAACGGTCGGGTCCCTTCGAAAGCTACCTTTGAAAGAGAAGGTGAGGCTGGGGGTCGACTCTCTGATCAGCCTCGCCTTGTTGCCCTTTGGCGGGTTCAACATGTCGAAACTTACCGAGGACCTGGAAGAGCAGTTGAGAGTTTTCAGAATCCGCTATCCCGAACTGAGCCGAATGCTCCTGGACGTTAGAGAGGAGCATATGGTCGCGAGGCTAAAGGACATCGTCTACTTCACAACGGGACCAGTGGTCGCCGTCGTCGGATATGGCCACATGAAATCGCTAGCTAGATCGCTTTCGACGATTCGGACAGAGCCTAGTTATTCGACCAATGTCACTTGGAGTGTTCCGACAGGATAGCATTCATCAGGCTCCAAAGGCATTCTTGTCTCAGCGGCTCGTGCGCAGGATAGGAGAATCGAGTGGGCTAGGAGAAGAAGAGGCGTGTCTCGCCCATGGTTCTAACGTCGAGCTGTTCCACGTCGACCATGAGTGGCAAGTCATGGACAACATTTCCCAAGAGGAGGCATCTCCTCGCGGGGGTTCCCTTGATCAGTGATCGAATGGTTTCGCTGTCGGATTTTGCGACCTTGCCAATTGTCTCAATGTCGTGTTCGTTGGTGAAGTTGAAGATGAAGACATTGTCGGCTTGTCGATAGATCGTCTCTTGAACCGTGTCCGGCTGGTTTGTGATGAACGTGGTGAAGAGACCAATATGCCGCATCCGCGTTATGATATCGTCCCAGTACGTCTCTCTCAGATACAGGTGAGCTTCTTCCGCGAATAGAAACGCGGCTCGAAGCCAGTTTGACGAGAGTATCTTGGTCAGCTCGCCCAGGAATATCTCGACGAGTATTCGCCGAACGAGATGGCTCTGGTTCTTCAGATTAACAACGAGTATCCCGCCTCCCTCGATAGCGTGTAGTATCTTCTCCTCGGTCAACGGGTTCGTTTCGTCGTAGAACAGTCCAGATTCTGAAAGGACTTGCAGCCTTGAGATCAGCGCTTCTCTTACGCTCTCGTGGCAGCTCCATGCTTGGACTGTCTGCATGAGGTTGGGTAGTGTCAAGTCTCCTTTCGATTCCAGGTCTCGCCAGATCGTGCTGAACACCTTTGACGATGTTGCGGGGAGGTCTAGCGCGTTGCTGAGGACCCCTGACATCGTCCTCAGTCCCAGTTTTGATAGAGCGAAGTTGATACCGCTTCTTGGGGCCAGCACTGTAAGCCTGGACGATGAGAGTCGTCCATCCTTCGACTTGTGGATGTTCACGTATTCGCCATTGACATCGAAGACGATGCAGGGTGCTCCGAGTCCGCTCATTGAGAGAAGGAGAAGCTTCGCAAGGTGCGATTTGCCTGTCCCCTTTCTCCCAGTGATTATGTTCAGGCCACCGTCAAGTCCGCTCGCGTCGATCTGTACTGGATCACCGTCGTTGTAGCCTACTTTGAGCGGAAGCTTTCCACCATTCATTATGAGACGGTTGATCGGGTAAGGACGTATCTTTGACGATGTTCGCGACGGAAGCCAGGATGTCGTGGGCGTGAGATCCTTCTCACCCGTTATCGTGCCTCTAATCTTGCAGACGGCGAGTCGTGTGTCTTTCAGCGCATCGACTTCGCTCGAAATGTTCAGCGGGTCCATATCTTCACCCGCCAGTTCGCCGTCGGTCATCACGTCCCTGAGAATGTCTTCTAGGATTCCTGGAACGTTAGCGTACTGGAGATCAATCACCTGGACCAGTAGTCCCTTGCCCAGTCCTTTGTCTTCGATGAGGAAGTAGTCTCCGCGCTGGATGTGTTCCTCGGGGAAGGCGATCAGCTGGATCTGGTCACCCTCTTTCCTGTA
>JAJPJY010000011.1 GCA_021323995.1 bacterium | reverse complement strand
GAAAAAAACGGTAGACTCTTAGCCGATGGAATCAGGGACAGCATAGAATCACTGGAAGTGCAGGCGCAGGTAAACCAGATTGGCTCTATGTTCCAGATACTCTTCACCGGGCGCAACGTAACGGATTATAGCTCTGCGAAATCTTCAGATTCCAGAAAGTATGACAGATTCTTCCGTTCTCTTCTAGCGTCGAAAGTGTTTGTTCCTCCATCACAGCTTGAATCTTGTTTCCTCTCAACTTCACACACCAAGCATGATCTGCAACTAACCATCGAAGCATTCGATGACTCTTTCAGATCCATCGGGAGCTAGCTAGATGCTTCTCCGAGTAGGTACCCGAGGTAGCAAACTGTCCCTTATTCAGACGGACATGGTTGTTGAGAGGATCAAAAGGGCCAATCCTGGTGTAAAGATTGAGCTGAAGACAATCGCCACATCGGGCGACTTGGATCGGACGACTCCACTGTTTTCTCTAGGTCAGAAGGGAATCTTCGAGAAGGAGATAGACCAGGCAGTCATTGATCGACAGGTCGATTTTGCAGTTCACAGCATGAAGGATATCCCGACCCCTCTAGGCTCCGAGCTGGTTATTGCGAGTGTGCCGGAGAGAGGTGCGACCGCAGATGTTCTAGTCAGCAAGGACCGAAAACCGCTAAACACAATCCTAGATGGCAAGATTGTGGGGACCAGCAGCCTTCTGCGGACTGCTGAATTGAAGCGTGTTCGGCCCGGGCTACGGACGCAACCGATCCGGGGGAACGTTGACACGAGGATAAGAAAAGTTGAGCAGGGCGAGTACGATGCTGTGATTCTTGCAGAGGCGGGGCTTGCGAGGCTTGGAATGATGGACAAAGCGGCCGAGCGATTGCCCCTCGATGACTTCGTTCCGGCTCCCGGACAAGGAGCTCTTGCTTTGATCGCGAGGGGCGACGATTCAAGAGTGATAGAGGTTTTGAAGAGTGTTGAGCATTCACCGACCCGCGCAGAGATTGTGGCTGAGCGCGAGCTTGTGTATACTCTTGAAGGAGGCTGCAAGGTTCCGATTGGAGCGCTAGCCTCTGCCAATGGCAATATGGTTCAGTTGACATCCTCGATTTTTTCGCTTGATGGAAAACAGCGTCTCGTCGCAAAGAGAGCGGGTCATGTAGCGAATGCCGCGGCCATTGGAAAGGAAGTTGGCGAACAACTACTCGAGAATGGAGCGAAGAAAATCGAGGAGACTTGGCGGACAGTCTACAGCTGAGCCGATCGCGAGGACTATCGCCGTAACGCGACCCGTTGGAAAGGGCGAAGACACGGCCGAGTTTGTTAGAGGCCTGGGATGGACTCCCTTCATCTTTCACACTGTAGATTTGATGCCAGTCGAAACCCTTGAGATCGCGAATCAATTGCAATATTGCTTGAATCAGGGTCCGATCGCGTGGATCGTGTTCATGAGTTCATCAGGAGTAAGGCTCCTGTTCGACGCTATCGGCTCTGACCCGAGTCTGCAAAAGGCTCTGGAAAAAACACGATTCTTGGCCGTCGGTCCTAAGACCAGAGACACACTGGCTCATTATGGCATAAGCGAGGTATTTCTCCCTGAAAAGTATAGCTCGATAGGAGTAGACGAATTTTTCTCACGAACAGTCTCCAAGAATCTACACGTTGTTCTGGTTCGGTCAGCATCCGCAGACGATTCTCTCGCGAACTCACTCACGTCAAGAGGAATTTCAGTTCGAACCATCAACACATACAATTCCGTTATGCCGAAAGACCTGCGGAGCGCGCACGAGTTTCTGGACGACCTGCTACGTGGCAGGTTTGCCGCGGTTCTCTTTACAAGCGCGGTTTCTGTCTCGAATCTTTTCACGATTGCAAAGACGAACCTCGATGAGAGCAAAGTAGTGGACTTGCTGAACGGTGTGCTTGTAGGAGCGATCGGACCCGCGACAGCAAAGGAGCTCCAGAATCGAGGAATAGGAGCGGTGATGCCGGACGATTATCTGATAGAGAATGCTTTGTTGAAGCTGACCGGTCGGGAAGCTATGAGAAGAGTGCAACCAGAAGCTAGCTAGCAGAGATTATACTATTACAACTGGCGCCTTCAGGAACGGCTTGACAGTTTGAACTAAGGCTTCGACGAACACTGGATCGTCGTTGAGCGAGCGGGTTCTGGTTACCTTCACTCCAATTGAGTGTCCAAATTCCTTGGCCTCGATGTCGAGGTCGTAGAGGATTTCCAGGTGATCCGAGACGAATCCAACTGGGCAGATGAGAATCTCTTTGAATCCTTTCTTGGACAACTCTTCGATCTTGTCTTTGAACATTGGACCCAGCCAAGAGTCGGGTGGATCTCCCGCGCTCTGGAAGGCAAAATCCCAGAAACCTGCTCCGGCTCGATCCGCGACGAGCCGGCTTGTCTCTCTAAGCTGTGACTCGTACGGGTCGTCGGCTGAGACAAACCGTTTGGGAAGGCTGTGCGCCGTGAACAGCACAACGGCGCTGAAAGGTCTCTCCATCGAATCCAAGTCTTCACGGATCCGCTGGGACAATGCTTGGATCAGATTCGGTTCAGTGTGCCAGTTTGTTATCATGGAAAAAGGAACTTGTTTCGTCTTGGCTAGTCCTCGTCGTACAGCTTCCTCGTAGCCGCCGATGCTCAGCTTCGAGTAGTGCGGAGCCAAGGCGAGTCCGACAATGCTCGATGCTCCCTCACTGACTATGGTCTCGACAGACTCCTCAACGTAAGGGTGCCAGTGCTTCATTCCAACGTAGACCTTTGCAGGAAGTTTCATGGAGTCGATTTTGTCCTGAACCGCTCGGGCCTGGGCCAGTGTTATGTTCAGGAGTGGAGTTCTGCCCCCGACTTTTCTGTATCGTTCTCGAAGGCGTTCGATTTCCTCATCGGTTGTCGGTCTTCCGCCTCGAACTTGTCGGAGGTAGTCTCCGACCTCTTCCAGGGAGTTAGGGCTACCATAGGCCATTAGGAGGACTGAGGCGTGTTGCTTCAAGGAATTCGTCATTTCCTATGCGTGTCTGCGACTAGTTTCGTGTACGTATCTTACCAGCTCCTTTGCCGTTTCCGCGGGAGTTTCTGGAAGAATCCCGTGGCCTAGGTTGAAGACGTGGCCTCGGCGTCCGGCTGTCTTCGACAGGATTTCTCGGGTCCGGGCCTCCACAAGGTTCCAGTGACCTAGGAGAGTTGCCGGGTCTAGGTTGCCCTGGATAGCCACGTTTCCCACCTGGCTCCATGCCTCGTCGATTGGGATTCTCCAGTCGACTCCAATGACGTCGCCGCCTGCTTCCTTCATGGTTTTGAGAATTCCCGCGGTCCCGACTCCGAAATGGATCCGTGGGACCTTCGTGGTGGAGAGGTCTGCGAGTATTTTCTTGTTGTAGGGCAGGACGAATTCGCGATAATCGGTGGGTGAGAGACATCCCGACCAGCTGTCGAAAAGCTGCACGGCATCCACTCCGGCTCGGATCTGAGCTTCGAGGTAATTGGAGACGATCGTCGAGAGTCTTGACATTAGCTCTGTCCACACGTCCGGCTGGCTGTAGATCAGTTTCTTTGTCTTGGCAAAGTCTCTGGACGGGCTTCCTTCAATGAGGTAGGATGCGAGCGTGAAAGGCGCGCCTGAAAACCCGATGAGTGGGACACGCTCGTCGAGAGCCTGCTTGACCATTCCGACCGCGTCTAGCACATATGGCACGTGGTCTTTTGGAGAAAATCGGTCGAACTCTGCAACATCGTCCATTCCAGTAACGGGTTTTTGGATGACTGGACCGACGCCGTCTACGATTTTGAGCTTCACTCCCAAGCCGTCCAATGGGAGCATTATGTCTGCGAACAATATGGCAGCGTCAACGCCCAGCTCGTCGACTGCCGAGACAGTAACCTCTGTCGAGAGTTCAGGAGTCTTGCAGATGGTCATGACATCGTTTCTCGCGCGGATCTTTTGGTAACTTTCCAGGTATCGTCCTGCCTGGCGCATGAACCAGACTGGTGTGTATTCTGTCTGCTTTTTCCAGCATGCTCGGAGAAAATTGTCGTTTTGGAGCTGGGTCAAGTCGAAAAACGCTTCTTTATAGTCCGAGCAGGTCGAGCATCTCTTCAGGAGTCACTGATGTGCAAGTGAAGATCGGCGTTTCAACCGCTGTGTACTTACTGGCCTCGCTTGACCTGAGTTCCATTACTAGGTTTAGGAAGTCTTCTGGCTTGTCCGACTCGAATGAGAGAATGAACTCGTAATCGTCCAGTCCGAAACAGTAGGCTGTGTGGATGGTCACTGACGAGAACTTGTGTCCGATCTGGACATGATCCTTCATTATCCGGCGTCTCTCTTCGAACGGTATGCTGTACCATTCGCGTTTCTTGGTGAATGGGTATACGAAGAGGTACGTTGATCCGGCTGGCTCAGGGTCGCTGGGTCTTCCGAAGTATTCTGAGGGTTTGAGCATGGCAAAGTACGAGTATGGAGTGGAGAGATATTTTCCGAGTTCGGTATTCATCAGCTCCGAATGAAGTTTCCGGATCGAATCCAGCGACTCTGTTATGATCCAGAGCATAAAGTCAGCATCCCCGCGTGTGCCTACCAGGGAATAGGTTCGTGGTGAGATCTGCTGATATTTCTTCAGCTTGGTTAGGAAGTCTGTCTTGGAGGCGCGACGCGCCGTGTCAGGTAATCGTCTCCATTCTGTGTCCAGCTTGAAGAAGGTGTACTTGACAAACCTGTAGCCCTCCTTCTGTGGAGTCGGCATGGAAACAGTCTGCACCGTCAAGCCCCAGTCCGAGAATCCTAGTTGACTCCTATTTCAAAGAGCCTCCGTAAGCGCGGGAATAGTATGTAGACCAGGCCATGGTTGTTCCGGAGGCCCAGTGGTCGAGTTCGTCTTGCAGACAGGGCTTGTGAGCGGTTGGGAATTGACCTTCCAGTTTGACCGATTCAAAAACCCAAAAACATGCAGAAGAGCGTCTAGGGGACGAGATCTAGGATAAACCTGAGCGGTTAAGCGACTCTGGCCACGATCTCGACGAGGTTTCCATCGGGGTCGCGCAAAAGCGCGTTGCGGTTGTGCTTGCCCACGTTGTGGGGCGGCTGGACGACAGGAGTGCCCGCGGATTTCATCTGTTCGTAGGCTTTGTCGACATCCTCAGTCCATATGACCAGGCTCATAGCAGGGCTTCCGGGCGACGCGTCTACTCCATGCACCCTCTTGGCTGCTTCGACTGTGCCAAGCCCGAGCCCGAACCCACGCAGAGTAAGTTCGATATGCGTTGGGGTCCCTTCCGTCGGGGTCCGGAAAGTCTCCTTGAATCCAAGAAGGTCACGATAGAAACGTATGCCGGCTTCTATGTCGCGTGTGTAGAGATGAACGAACGGGCTCTCTAACATGACCTTCAGCTTTCGGGCTCTCGCAGTTAGCACTTGCGGCCGCAGAATGCGAAGACTTGACAGTGCTCTGATAGTCTCCTGCAAAGGGTCTACTCTGATTTAGACAGGAGAATTCTAGGTCCTATTCTTGGGGTGCCAGCTCGTTCTGGATCTCTTGGGCAGATAGGGCCGATTGTGGGATGAGAGATAGGACGCTCTTGTAAAGGCAGAGCCCGCTGAGAATGGATCCTAGGTACGTGTAGAAGAGGCCTTGCACCTGATCAGGCTGGTTGCCGAAGAATTGGTGTATGACGAGAAACACGATGGCGAATAGTATGAACCATTTCAAATGTTTCTTCAACCTTGGATCCGATGATCTTCTGAGAAGCGTTGGGAGGACTATGATCCCGGAGACTGACGGGATGAATATTCCAGGTATCAGAATGCCGAGGGTCCAAGGTGGAGGTGGCCCAGTCAAAGGACTGCCCATCACGAACGACGTATAGATGTCGAATGGAATGATGAGTAGGGGCGCGGGGAGTACAAGGATCCAGAGTATGTATCTCAACTTGCTCCAGTGAAGCAGGTCCTTCTTGAGCGGGTCCAATCGCCGAGCCGCGATGACCGTTGAGTCTATCCAGTAAAACAGTACGGTCAAGAAGACAAAGAATAGGCCGAATCCACCGTTGCCAGGAGCGCTCAACGGATTGTGTTCGAATACATACGCGTCAACGGTGCTGCCAATATCGTTCAATGCGAGGGTGATTGCGATAAGTCCGAGCCCGAGGGCCTGATGCCGGTATGGT
>JAJPJY010000136.1 GCA_021323995.1 bacterium | reverse complement strand
CTAGAGCGGTTGAGAAAGCTTCGGGAATCTAGTCTGCAACCCGGGACCGAACATAATAGGGCTATGAAGATCCATCACGGAATCCCGATCCGGTTGAAGCGATTGTCCGGTGCTGACCTAGACGAACGATTCGAAAGACTGTCCAAAAAGTATTTTTCGAGAATCAAGAAGCGATTGCCCGTCGTTGTGGGTAGTCCAGATGAGAAGGAGCAATTGCACCGGCTGAGAGAGGATACTAGAAAACTGCGTTACATTCTCGATCTAGGAGATGGAAAGCCACTCCGGAAACAGTCGAAGACATTGAGACTGTGGCAGGATGTTCTCGGTGATATTCACGACAGTGACATTTTCATCGAGTATCTTGACGAGTTGAAACCATTTGGTAAGGTCGGCGCGTTGCTCGAGGATGAGACTGTGGTCAGGAATGGAAAATATGAGAAGTTTCGATCGCTTGCAAAGGACCAGTTGAAACTTGCCGTCTAGTTGGGGAGGCTCATCAGCCATTCACCCTTTGTCAATGTCGTCGGTGTCATTGAGTATTCGTCGACGACATAGTTGGCGATGGTCGCAACATCTGATATGCTCCTGGCCTCTGTGCTGAAGCTCGGAGAGTTGAGAACGTCGTCGATCTCCATCTGGTAAAGCTCGTGGCCTTTATGCGTGGTCCTGTCGATGACGACCGCATACTCGCCTCTGCCATGGGTCTTTTCGACCATGAAGTACTTCCGCTTCCGTTGGAGAACCCTGCTAGGCATCATGGTAGGGTTTAGTCTAGTCGGCCGAACTTGCTCGTGTCGCTTGATGACGTTTCCCAGATTATACGGGTCTCTCGCGATCTCCAAATTCTCTCGAACTTGAATGAACTGACTCTGAGTCTTGGGTTCGACTCTGACATAGTCGTTCTGCGGCGTTAGAACGTACTGGTGTAACTTGCCAGTCTCCATGACATCACCGTAGCCCGGTGATAGGCGGAATCCGTCAAGCTCTCCACTCGAAATGTCTTTACGAATCTCGTGGAATACATCCTCGTCATCGCTGTCTAGAGAAATCTTGGCCTCTATCTCGGTATCATGTCTGGGGGGTTCGTACGCCTTTCCAAGATCTCGAAGCCGGTCGGCAATAAGATTGAACGTTGTCGCTTTCTTGGAAAGTCCCTGGTAAGCATCCTCCTTATGCAGGATGTGTTGCAGTTCTGTTGCGAGTTCTGAGCTTGTCCGGTTTGGAGGAATCTTAAGCTCTACTACTGCGTGGTCAGATTTGTCCAGCATCTTCCCGGTCAGGTTTTCGTTGAACTGGTAGAATCGAAGATCTTCGTCCACAGTTACGCGAATGCCCCGGCTGTTCTCGAGGAAGTGGCTCCGTGTGTAGCTGGCAGCGCTATGCGGGACGAGTTTGTGAGGGATACTTGTCTCGCCGAGCCTCCTGATGCGTCCAACTCTTTCGAGGATCTCTTTTAGAGGGAGTTCCTCAGCGCGCCGCTTGTATCGGATGAAGCGGCCATTGACCGACTTTGTCGTCTTGAATTCGAAGATCCACTTTTCTTTCGGGTCGAGATGGAATTTGGTCCGGAGGGGACGGTTCTCGTAGCGACGGGCTCGAATCGAATAAGTGAAAGGGACTTCGTGGAGGCTGTTGTTGAAGTAGAGTGTCTGGTTGTAGGGCTTAGGAAAGATGTTCCGGTTCATCAGATGAGCTAGCGTCTTCCGGACTATGGGGGCCTTTTGCGGTGATAGGTAGTAGCGGATTTCGGCCCGGGTCTGATTTTTCAAACTAACACCAACGTAGATGAACTGCCCTGAAGAGAGATTGACTAGTTGGTGTCAGTGTCCGGTTTAAACTGTTGCAACCTAGACCATTTCTAGACGGAAAAAGTAGACGCGACAATTCACGAGTGGGCCTGTATATCTCCACGTATGGGACAAAACTCGCGTTTCCAGCGGAGATTCGCCAGGTCTATTTCTTGAGACTTAGATAGACCCGAGAGGCCCTTCTATCTCCGGTTACTGATTTAGGCAGCTTTTTGGCGGCAGTTTCAAGCCCATGTTTTGGTTGCCGATTTAGCGCATCGTTTCGAGAGTCAATCTGGGTATCCTTTTCGAGCCTTCTTCAAGAGGGAGTTCTTCGGTACTTCGCCAGGGAGACTGTGAAGGTTCCGCAGAAGATGCCGAGGAATGCCCCGGCTATGACGTCGCTTGGAAAATGGAGTCCGAGGATAATCATGCAGGTGCCCGTGGCCAGGCCGAGCAGGGTGAAGGGGATTCGCAATGATGGGTATCTTGTCCAGATTACTGTTGCCACATTGAACGCGCTCGTCGTGTGTCCCGAGGGCAGTCCATGGTCTGTCGGAGTCTCGAAGCGGGCTGTTATTCCCAGAGTCGGGTCTTGGAAGGGGCGTGGGAGTCCGAATGCCAGTTTGAGGATCGTGGTCAGGGCCATGGCTGAAACCATGGCCACGGCTAGAACAAGGGCGCTGTTCCAGTCGTAAGGGTCTTTTCGGAAAACGTACAGGTAGAAGACTAGGGGAATCCAGATCACGTCACCGATGGTGGCTATGCTGCCGACGATGAAAATCGCCGTGTTGCTTGAGACGAGATTGTAGAGGGCGGTGGCGCCGTCGTTGTTGATTGACGGGGCGATATGCCAGAAGATGATCCATGATAGCAGGAAGCCGACAAGACAAACCAGAAAGATACGAAGAGAGTAGTGGATGCTCTTGATCCAAGAGCTTGGGTCAAAGCCTTGCATACTCGTCAGAGACGCTCTCGACAATCCCGGCCATCAGAACGGCCTTTGAAATGACAAGATGTTCTCGCCCGTCTACAAGTGGAGGCGCAAACGCAATTGGGCAAAGGTGTACTTTTGTTTTTGACAGATCTGGCGGCAGAATGCTCAGCGCAGAGATTATCCAACTGACAGGGCTCAATTCAGACCCATTCAGTCTATGAAGGGGCGATGATACTCCTAGCGAGTCGGTCGTAGAGCTTGAGTCTCTCAAGTGTGGCATCTGCGGCCGGTAATGGATGCTGGTTGAACAGGCTCTCTGCTTCCTCAACTTTGCCCACACCCGCAATAGAGATGTAGGCGCGCATTATTGATGAGAGCTGGGCTGTTCCCTCGTACATCCTGTTCAGCTTCTCAATGTTTGTCTTGAACCACTGCCAGGTGATGTTCCGAGCCTCGGGGTTCGCCGCTGCATAGGCGACTATGTTTCTCACATCTTGTTTCTTGACTTGGCCGCTCAAAGAGAACTCTAGTCCTCTTGCAACTAGTTCAGGCTTGCTGAAGCTTCCGAGTCCTTCCAAGTATCGTAGACGCTCTTCGTCTGTCGCGCTGTTTTTGAATCCTAACATTAGCCCGTCGTAGTCGTTGCGGGATCGAGCATATCCCATGACGACTGGCCGTTTCATGTCCGGCTCTACATTTGCTAGATCTTTGATCTTCAAACCTTGTTCT
>JAJPJY010000017.1 GCA_021323995.1 bacterium | reverse complement strand
CGTATGGTCAAGAGAAAACTTGTAGCGCTCGGCTTCAGAGAGACCGTAGGACCACTGGTCGAGACCGCGTTCATCAACTGCGACTGTCTCTACATGCCCCAAGACCATCCGGCACGAGAGATCCACGATCTCTACTATCTGAAAGACCCCTCAAGCGCGAACCTCGAACAATACGGCGATCTAGTCGTGAGGGTCGCGGAGACCCATGAGAACGGCTGGAAGACAGGCTCGACGGGATGGCGATACAAATATTCGATGAGCGAAGCGTCAAAGCTGATCCTCCGAAGTCACGGGACCGCACTCAGCGTGAGAAGCATGATCTCGAAGAACCTCCAAGTCCCGGGAAAGTACTTCGCGATCGCACGATGCTTCCGGCCTGATATGCTGGACAAAACACATCTCACAGAGTTCAACCAGGCAGAGGGCATCGTTCTAGACCCGAGTCTGAACCTTCGAAACCTGCTCGGCATACTGGAAATGTTTGCAAAAGAAGTGGCTGGCGCAAACAAAGTCCGGTTCAAACCGGACTACTTCCCATTCACAGAACCGAGCGTAGAACTGCAAGCATACCGTGACGGGTTCGGCTGGATGGAGTTCGGCGGGAGCGGAATATTCCGCCCTGAAGTGACCGAGCCGCTCGGGGTCAAAGTTCCAGTTCTTGCATGGGGTCTCGGCATTGACCGGCTCTTCATGATGAGCCGAAACATACGGGATATTCGCCAATTGTTCAGCCCAGACCTGGAATGGATTAGAGACCAGACGGTGAGCTAGAACGCCAAGCGTACAATTCTCGCTTGTAGACCTCGAGGAGCTTCTTGGCAAGAAAGTACCTCGCGACAAAGAGGGGCTCAACGAGATCTTCTCGTTCGTCAAAGGAGACGTCGAATCGCTCGAGGTGGACAATGTCTCAATCGAGGTTAAGGACAGTAACCGTCCGGACATCTGGGCAGTCGAAGGAATCGCACGCGTTCTGAGAGGTCAGCTCCGCACTGGTCGAACAAAGGAGATCAAAGTTGCCGGCAGGTCCAACCTCAAGGTCATTATCGACAAGCGTGTGAGACCGATACGCCCGTTCATCTCAACTGCGATAGTCAAGGGCCTAAAACCTACGCAAGAAGCGTTGAAGGGCTGGATCGGGCTACAGGAAAAGTTGGACCAGACGTACGGTAGAAAGAGGAAGAAAGCCTCCATAGGTTTCTACCAGGCTGACCAGATAGCTTCACCCCTCTCGTATACAGTCGCCGATCCAGACAAGGTGAAGTTCGCCCCACTCGGATCAGATACGAAATCAACTCTTCGAGAGATAGTTGCCAGCCATCCCAAGGGATCAGAATATGGAGGAATAATCTACGGATTCCACGAGTGGCCGATCCTGATCGATGGAGACGGCAACGTTCTCTCGCTACCACCAGTGATTAACTCGAACGATCTTGGCAGGATCACAACAGACACGTCGAGCATCCTAGTGGAAGTTACTGGGACCAATGCGGAGACAGTTCACAATACTCTGAAGATTGTTGTCTCCACTCTCGCGGAGAGGGGTGGCAGAATTTACAGCTGTCTAGAAACCTACACGCAAGGGACCCCCCGGCGAGTCGTAAGCCCAGATCTCACCTCCACGCCCACTAAGCTAGCCTTGTCTTACATCAACAGACTCCTAGGCACGTCACTTGGTTTGAGAGAGGCCTCCCGGCTTGCAGAAAAGGCCGGATATCGAGTTCGGAATGCATCAGGCGACACCCTTCGCCTAGAGATTCCTTGCTATCGTACCGACATTATGCATCCCGTGGACATTATAGAAGACATTGCCATAGCGTCCGACCTCAACAAGCTGCAACCGGAGTGGCCAAGAGTCTGGACCATGGGCGACCTATCGAAGCAGACTGTGGACACGGAGATTTTGGGAGAAATTATGATCGGCCTGGGATTCCAGGAAATTCTCACGTATGTCCTGACCTCACCCGACATCGTCGCAACGAAAATGCAGATGCGCAACGAGAACCTTGTCACGCTTGCCAACCCGAAAATGAGCACCCATAAGGCACTGAGAAACTGGCTCCTACCTAGTCTTCTCGAGTTCTTATCTCGGAACACCCACGTGGACTATCCCCAGAAAGTCTTCGAGATCGGATCAGCTCTCAACAAGGGCGAGGACCCATCTCAGCCAGTTAGAGAAGACAGGAAGATCGCCGCTGTGACCATCCACGCCCAGGCCGGTTTTACCGAAATGAGGTCATCGCTGGATGCCCTGATGAAGAATGTCGGACATGATTTCGAAGTCAAGACGGGAGAACATCCCAGCTTCCTAACAGGAAGATGCGGAGCATTGATGAGCGACGGCCGAGAGGTGGGAATCATAGGAGAGATCAACCCGAGAGTTCTCCAAGCCTTTGGACTCAACCTTCCAGCCGCCGCGTTCGAGCTTCAAATGCCTCTAGAACTCGGAATAGCTGCACGATCGCCAGATCTCGAGGCTTGAACCAACTGAGTGAAAGAAGGGTCCGTTGCGCAGATTGCAACTGCTCCCCTGAAGAGTGCAGAGCATCGGATTCTGCGAGCGACTGCTCAAACTGTACCCTCATGCCTTGCTGTTGTTGGACTGCTGCCGAGGATTCCGGAAGCTAAGAGCTGGCATAAGAGATGGTTGAAAAAAAGTTCGTAGTTACACCTTGGGAGGTTACTGGAGACGTCGATTATGAGCGACTAATTCGTGAGTTCGGAACCCAGCCGATCGCTGGAACTCTCGCGAAACGTCTTGAATCAAGCTTGGGCAAGGCTGCGTATCTGGTGCGGCGGCAGATCTTCTTCTCGCACCGTGATCTGAACCTCGTCTTGGACGACTATGAGAGGGGAAAAGGATTCTTCCTCTACACCGGTCGTGGTCCTAGTGGGCCGATGCATATCGGCCATATTCTCAGCTTCTACTTCACGAAATGGCTGCAGGACAAGTTCGATGTTAACGTCTATATTCAGATCACAGATGATGAGAAGTTTCTAGAAGAGAAGCGGAATCTGTCCTATGATGATACTCAGAAGTGGGCCGCGGAGAACATTCTTGAGATCGCCGCGGTCGGTTTCGATCCCGAAAAGACGTTCATTCTCCAAGACACAGAATTCGTCGGACACGCATATCCGCTGATTCTCAAGATTGCCCGCAAGATCAACTATAGCACTGCTAAATCGGTCTTCGGATTTACCGGCGAGACGAATGTCGGTTTCAGCTTCTATCCCGCTATCCAGATTCTTCCCAGCCTGTTGGAGAAAAAGCGCTGTCTCATCCCTTCGGCGATTGACCAAGACCCTTACTGGAGGATACAGCGGGACATTGCGGAATCACTAGGATACCACAAGGCGGCCGCGATCCACAGCAAATTCATGCCTCCCTTGACCGGGATGCAGGATAAGATGAGCTCGTCCAAGCCGGAGACGGCCATCTATCTAAACGACGATGACAAGACGGTTAAGAACAAGATCTATCGCCACGCATTCTCCGGCGGACAATCATCGATCGAGGAGCACCGGAAACTGGGTGGCAATCCAGATGTTGATGTTCCGTTCCAGTGGCTCTACATGTTCTTCGAGCCTGACGACAAGAATATCGAGAAGATCCGTTCAGAGTACAAGAGCGGGCAGATGCTGACTGGCCAGCTGAAAGACATTCTCGTCGAGAAAGTCACCACTTTCCTGCGCGAACATCGAGAACATCGGGAGAGAGCACCCGACAAAATCCACCTCTACAAGAAAGACGGGACGCTCGCCCAAGAAATATGGAAACACGACTTTAGCAAATCATAGACTAGCCAGATCTTCCGTATTCCTACATCAACTGGTTCTTCCAGTCGTGCTTCTCGACATCTCTGATCCGGAACGCGATCGCGAGAGCGAGCAGACCCAGCAACGCCCCTGCGGCAAGGGCGTACTGGAAACCGGTAACCAATCCGGTTGCGGCTGGCCCTGTGGGGGGATCGAACGCTCCGGCCACTGTCAACAAAACCGCTAGTCCGAGGGGGAATCCTATCCGGAAGGATGTGTTGACCACGCCCGAGGCAAGGCCCTCTTCGCCGTGCTTTGTGCCGGCAATGGCGGCGATGTTGACGGCCGGGAAGCCGATACTCGCTCCTAGAGCCCAGACTATTAGGCCGGGGACTACTACGAGGTAGT
>JAJPJY010000173.1 GCA_021323995.1 bacterium | reverse complement strand
GTGCCTGCATTCCCGAAGGAATACGATGGCAACTAAGGGCACGGGTCTCGTTCGTTTTCTCACTTAAGAGAACACCTCACGGCACGAACTGGCGACGGCCATGCACCTCCTCTCAGCTAGTCCGGTAAGACCTTTAATCTGACCTTCATCCAACTGTCGCCCCTGGTAAGGTTCCCGGTGTTGACTCCAATTAAACCGCAAGCTTCACCCCTTGTGGTGCTCCCCCGCCAATTCCTTTAAGTAAACTGTCTCGCCAAGCGCGGTTTCTGCCTGAACGAGAATTCAGCCTTGCGGCCGTACTCCCCAGGTGGCAGGCTTAATGGCTTCCCTGCGGCACTAGAACGGGCCGTACCCGTCCTAACACCTAGCCTGCATCGTTTACAGCTGGGACTACCGGGGTATCTAATCCCGTTCGCTCCCCCAGCTTTCGTCCCTCACCGTCGGGCGCGTTTTAGTCGGCCGCCTTCGCCACTGGTGGTCCTCCCGGGATTATAAGACTGCGAGATCCTCTTTCGAGGATTTTCGCCCCTACCCCGGGACTACCGCCGACCTCCCCCGCCCCCAAGCCGGAAAGTATTCCCCGCGCGCCAACGATTGGATCGTTGGATTTTACGGAGAACTTTTCCAGCCGGCTACGGACGCTTTAGACCCAATAATCGTCCCAACCACTCGAGGAGCTGGTATTACCGCGGCGGCTGACACCAGACTTGCCCTCCCCTTATTCTCCCGGCTAGTTATACCGGGCAAAAGCCTTCCTCAGCGGATGGCACTCGGGATGACCCTGTCACGCTTTCGCGCATTGCAGAGGTTTCGCGCCTGCTGCGCCCCGTAGGGCCTGGGCCCTTGTCTCAGTGCCCATCTCCGGGCTCCCGCTCTCACGGCCCGTACCGGTTATAGGCTTGGTGAGCCGTTACCTCACCAACAACCTGATCGGTCGCGGCCCCATCCTCTGGCGACACTAGGAAGCATGGCCCTAGCGCCTTTTCGACGGAGAACCGTTCCAGGCCTCTTCGTCTATCCGGGATTAGCCTCAGTTTCCCGAAGTTGTCCCAGTCCGGAGGGTAGGTTAGCCACGTGTTACTGAGCCGTATGCCACGCTCCCACATTGGCCTGGAAGCGTTTGACTCGCATGGCTTAGTCTCATCCCGATAGCAGTTGGGTCCGCCAGGATCAAGCGGAGTTGGAACGATAGGAGTAATGGACGCCTATCACGTATTTTGCAGGAATTGGCTGGAGTTTAGCAGATGGCTACAGGCCTCTCTTGGACCGAAACGTTCCCGGGGCCTTTATCGCCCGGGGTTTTTTTGGTCTGCATACTATTTCGCCCACAGTGGAGGTCAATCTTTCATTCACAGGCGTATCGCCCTAAAGCGTCGGATTGACGCCGCCGCCGGGTACCGTGGGCTCTCTATTCGATCTGCTATGCTACCAAACAGCGGCGTTGGACGTGTAGTTGATATAAACATATTGCTGAACATCTTGGGAAATCACTGTTTTTTCCTCGTAGAGGCTCTTGACGCTCTTCAGTCAAGCTTCCAGACTGCAACGGGAACGGGAAAAATGTCTAACCTTAGCTTTCCATCGAAAACTGATAGACTCATTCCGTCGGGAAATAGTCGCGCTCGCGTTCAATCATCCGATCGGAGGGAGTCTCCGCATACTCTCTCAAAGGTTCCCTGTTAAGAGTCAGAAATGTTTCGCCCCAGTTGAAGACCTCGAGAAGTTGCTTGGCTCTCTTCGAGAATCCGGTTATCATGAGAGTTGCAGCTAGCGCTTCAGCGGTGCTGAGTCTTCCACGGATGCTATAATTTGTCGGATTCCCTGCGAGAAGTGTGGGCAGTCGTCGGTTCTCTCCTCTGATATTCTCTAGGAAGACGGTCTCCGCATTGTTCCATGAGCAGTCGAGTCCCACAAGTCCGTATTTCTGGATGAGTGGTCGATCTTTGAATGATAGCGTAATGTTGCTGACAGGGTTGAGAACGATAGCAGAGCGTGGGATCTGTTTCAGGTTATAGAGTGGTTGAGCTAGGTGGAGTTTTTCAAGTCTTGTCGCGGTACATTTTTTCGGATCGTCCTGGTGGTAGTCATAGATCATTACGCGCGGTATCGCGTTGTTGTCTGGGGCGTGATCCGTGTGAAGGGTGGTCCGTCTGTGCAATATTTGATCGCTTTTGGAATATAATCTACTAGTGCTAGGGGAGTGATTGTTGGACCTTTCTCTCTGATTAGCATGTCGCCAGGGAGTCCGTTTAGGAATGCGCCTGCTGCGCCTGCTTTGAACGGTTCGACTTTTTGGGCGAGAAATGCTCCGATTATTCCTGTGAGTATGTCGCCTGTTCCGCCGACAGTCATGTACGGGTTTCCGGTCTTGTTGAGTTTGAGCCGCGTGGCGTCTGCGATTATGTCGAGATTCCCCTTCAAGACTACGGTAGCTCCTGTTTCGTTTGCGAGTTGTTTTACGGCTTCTTGGCGGAGTTGTGTCTCTAGGCTGATTTTTCGCTGGAGTACTTGTGCGAATTCGCCCTGATGAGGAGTTAGCACTGTCGGGTTCTTGAGCCTCCTTCTGGTTCGTCCGAATATTTTCAGCGCGTCAGCGTCAAGAACCATCGGCTTGCTCTGTTCTCCGATTTCCGTGATGAGTTTCTTTACGGTTTCAACTGTCTCGTCGTGTAGTCCGATTCCGGGGCCGAGGACGACTGCGTCAGAGGTTGTCGTCCATTTGATTATTTCTGGGACTGCTTTGAGGTTGAGGTGGTCTCCTGGGAGTTTTATCGTGATGAGGTCGGGGCTGTAGGATGCGATTGTTTCCGAGGTTTTTGCTGGGGATGCTACGTAGACTAGGTCGGTGCCGCATTTTGTTGCTGCTAGGGCGGAGAATGCTGGTGCGCCGGTATAGTTTTCGCTTCCTCCGATGATGAGGAGTCTTCCATAGTCGCCTTTGTGGGCGTTTGGTGGTCGGGGCTTCCAGAGTGTTTTGAAGTCGCCGGGTCCTGTGTATGTTTCTGCTTCTGGGGGGATTCCGATTGCTAGGGAAATGGTTTGTCCTGCGTATGCTGCTCCTTTTACGAGTCCTTGTTTGATCTTGTGGAGGGATATTGTGAGGTCTGCCTTGACGGCCTCTCCGTGTGGTTCTCCCGTGTCGCTGTCCAGTCCCGAGGGTAGGTCGAGGCCAATCTTGTATCCCTTGGAGCGGTTGATGATCCGGACCGCGCCGAGTAGTGGCTGGCGGAGTTCTCCTTTGACTCCGTAGCCGAGGACAGCATCTAGGATAATGTCGGCTTCGACTGGGCGGAGCTGGCTTGAGTCGGGTAGGCTCTCGAACTGTATACTGTCCGTCATTCGGACTATTGTGTCTAGTTGGTGCTTGGCGGCTTCGTCGTGGACATCGCTCGTTTTGCCGACTAGTGTGACTTTGACTTTGTAGCCTTGGCTGGCGAGGTGCCGGGCAGTTGTGAATCCGTCTCCTCCGTTCTTGCCGGGTCCGGCTATGACGTGGATTCTCGGGTTGGGGCGGTCCCTGATCCTGGTCGCTATCTCTTGGGCAATCCTGGTTCCGACTGCCTCCATCAGCTGGAAATGGCTGACGCCCAGGTATTCGCTGTTGTACTCGGCCGCAAGCATCTCGTCAGTAGTAATCGTTGGTTGTCCGGGGTTCATTGTTGGCTGATTCTATGGCTGCTGGGTATATCTGGCTGAAAGAGTGTTCAGGAGGGGACGTTCAGGCGTGTCTTGTGCGGTTGCTGTCGGGAGATTTTGACACCGGGGTGGTCTAGAAAGATTTCACGTTTTTGTTTGCGTATTTCTTTAACTGGTCGGGGCCGAAAGTAACTGGGTTTTGAACGTGGACGGAGTGGACAGCTTGTGCGGCGTCTTTTGAGAAAATGATGACCCCTGGGGGGGTCTAGAATAGTTAACGAGAAAAATTACAATAATAATCGCTCACTACGGGAAACGTCTAAGGTCACTTAGGCGTCTTCTTCGAACGCTTTGGTATGCTGGGACCCTGTGTAGGGGGTCTCCGGGACGAACATTCAGAACGGGTGCGTAATGACTGAATAGGAAACGTGGCTAGATCGGCGGGGCTGTGCTAATCGCTATTCCTTGAGGGGTCATCTCATAGTAGTAGCCGCGAGATGGAATGGGGTTCTTGCCCATCTTGACAAGGCGCAAGGTTCCGCCGCGGGCCAAAGGTCCTTCGGCTGTCTTTCTCCGTTCCAGCTCTAGAACGACATCGGCGAAGTTTACCATTGCGTTCTCTATCGTCTCGTCGAGGACTTTGGTATGGAGAGTTGCAACTCCAATGGCCTTGGCGAACCGGGTCGCGTATTTTAGGACTTGGCCGAACTGGAAGACGCGTTTGGCTTCGACCATTAGGAAGAAGGGTGTCAGCGAGTCCATGATGACAAACTGTTTCTTCCCCAAGTGCTTCAGCGTGAAGCTTCTTCCCTGAGCGACAAGGTCGGAGAACTTGAAAGTGCTATCAACGATCTGTTCAGGCTCCTCGACAGGATAGGCTTCTGCGAGCCTTTCGACACCAAGAGCGAATATGTCGATGAACGAGAGTTTTCCTTCCGTCTCGTACTTGGCAACGTCTATTCCATAAGTGGCAACGTTCTCACGGACGTCTTCCGCCGACTCGTCAATGGCATAGTATAGCACTCGAAAGTCGCGTTCGAGCGCCGATACGGCCAATTGTCGGACGAGCGATGATTTTCCGCTACCGACGGCACCGATTATCCCAACCGCTGAGGGACGGGGCAGTCCTCCGCCGAGTAGATCGTCGAGGACTTTGATGCCGGTTGGCTCCATCGCCGTCACTACGAGGCCCTCCAGAGTCCAGCGAATTTAAACCGATTGTACCCAACTTCCGGTAGAAGGTTAACGCACTCATGAACATGTTCGATTCGACCTGTGTTCAACTGTGTCTCGCTTCCTCAGTATATCTTGATGTCCCGGTTTGGCCCGATGAGTAGCCTGAACCATTTTGTCTCGTGGCTTCCCCTGTATCTGTAGACTCTGATGAACCGTCTTAGCTCTCCGTCCATCTCCTCAAGCTTTAGCTCTAGGACCCCGTCGAAGGTTGCTTTGACCTCATTGTAGAACGAGTTGCTGTGAATGCCTGTCTCGATCGGATAGACTCCGATGTTGCCATG
>JAJPJY010000076.1 GCA_021323995.1 bacterium | reverse complement strand
TGTTTTCGGATAGTCTTTTAGAGGCTGTTTTTGGATGCTGGTTTTGATGCGTATTTTCTAGGCTGGATCCGTTAGCTAGTTTGGTTGGCTGATTCTGGATATGGATTCAGTTCCGGGAAGGGATGCGGATGTTTGGCCAGGACATCCTTCACTGTTTTGGTTCTACAGTGTAGTTTCAATGGACTTATTGCGGCACTGGTTCGTCCGTTGACGTGGTCCAATGAGTCCGCAACAGATTCCCGGCTTGAAGGACGCACGGGCCGATTCTGGACCGGTGATAACTGTTCAACACCTTGTCAAAAAGTACGGCGAGTTTTACGCTGTCAACGATGTCTCTTTCTCAATATCGGAGGGGGAGATCTTCGGCATCATCGGTCCCAACGGAGCCGGCAAGACCACCACAGTGGAATGTATCTCCGGGCTCCGAGTTCCAGATTCAGGCTCCATCAACATCCACGGGCTCTCTCCCCACAAGGACAGAAACAGGATCAGGGAGTTCCTCGGCGTTCAACTACAGGAGAGCTCAATGCCTCCGCGCCTCAAGGTTGGCGAGGCAGTGAAGCTCTTCGCCTCGTTCTATCCAAACCCACTGAATTCTGATGGCTTGCTCGAGACCCTTGGAATTAGTCACGTCAAGAATTCCATATACAAGAAATTGTCTGGTGGTGAGAAGCAGAGACTGTCCATAGCGCTCACCTTGGTGGGAAACCCCAAGATTGCCATCCTGGATGAACTGACCACTGGGCTCGACCCGGAGGCGAGGCGCGAGACGTGGGCACTCATAGAGAGCATCAGGGACCGCGGCGCAACCGTGATACTCGTAACGCACTTCATGGACGAAGCTGAGAGATTGTGCGACCGCCTCGCCCTCATCAACCACGGCAAGCTCATAGTGCTGGACACGCCCGAAGCCATCGCGGCACAAGCGGGAGGAAAGAGGGTGCGCTTTGTTCCATCCAAGCCCGTCGACGACGAGACAATGTATGCAATCCCTGGCGTGAAAGAGATAGAGAGGAAAGAAGCCTACGTTACCGTCATTGGTGCCGGCGACCTCGCAGCGTCCGTCATCGACTCTCTCACGAGGATAGGAGTGCACATCTCTGACATTGAGGCGAGAGGAGGAAATCTTGACGACGCGTTCGTGAAGCTGACCAGGGACGATACTTCTAAGGTTCAGGAAAGACCTCAATCATGACTTCGATGCAAGGCGACTCGAAGGACGGCCGATTCCAAGGTCACTTTGCGGAAATCCTCAGGGTCGAGGGAAAGCTCGCCCTGCGAGAACCGACAGGGTTGGCCATGGGAATCGGTTTTCCAATCATCTTGCTCGTGATATTCGGCCTCATTGGAATGGCAGTCCCAGGGAACGTCGCAGGCACGGGCCGCACAGTCCTGGACATATACGTTCCAGTAATCATGGTTATTGGATTTATTTCCCTTGGAATCAGTTCTTTGCCCGTCACCTTGGTGAAGTATCGGGAGATGGGTTGGCTGCGAAGAGTTTCAACGACTCCAACGGCTCCTTCAAGACTGCTCGCAGCTCAATTGACTCTCAACCTTGTGCTTGCCTTGGCGACAATCTTGATTGTCATCTTTGGAAGCGAATTAGTCTTCGGGGCGACGCTTGACGTAGGTATTCCGTATTTTGTTCTCTCAATCATTCTTTCGATTTCGGTGACATTTTCTCTTGGCTTGGTTGTCGCAGCCCTTGCTCCATCACAGACGGTTGCAAGCGGCTTGTCTGGGGGTTTGTTCTTTCTCTCGCTTTTCCTCTCGGGTCTCTGGATTCAGCCTGCCACGGTGGGTGGGCCACTGGCGACGATCATGTACTATTCACCGTCTGGCGCAGCCGTAGAGGCTCTGCTCTATTCGGTCTTCAATGTCACTCCTCCATATACTGCCATAATTACGATGGTTGTTTACGCGCTCATCTTCATGTTCATAGCTATCCGCTACTTCCGCTGGGAATGATGCGGTTCGGCCAAGCCCCGGTCTACGCCCGTCGGAGATTCTCGTTATCGGCAGCCCCAGATTGACAAGTTTCTGTTCTTCCTGAAGTGCTGTCCTGGAAGATCGAGAATTGTGGAAACGACTTTCTAACGTAGACAAGACTTTGCCGGGACCTTGCGCGTCTCTAATTGCTTGATCCTGCCGATGCGGAGTGGGTCGAACTTCAGGGCTCCGGGCCGAAGTTAATCAGTGGGTCAGCTTGCACCCTAACCATCGCTCTGTCATCCTGCTTTGTTACTGGGTTTTTTCTTATCAGGTTACGCTTTGCTTTAGTCGATTTGGGATGAGGGTCATTATGAGTAAGTGCTCAATTATATGTCCACAGTCGAGATCGAAAATTACCGCTGGAAGTGCGAGAACTTCCTGAAAGGCTACTGTCCAGGAAAGGATTGTGATATCTGCGCGAAAATGACCAATCGGTTATTGCTCAAAGGACTGGCCAAGATTACGCACGCCGACGAGGTCTTCCAGCTGGAGCCGGCGACTGTATCCTCATCCAACGCGCCTGTGCCGCCCAGCAATAAGTCCTAGACGATTTTCTTCTCCGTCAAAGTTAGATCGCTTCTTATCCGAAGAGATTCGATCGTTTTTTCTTCGAGGTAGGTTTATACCGCGTCTACCCGAATATAGCTTATGGCAGAGCGGTTCTGTCCACGCAGAACTCCACGGCAGACTCGCTCTTGCCCGGGGGACGCCTAGCGCATGGTTGACATACACTATTTCATCTTCATAATAGACGGCGATACCGCAATCTTCGCCCTTGCCGTATTCTTGATGAGCTACATTGCGCTGAGGCTCGTCTACAGAATGTGGAGACGGAGCCTTCGTTGTCCTCACTGTGGTGAAACCTACAAGCCCGCGCCCGCTCCTCAACAGATGGCTGAAAAGACACTTCCGACAACCCTCTGGACCTAAAGATTCAGAACATGATCTGAACCCGGGTTGAGCGGCTAGGTTCTACTGGGTTGTCAAGAGAAACGCCATAACGAAATCTCTAGCCTGTCTCATCAGGCGGTTGCTTCGTGAATTGAAGAGTCGAGGATTTCGGGATCGGGATAGTTATCACAGTATTGGTAACGGTATGTGAACACCAGTCGTCCTTGAGTGTTGACTACGAATTCGCCGGGAAGCAGGAAGGGATTGTCAGCTACGGGCCTACCCTTCTCCCGGTGGACCTTGATCAGATTCTCGAAATATTCACGTCCCGGCACTGGCTCACCCAACAGTAGCCAGGGACTGACCTCGAGCAGTCCATAGGCTCGGTAGACGTGTTCATCCGGGTCCACGAGGATCGGGCATGGAATCGAGAATTTCTCCTTATACCACGCAGCCCGCTCGGGCTCGCCCTGGCCAATAACGACCGTGCTGGCTCCGGCCTTCGTAAACTGTTCATATTCCTTCGCAAGACGCTCCGCCCGGCCAACGCCGCATCCGCAACCGAAGTGTCGCCAGAAGATCAACAGGGCGGGCCGATCCTTCCAGAACTCGCTCAGAGATCTCTCCCGTCCAGTGGAATCCTTCAAGCGAAAATCAGGGGCAGAGTCTCCGTTCTGGACCGGAAGAGTGATCCAGCTACGTCTCGTCGGACCCTTCTGCCAGTTGGCCAACCAACGCTGCTCCGCGGCCTCAAACAACTCTTGAGATTCCATCAAGACAACAAGTCATCTGTTGACACTCATTGCAATTCACGTTTAAGAGTCTAGCTCGGACGGGCACGTTCATGGGAGTCCTTCCAAGATTCAGGCACTGCTCGTAATCGCCGACTATACTATAGTCTCCGGCATCGCCGGTCTGCTATTTTCGGCAAGAATAGAGTGGCTAATTCTTGTTGCTAGGACGGTCCTCAGACACAGAGCCCAACTGGGACGTTCTAAGAAAAGCTAATGCGAAGTCTCGAGCATGTTTCTCAGTTCCTCTGTGTTTTCCACCCACGTGTCTGAGGTGATGATAGAACTCGTGAATTATGACGTACGGATCGTAGAGATACTCTTGGCTGGAGATATAGATTGTCTTGTCCCGGTGAACATAGCATCCTAACGCGTTCTTCTCTCCGCTCGGCAGTCCCATCCTAAGGCGCGGTCTCTCTACGCGGTAGTGTTCACAGAGAAGGTCTAGGGCGTCCTCTGGACGCCTGGCAATCGCGATCAGCTGTACGATGTTCTGCTGGAAGGAGGTGTCAGCTGACGTAGTTGTCGACTTGGATGCTGGCAGGCTCATAGTCTACCAGCCTTCCTGCTTGAAAGTCTTCGTACGCCTTCAGATCAAGTAATCCGTGTCCGCAATTGTTGAAGGCGATGACCTTGCTCTCGTTACGCTCCTTGCACCTGATCGCCTCATCGATCACAAACTTGATGACGTGAGCTGTCTCCGGAGCTGGGATCATGCCCTCTGTCTGGGCGAAGGTCCTAGCGGCTTGGAAGACCTCGTTCTGATGGTAGGCAACAGACTCAACGTAGCCCTTGTTGATCAAGTAGCATAGAGACGGCGCCTTTCCATGGTAGCGCAGTCCACCTGAATGGATTGGCGGTGACACGTACTTGTGACCAACGGTGTACATTTTCAGTAGTGGCGTCATTTCGGCAGTGTCGCCGAAATCGTACGTGTAGGTTCCACGTGTTGTCGATGGGACTGCTTTCGGCTCGCACGCAACAAACCGTGCGTCAGATCTTCCTCGGAGTTTCTCGCCAAGGAACGGGTATGCGAAGCCTGCAAAGTTGGACCCTCCTCCGATACAGCCTGCAATGATGTCTGGCATGACATCGATCTTCTCGAACTGTTTCTGCGCCTCGAGCCCAATAACTGTCTGATGAAGCAGAACGTGATTCAGGACGGACCCGAGACAATAGCGGCTGTCATCATGAGTGACAGTATCTTCCAATGCTTCGCTGATTGCGATGCCAAGAGTCCCAGGATGCTGCTTGTCCAGGTCTAAGAGTGACTTGCCGAACTTTGTATCGTTGCTGGGAGAGGGAGTAACTTCCGCCCCGTAGGTCTCCATCATCGTTCGTCGTCCGGGCTTCTGGTTGTAGCTGACCCTGACCATGTACACTTTACACTTCAACCCGAAGATTCCGGAGGCTAGTGCTAGTGCAGACCCCCACTGTCCTGCTCCAGACTCTGTAACTAGTCGGTGAGTCCCCTGCTGGCTGTTGTAGAAAGCCTGGGCTAACGCAGTGTTTGGCTTGTGGCTGCCAGTCGGACTGAGATACTCCGCCTTGTAGTATATTCGTGCGGGCGTTTTGAGAAACTTTTCCAGCCGTTTCGCCCGCACCAAGGGAGTAGGTCTCCCGATCGCTGCGTATGCTTCTCTGACTTCTTCTGGAATCTTGATGTTTCTCTCGGAGCTTATTTCTTGACGGATCAGCTCCTTGGCAAAGATCCTCTCCAGTGATTGCGGATTGACCGGCTGTCTCGTCCCCGGGTCCAGCGGCGGTGGAATCGGTTCAGAAAGATCCGATTGGATGTTGTAGTAGCTGGTTGGGATCTCGTCCTGGGAAAGGAGAACACGAGTGTCTTCTCGGACGGCGAGGGTCTGCATGATCAGCGGTAGACTACGTACATGAACGTAACATTTTAAGCTATCCAGTACATTTCTGTACATATGACACTCTGGAGCAAAATCGTCACCACAATGGCCAACCACCCCGAACGCCTCAAAGTAGTCAGGACCCTACTAGAAAGCGGACTAGCAATACGACACTCCCGAATCTACCTGAACGAGATCGAAGTACCCGTCGTAAAGATCGCTCGAGTAGCACGCGTAGACCGGAGAACGGTAGGAGAGACGATCAAATCAATCGAATCCAAACCAGAACTCAAGTCTCTATTCGAGAAACTCGGGTCCGCAGGCGTCTCCCTGAAGAATGTTGCTCACGACTTAGGTCTAGGAACAGTTGAGATTCTTGTCGAGAACCCGTCCAAACCTGGCATCATCTCAGGCGCCTCCACTCTTCTCACAAAGGCAGGAATCAGCATTCGCCAGGCGCTAGTCGACGATCCTGATCTCGTGCCAGAACCCAAGCTCGTACTGATAGCAGACCGGCCCGTACCCGGGGATCTTGTGACAAAGCTGCGTGAGATTCCAGGAGTTACAAGAGTATCCTTGTACTGAAGTTACCGAGGGTTTAGGATTTACCTGAGGTAACGCTTATATCGTTTGAACGTTACCATTAGTAACAGAAAGGGTCCGAAGATGAATCTTGAGCTCGTACGTCGTCCGGCGCCGAAGAGGGTAACGCCCCAATCGGTACTCGATTATGAGACGTTCGCCAGACGCTACCCCGAGCCTCAGGATATTCGAGGGCTGAAACTCTTCGAGAAGTTCGTCATCGCGAGCAAGCTGATCCGCGAAGGCTACGACACCTATATCGATCCCAGCCTCAAACTCGGCGACAACACGACTCTCAAAGCTGACGCAGGAGGCATCAAGGAAAACGAGATCCTTGTCGCCTTCTGCTCAACAAGCGAACCCGACGAAAAACTATGGAATTCAGTGCGACAAGTCAGCCAATCGGAAAATGGCAGAGCACTCATAGTCTCTGCACAGGGCGTAGAAGATGATTCAATTCCCAGGGGCATTGACAGGAGCAAGATCGAGGTCGAAGCGCTAGGATGGTTTGACGACACTCTGGAAGAGGCTCTTCGCCAAACACTCCGAACAATCGAACTCATGGTCAACGAGACAAGGATGCGAATGTTGGCGCCGCTTCTCAGAAAATCATCCATGAAAAAGGAGTTCAGAGCCCGAATAAACCCCAAGCTAGTCTATCACAACATAGCAGAGCTTTCCAAGGCGGGAATTCTTGACGAGCCAAGCCAGGGAACCTACGAACTCAGCCGCATGGGCGAGACGGTCCTGGCCGAGTTTCTAATGTTCCTAGAACGGACCCGGAGGACCCTAGATGATCAGAAACATGAGGAGGTGAATTGATTGGAGAACGATGATGAATTTTTCCCAGAATGGTTCAAGCGACGCAGCAGATTCCCAATGAGCAACTGGTTCGAAGACTTCGACCGCAACTTCGAAAAAATGTTCGAACAGATGGAACTACCAAAGGACCTCATCAGAGAAAGAAAAACCCCTGATGGAGGAACCGTCAAGGAAATGGGACCGTTCGTCTACGGATACTCGTTCAGCATGGGACCCGACGGTAAACCAGTGATCAGAGAATTCGGCAACGTCAAACCCTCACTACGGGGAGGACCCTTCGGAACGTCCAAGCCAAGCCTAGATGTCAAAGAGGAACGCGAGCCCCTAGTCGACACAATGGTACAATCCGAGAATGTCAAGGTGGTGGCAGAACTACCAGGGGTTGAGAAATCCGACATTGCACTGGAGTGCGATGGAAGGAACCTCGTGCTCAAGGTAGACAACGAGAAGCATCGCTACTACAAGTCCCTACAACTGCCCGTTGAGGTTGACCCGGACACATCAAAGGCTAGCTACAAGAACGGAGTACTAGAACTGATCCTGCATCGCAAGAGCCCGGGAAACAAGCCGAAGCAGATACAGATCGACTAAGACCATTTTCGCTCTTAGCCGCTCTCCCTCTTTTTTGAAATACTGAATTAGCAATTATTAACCCAGTCCGATTCTTGGAATCATCAATGCTATTTGATGAACTGAGAATAAGCCAGGATGAACACAAAAGTCGGATCGAGATGGTCCGGAGCCAGATGCGTCGCCGTAGGATCGACGCGCTATACTTGGTAAATCCTACAAGGATTCTCTACACAACAGGTTTCTCCCACATCCCAACTGAGAGACCCGTCGCACTAGTCATTCCGCGAGAAAGTGGACTATTCTTCATAGCACCTCAACTAGAGTACGACCATATTCGCGACGATTGTAAGCTTGCAGACGAAGTCTACACCTACCCGGATTATCCGGGAAAGACCCATCCCATGAGGCTATTCGCCCGATTCATGTCCAACAAGGGCCTCGCGTCATCATTGATCGCAACCGACTCGACTGAAGGGGCCTCAGGAGCATACGGCTACCGAGGCCCAAGCCTCAAAGATCTCCTGTCAAGGGCGAAGTTTGTGGAGGGTCGTGACATTGTAGACAACCTTCGACTTGTGAAATCGAGTCAAGAAATTCGGCTCTTGAGAGAGAGCGCTCGATGGTCCGAGATAGCCCACGACATTCTGCTCCATAATACAAGATCTGGTGTCCATGACGCTCTGGCCGCCGTAAAGTCAAGCTACGAAGCACTGGCGAAGATGTTGAAGAAGCTCGGACCAAGATACATCCAGCTCAGGATCGCTTTATCACCGCTCGTCGTCGGATTCCGAGGACAGGTCGGCGCCGGCTCAGCCATTCCTCACGCCGTCTACACCAAGAACAAGATTCGAAAGGGAGACGTTCTCGTCACCGAGGCAGGTGTCGAAGTTGCTGGATATACTGCCGAGCTCGAACGCACTGTGATCGTAGGAAAACCCAGCGCGAAAGCCAAGAAGTACTTTGAAATCATGACCAAAGCTCAAGGCGCCGCGCTACGAGAATTCCGACCGGGGATATTCTGCAGTAGAGTCGACGATGCTGCCCGGAAGTCAGTAGAAGCATTGGGATTCTCAAACGCATGGCGTCACCACACAGGTCACGGAATCGGGCTGGATGGTCACGAGCCGCCGTGGCTTGATCCCGGTGACCAGACCATCATCAAACAAGGCATGGTCTTCTCCTGTGAGCCCGGATTGTACTTTCCAGGCTACGCGGGATTCAGACACTCTGACACCGTTGAGATAACAAAGAAGGGAATGAGCTTCATCACGAACTATCCTCGAAGCCTGGACGAACTTACAATAAAGTGACCCGTCCTATACTAACGGGGCCGGTTTCGTCTAAGCTTTGAACCACTGGAAGACTAGGTAGCGTATCTTTCCCGATTTAGTGTCGGGAATAGCTAGGATGAAATGTTTCCGAACTGTTGTGGCGAGCCTTCCTGCCCTGACCACTTCGAAGGGCCCCATTATCGAGTCAGGTGTTTCGACAGAGACAATGAACGGCGCATGGTCTATTCCCGGACCATGTTCGTAGACGGCGAAGTCTGCCCCGAACTTGATCCCTGGGGTCACAATGTATCCCTTCTCGCGTAGGTCCTTGTAGACCTGGTAAGCTGGGCTAAAATCTCGATAGGTTTCTCTCGCCGCCTTCAACAATATGCCCTTGCCCACAGGCTTCTTCGTCCGGCCGTCCACGACTCCTATTCTCTTGTTTTCTAGTAGGTAGAGGCCCTCCATCAGATCAAGAAGTAGCGGCACGTCGAAGTCCTGATCGGGCTTGGGCTTAGGAATCCCGACCGGCTTTCCGAAAAAGCCAGAACGGTAAATTCCGAGACCCTGCTTAGAATCCCAGACGATTAGTCTGGTGCCGATAAGCTCAGCTTGGCTAAGAGCTGCCGATCCTTTCATCGCTTCGGCTAAGCTGTGAGCGCTATGACCCTGATGAGGTCCACAACGTCCACGCCTAGATCTGCCATATTCTCCATGAGGCTGCTAAGGTCTCTTACAAGAAGGAGTGTCCTTAGGGGGATCTTTTCGTCAAGGATTTCCAGGTCAAGGGAGCGATATGCTGTGTCGACCTTTCTTTCCATCTCTTCAACTCCCCTGGAGAGGTCCATTGCTTTTGCTGGGTTGAATCCAAGAGACATTGTCGTTTCTCGAATCTTGGACATCTCCTCAAGTACGAGTGCGATAAGTTCGGAAAGACGTTTCGTGTATTTCTTGTCGACTTTCCAGCTTCGGTCGATGACGGCGGTAAGCCGGTAGCCTATTCCCTGAGCGTAGTCTGCAACCTCTCCAATCCGGAATATCAGCCGGATGAAGTCTTCCCGATTGCTGAGTAATGCGCCGAATGATGCGACTTCTTCCAAGAGCTTCTTCTTTGTTCCCTCGAAATCGTCCAAAATCTTGACCATATTCTGATAGTGGTCCTTGGCGTCTTTGCCTTTCCCCTCCCCAACACTGTCCGTCATGAGGGCGAGTTCACGTGTTATCTCAACTACGTGTCTTGTCTGTTCTCTACAGATGTCCAAGATTCTACGTCTTATACCGGCCTCGGTTTCGACGGGAAAAGTCATCACTGACACCGTTAATCTAGACCAGAGGGCCTTGGCGTTGCCATAAAAACTAGTCCCGCGCCTTACCGAGTCTCACTTGGGAAGCCGTTGTTGACAATCATATGGATGGTCTCTCTAAGCCGGTCGGTTTTGGTCCTCACTTGGACCCAAGTGTCTCGATCCCTCAATGTTACCGTATCATCTTTCAGAGTGTCATAGTCTATGGTGATTCCGAGAGGTATTCCTGCTTCGTCGGCTCTTGCGTATCGTCGTCCGATGGAACCTGCTTCATCATATTCGACGCGTAATCCGTCTGCGGTAAGTTCTTCGTAGATCTGTCTTGCTTTCGCGTCGAGACCGTCTTTGTTGACTAGTGGGTAGACTGATGCTTGGATTGGAGCCAGCTTGAATGGTAGGCTTACTATGAGTCTGTCTTCCTTCATCCTGAGATTGTGCTCCAGAGATGCGTAGACAAGTCTCTCGACTCCAAAACTAGGCTCAACGACGTGCGGGATGTATTTCGTCCCCGTCTCCTTGACCTTCTCCTCCTTCGTGTTGAAGAATTCGATGGGAACATCGTTTCCACCAACTTCGAGCGTTTGGCCCGGTCTCTTTCCTCGCACCTTCTCAGTGAGGTCTTCCCGTGCAAGTAGGCTCATGATCTTTCCAGCGTCGGAGCCAAATTGTTTTCTTATCTTTTCATGATCTGGTCTCACAACGCGAACAGTCTTTTCCAGCGGCGAATCGTACGGCTTGAAGACTCGAAGGTCTAGTCCCGTCGCCTCCATGTGCTTCTTCAGATCATAATCTGTCCTGTAAGCGAAGCCTGCGACCTCAACCCAGTTCCACCTGTCGAGCTTCACCTCTTGGTCGAACGTCTGAGCTGAGTAGTGAGCTCTCTCTGTCGGGAGCTTTTCGAAGAATCGCTGATATTGAGATTGTATGCCAAGCTGAGTCAGAAACCGTTTCGATAGGGCCATGAAATACGCTGCCCAAGACGATTTTATCGCGCCTGTTGTGACGGCTTGTCCAGCCGTGATCTGTGTCGTTCGATCAGCGTCGGCGAGTCTATCTTTCTCCGTTACTATCGATAACTCCTCGTCTTTTACTTCTCCGAGGTACGGACAATCCGGTGTGTCAGGGTCGAAGAATAGTTCGAAGTCCATGATAGTGAATTCGCGGAGTCGAATTGGACCCTGTCGTGGCGAAATCTCGTTTCTGAGCACCGTCCCAACTTGGGCGATTCCTAGAGGCATTTTCTCCCTCATCACTTCGTAAACTCTGCGAAAGTCTACGAAAATGCCCTGAGCTGCTTCCGGCCTTCCATATGCGGGGTCTTCTCCGTATGGGCCGATGGTTGTCTTGAACATGGTCACGAAATATTGTGGTGGTCCAAGGATTCCGCCGCATTCGGGACATTTGACCTTGGCTAGAAGACTACCCAGTTGCTCAAGGCTCAAGCCCTCCGTTTCTAATCCCGTTGATTCTTTGACGAGTTGGTCAGCCCTGAATCTTCTGTGACAGTTCGTGCATTCTGTCATTGGATCCTTGAAGTTCTCGACATGTCCTGAGGCTTCCAGGACACGATGGGGAGTAATGATCGGAGTTGATATCTCGACAAAACCATGGCGTGCAAGAAAGAATTCTCTCCAAAGGTCTTCGATCTGTCGCTTTAGACCGGTACCTAGAGGGCCTAGGTCCAGGAACCCGCTGAGTCCTCCATATATTTCGAAAGACCCCCAGAAGAAGCCCCTCCGCCGAGCAATTTCAGAGAGCAGCCTGTACCTATCCTTCAGATCCTGGGTCTGTCCTTGCAAAGCTGAGCCCAGCTAGCTGATTGAACAGAAGAGTCGGTATATTGCTTTGATTAGATTCAGAAATCGGGCTTTCGGATTCGGTCCGTCATCGAGCTTTTACATGCTTGACGATAGGAGGCCTTACCTTTCTGAGGATTCTATAGCCGCAGAACGGGCATTTGATCTCCGGTGTCATAGCCAGCTGGTCCGCGGAAATCTTTGATCCGCAGTTAATGCACTCGTAGAAGAGTCCCCCGGGATTCCGCTCACGAGGCGGCGCTTCTGCCGGAGGGGTTTCCTGTATGGTCTCTTCGGGTCCAGCTTCCATTTCTTCTAAGACTCTACAACCGTACGTTCACAGGTCGAGTTAAGGATTTGGAGAGGGGTTTTGCTCCAGGGACAGATTTGGTCTTTTCGCTCGACCCTTTCGGTTTTTCCATCTCTGTCTCTTTCTCTCCTCTCCTTTCACGGACGAGGTAAACTCCGAGGACGATTATTGCGATCACGACACCTATTCCTGCAGGTATGAGGAATTGGACGTAGCCCGGGAGAATTGTTACTTGGAGAGTTTGAGATGTCAAGACTCCTCCGTATTCGGGCGACGAAAACGTCAATGTGTATGATCCGACACTCGAGGGTGCTGTAAATGAGAGTTGTATCGTTTTGCTCTGCCCGGAGGATATCATTACGTTAGTAATAGTTGCGACTGTCTGTTGGGAGGGGCTGCCGCCTTGACCTTGAATTATGAGGTTGACAGTGATGACCTCTGTGATTCCATTGCTTCGCGTTGAGTTGCTTGTGAGGTGGAGTGTTGCCGTGGCGGAACTGCCCTCTGCCACAGAGCCAATTGAATCGGCGCTCGTAATGAGGGCAGTAGATTCTGTATACGTGGAACTGGGTAGATTGTTCATTACGACTACTCCAAAAGCATCTCTAGCGAGCACGAATACGGTTAGGTTCTCTGCTCCCAGCAGTGAGTGAGCAGAACTGATAGTCTGGGAGAAGCTTCCCCCGGACCCCGTCTTGAACACTGATGAGCCGTAGAGATATCTGCTTGGGATGGGTGAGGTGGTAACGTATGCATACGTCGGAGACAATAGCGAATTCGCTGGAGCTTGCGCATTGTTTCCAATTAGGCTCGTTACGGTTACATTGAACAAGCCTGCGTGGGGAGTGTTCGGCAACACGGGACTCGTCCCGGAACTCATCGTTCGAATCGGGAAGCTGAGCTGAGTTCTGAGATTCTCCAGCGTGACTTGGACCCCGCTCCCCGTAAACATAATGGTCGCTTCGTAGGCCTCTGGCCGTGTAGAATTGAATGGAAGGTCGTTGATCCCGTCGCGGGGATTGAGAGAAAATGTAGTAGTCATGTTATGCGACTGAGGGCCGGGCCATTCATGCGAGATAGTTACTGTCGCGTTGTATTGCTGAGCCGCATTAGGATTTACTACCGTGAATATCATGATGAGGGATTGGCCTTGAGTGAAGACTCCATTGACGAGGGTTACGTTTGATATGTAGAGAAGATTCGGCGAGGGACTGTTCTGAATATTAGTAACGGGAGTATTTACTGGCGTACCAGTGTCAATTGCGAACAGGGTCGCGTTGACGCCAGGGGCGGCTGTGCCGTTACCGTAGGTGAGTGTGCCCTGAACGCTGAGCGAGTTGCTCCCGCCCGTTCCGGTGAGCGAAACTTGTAACAGGTTGATTCTGAAAGTGGTTGAGGCGTTGCCCAAGTCGAAGCCGCTGCTGAAGGTAGTGGTCACACTCCATGTGTTTTCACACAGTTGACCGTTGACTCCGCAATCCGATGGAAGTGTGAAATTGTAGGTTTCTCCAGTTATGGTGGATAGCGTGCTGGTCGGGATAGACAGTTGAGGCGAGAATGTTATCGTCAAAGAGCCGGTTTTGAGAGTTGCTGACGCGTTTGCGATTGATGGCTTATTCACCACTTTGACGCCAATCTGGTCTCCAGCGGTGAAGAGCTGGGTTGCTACTCCGCCAGAAACCGTCGATAGCTGTGAGATCGAGTTGAGGGATCGCGATGTGATGGTCAAGTTTGAGTTGACTGATAGTAGGTGGAAGTCAGACATGTTAAGAGCAATAAGGGATGTTGAGCACCCTGTGCCTGGAGCACAGGCAAGGTCGTCGAAAGGCGCTCTAGCGGGACTA
>JAJPJY010000124.1 GCA_021323995.1 bacterium | reverse complement strand
AACTAGATCCACCAGTGTTTCTCCTTTTGTGAATCAAATAGATCGTCGGGCATGGGGGACATATGAAGCTGAGTGGGAGGATTATCTGTTCGTAGATCCGAACCTGGAATCCCTCTCGGAGTACATGTAGCGTGATATAAGCCCCAGAGACCCTGGGTGAAAGGTCTAATGTTTCACTCTTTGCGACAGCCTTATAGTGAAGAATTCATCGCGCGTTTTTCCAGTGATTTCTTGCCGTTACAGGTTGGAATTGTCGGCTTAGGATACGCAGGCTTCGACTCGATGACTCCCGGGCTTTCGACCCGAGAGTTGATGTTCGAAGCGGCAAGCCGGGCTTACGAGGACGCAGGGATTGACCCGCGAAAGGACGTTCAGAGTTTTGTTTGCTGCACCGAGGATTTCTGGGAGGGAATCAGCATCACAGACGAGTACATGCCAGACCAGCTGGGCGCCGTGCTCCGTCCACTATGCACCATCTCCTCGGACGGAATAATCGGACTAGCAACTGCGTGCATGCACATCATGTCCGGCGTCGCTGATGTGGCGGTTGTCGAGTCTCACAGCAAGCTCTCGGACGTCTTGAACCCTAGCGAGATCATGAGTTTTGGATTTGACCCCGTCTATGCTCACAATCACATCGACGTCGACCCGCGATTCCTTGCAGGTATGGAGATGGCTCGGTATCTCAAAGACTCGGGAACGAGAAGAGAAGATTGTGCTCAGGTCGCTGTCAAGAACAAGAAGAACGCGCTATCCAATCCCCGAGCAGTCCACGCTGCAAGCCTCGACAAGAAAACCGTATTGAATTCACAACCGACGGCTTCTCCCTTGACTGAGCTAGAGTCCAGTAAAGGAATCGACGCGAGCATCGTGTTCGTCCTAGCATCGGCGAAGAAGGCGCGTAAGCTCGGGGATCATACGGTCTGGATCAGGGGCATTGGGTGGAGCTCTGATACACCTGTTGTTGAAGATCGCGATTTTGGCTGGGCCGACTATGTGGAGCAGGCAGCATCCCGAGCCTACAAGATGGCCGGAATCGGGGTCCCAGCAAGCTACTTCAATCTCGCAGAGGTTGACGACACTTACTCGTACAAGGAATTGCAGAGTATCGAAGCACTCAAACTCGCAAAGAAGGGAAAAGCAGGACGAATGCTAGAATCAGGCTCGTTCGACCATGATGGCCGACTGCCCGTGAACGCGTCTGGTGGCTCACTCGGAGTCGGACATCTTCTCGAAGCAACAGGACTTCACCGAACACTGGAAGCAGTTCTGCAACTACGTGGCCAAGCAGGAAGCCTCCAGATTCCAAAAGCCAAGAAAGCACTGGTCCAGAGCTGGAGAGGATTACCCACCGCCACAGGCGCCGTCGCGGTGCTGAGCAACTAGGAGCAGTCGAAAAATGAAGAGACGAGTCGCAATCATTGGCGCGGGAATAACTCTGTTCCGACGACGCATGCTAGAATCCCCCAAGGAATTGTCATTCGAGGCCTCAAGAATGGCCCTAGACGCTGCGGGGCTGACGCTGAAGGACATACAATCAGTCGTCTCCGGGTCCGCCCCAGACGCCTTCGACGGAGTCCACATGAAAGGAGAATACTATCTGGACGGAATGGGTGCGATCGGCAAACCCCACCAGCGCGTCTATGTTGGAGGCGGAACCGGGGTTTTCACTCCCATCGGAGGATGGTGGAACGTCGCCTCGGGAATGTATGATACATGCCTCTGCGTCGCTGAAGAGAAGATGTCTCCCTTGCACCCGCATCCTCAGTACGCATTCTGGAGCATATTCGACCAGATACTCGAGCGCCCACTAGGGACGACTCTACTCTGGATTTTCTCGCTAGAGATGCGGCGGTACATGCACAAGTATGGAATCAAAGAGGAAGAGATCGCCGAAGTCGCGGTGAAGAATAAGGGAAACGCGATTGATCATCCTTGCGCCCAGCTTGGAGCAAAGATCACGGTGGATGATGTGATGAACTCTGAACCCATCTGCTCCCCCGTCAAACGGCTCGACGTAAGTCCACCAAGCGACGGTGCGGCCGCGGTGGTTCTGGCCTCGGAGAGAGTCGCTAAGAAACTTACCGACGAGCCCGTCTGGCTGGACGGCGTCGGCTGGACCCTAGACACGACGCACTGGACCAACCGTGACCTCGCATATCCAGAGTACGTAGAGAAAGCGGCCAAAATGGCCTACAAAATGGCCGGCATCAAGAATCCACGAAAGGAAATTGACATCGCTGAGCCTTACGACCCCTTCGACTACAAGGAACTGCACCATCTAGAGGGGTTGCAATTGGCTGGCAAGGGGGAGGCGCCTAAGATGACGGTTGACGGAGTAACCCAGCGAGACGGGGACCTTCCAGTCTGCCCCTCAGGCGGGCTGCTGGGCGTTGGTAACCCAATCGCGGCTGCCGGCATGATGAAGATCTGCGAACTATTCTGGCAGCTTCGGGGAGAAGCCGGAAAAAGACAGGTGAAGAAAGATGCACGCACTGGAGTCGCCCAGGCCTGGGGAGACCTGATGCAAGTAGGAACAGTTACAGTGATGAGGAGGTAAAGGCGAAGCAGATGTCCCAGAAAATAACAAACTATCCGGGCCACGAAATCACGCATGAAGACCAGAAGGAGAGAAGGTATCTTGACATTGAGTACAAGTTCGTACCACGCTACAGCTGGGCTGCAGGCGTCGCAATCAGCAGATTCCTAGATGAACTGAAAGAGGGCAGAATAATCGCGAGAAAATGCAACCAATGCGAGAGAATACTTGTTCCGCCAAGAATGTACTGCGAGCAATGCTACAGACCGACCGATCAATGGGTCCAGATCAAGGACACCGGAACCGTAAACACGTTCTCGATCTCTCACGTCGGAACAGACGCAAGACGCCTCAAGACTCCCATACTAGTTGCGGTCGTAGACCTGGATGGAGCTAGTCCAGGAATGGGAATACTCCACAATCTTGGTGAGGTAGAGCCATCAAACATTAGGATTGGGATGAAGGTCCAGGCCGTCTGGAAACAACCCAGCGAGAGGCAAGGAGCCATAACCGACATTCGATACTTCAAGCCATTGGAAGCATAACAATGCCAATCCTCGAGAAAATCTCCCAACCTTCAATGGCCCGCCACTGGACAGACAGCATCCCCCTAGAATTCCACTACACAGCAGGCGTAGCGGGAGAAAAGTTCCGTCGAGAACTAAGAGACAACGGACGTTTCCTGGTCTCGAAATGTGCGAAATGCAAGAACAGCTACGTCCCCGCCAGAATGTTCTGCCCTTCATGTTTCATCGAGATGAAAGAGACCAGAGCAATCGATGAACCCGGATATGTCTACAGCTACACAACAGTCAACCGGAACAGAGCGGGGGAACCAGGTGAGACAGTCACACTGGCTCTCGTAAAGTTCGAGGGAGTCGAGGGAGGGATCATTCACAGATTGGACGATAAGACGATTGACAAGGCAGCCTTTGGAATCAAAGTCGTTCCCATTCTAAAGGACCGGACAGAGAGAACGGGTGCTCTATCCGACATAATATCATTCAAACAAGCGTAGCTGGGCCTTCGGGACGAACGGCCAGTCTCCGTCGTTATAGTTTGAAAGCAATATTCGGAGTCAAACTACTTATTCCGTCCTGAAACCTGCTTCGCATGAAACCGGGCGAGCAGAGCCAAACGAATCTGGAACATCTGCCCGGGACAGCACCCACAACACTACCGAATGTCCGAAACTCAATCGTATATTCTCAGCTGCTACTGACAACATTTCTCTGGGGTCTAGCCTGGCCCGTCGGCAGACTATTGGCCGCAAACCTGCCTCCCGTCTCGATCGCCGTGTTGAGATACGCCATAGTAGTCCCGGTATTGTT
>JAJPJY010000067.1 GCA_021323995.1 bacterium | reverse complement strand
TGTTGTTGTGCTTGGGATCGTCGTTGGTCGTCTCCAGCGGCCCTCTGCATCTCGGCAAGTCTGCGGCGGCGCAGGGCTTCTAGCTCTTCGTCAGAATAGTCTTCCTCGGACATCAGCTCGCGGCCTCTCTGGGCCTAGCCTTCAACTCTTTCGCGACCTCTGCCGCTGTCTTGTTCAACAATGTGATGCCTTGTCTCGTCAGCTTTCGTCCTTTCTTGCCATCAATTGCGACGAGGTCAGCCTTCTGCAGCTGCTGGAGAGGCTCTCGGATAGCTGAGCCTCCTGCGTCGACGTGGTGTTCTGGCCAGTTGCCTTTTCCGACATTGCCTCCATATTGGACTCGGAGGCGAGACACTCCTACTGATCCGTGCACGTACAGTTTCCGCAGAAGCGAGGCGCATCTCATGTACCACCAGTCGGGGTCTTGTGGGGGTCGCTCCTTGTGAGCACCGGTCTTGGCGAACTCGGACCAGGTGGGCGGTGAGATCTCTGAGACGTTTTCTTTCAGATGCCTGGCTAGCCGGTCAATGAGTTCGTTTGCTGGAACCTCAAATGCTGTTGGCAACTAACACGTCCTCAATCGTTGGTGGAATTTTTCTTCGAGAACGGCTCGGTCTGAGCGATATAAGGCTTAATCGCATGCTGAAGCGCCGGAGAGCCTCTTCTAGGTTTAACAGGGAATCGCTTCATCGTCCCGCACTCCAAGCATGTTATGACGATTCCAGAATTGTGCGCGTACAGCCGGATTCTAGCGTTTCGCCCTGGTACCAGGGCTATTGCACATCCCTTGCATAGATACTTCTTCAGCTCGCTTGGTATCCTAACCTTCGTCCGTTCAGAGATCCTTCGGGCAAGATCCACATACCGCCGAGACAACTTCTTGTCTGTCTCGGCCATCTCTTTCGCTTGTGCTATGAGGATCTCAATCCTCTCTCGTGCTATCGTCGCAACGGCGGACCGTGTCTTGCCATAGTTTCGTCGAGCGGTTGGGCGTCCCATGAAGCTCATAACCTGAGCTGGGAGCAGTCCGATCGAGTGGGAATCATTGGTTCTGACTCTAGTCCTTGCCGAATCGTCGATAGAGCTGGTGCCTAATGAAATCGCTGGCCATCCAAGCGTGACCGGATCTGCCCGGAGGAAGCAGACGGACCCTAACGAGCTGATTCTTGATCAGAGCTATCATCACTCTGCCATCCTCCGATTGGAGAAGGCAGGCGTCGGAAGAGGCCGGCCTGATATTGCCCACTTTTCGCTTCTACTAGCACTCGGATCGCCGCTAAACATCGATGGCGATCTCCAATGCTATGTTCACACTCGGGACGATCATGTTATCACCGTCAACCCTCATGCAAGGCTGCCAAGAAATACTGACAGGTTCACTTCGCTTCTTGAACAGTTGTACAAGCAACGAGTCGTCCCTTCAAGCGGGACACCACTATTGTCACTGAAAAAGCAGTCCTTGCAGAAACTAATGGATGAATTATCCGCTGATCAAATTGCGACACTGACAACTCAAGGAGCTCCGAAACCTATGGAAACGGTCATGGAAGAATTGGGCAGCGCGAGAAAACCTGTAGTCTTAGTCGGAGGGTTTCCGAGTGGACACTTTTGCCGAAATACGATCGACCTTTCTTCCAATAGATACCGTATTGACAAGAGACGGTTGGAAGCGTGGACGGTCGTCGGAAGAACAGTATACGATTATGAGAAGAGTATTGGTTTGAAGAGATTCTAGAAAACCAGCCCTTATGTAGACGCCTTGGCTATCTTCGACCGCATAGAGCAATGTCTTCCGAGATCGAGATTCTACGTCAGAGGAAGGCTCTAGAGCTTCGGAAGAAAATGATCCGTTCGCAGGAGAAGACCCTTCCGCCGCAACCTCAGACGCCGAAGATCAGTCCACGCGAGACTGTTCGGAGAATCCTTGCAGGAAGAGGAGAAGAAGTATTGGAGACTGCGAGACGATATTACCCGAAAGAAGTTGGTCAGGTCGAGGATACCCTTGCAGGTCTGATTGATTCTGGGAGACTAAAGGGGCCGCTGTCCGGGGAGGAACTGTATTCTTTTCTCAGACGAGTCGGACTCGTTTTCAATATGGATGTAAAGATCCGCGTAAAAGAGCATGGCGAGCTGAAGACCTTGGAACAAAAGTTCCGAGACGCCCAATAATATTGGGCACGTCGGCAAAGCTGAAAGCGATCTGGACCCTTCATAGCTGAGACCGGGCTCTGTTTACTATTCCTCTCAGGGCGCCTGCATGGGCAGAAGCTAAGTCTGTCTTTGAATAGATATTTCAATCAGAATATCCTAGCGTTGATCGATAAGCCGATTGTTAGTGGAGACTCCACGTGTATTCGTAGTACTTCCCGGATTATCCGATGGGCACGGAAGCTATTTTTTCGATGGAGGCGTGAGTAGGTCGATTGGTCCCTTGGACCCTGTCGATATGGCATTCAACGCGCCGTTGAAGTGCACGCCAGAGGAGAAGAGGCATTTTGCGGATCCGGCATTAGTAGAAGCCCAGAACTCTAACTTTCCCTCTGCTTTGGAGATTGTCACTAATGGGTTGGACGCCCATCCCGCCTCTGAGGGTCTTCTATTTCTGAAAGCGTATTTCGGCTACAAGATAGCTGACGCCATGAGTAACGAGCTTAGCTCATATCCCAAAGTGATCCAGTCGATCGGTAATGGAGCGCTCATGATTGATGGAGCAATGACCAGTCGAATGCTGAGCAAGTTCCAAGAGATCGTTTCGGCTCTCACCGACGCTGAAGAATCAGTCAACGAGCTGTTGCAAGTCAATCCGAAGAATACTGAAATCGTAGAGTTCAGAACCTACATTGACCTCAAGAGGCAACAGCTGAACAAAGAATCGGAGACCATGCGGACTACTTTCAGCAGAGGCCCACAGCTGGCCGGGAGCTTCTGTAGGGGGTGTCAGAAGAGCATTTCATTTGATACTCAGAAAATCGTGCTTCGAAGGTCAGAGGATTCGCGATTGGAAGCATGGCACTCCGGCTGCTTCCAAACAGTCAAGAACTAGATCACCTTAGTGATGCGGGCAGGAAACTGGTTATTCGAACTCTCAACTGTCAGCTTAGTTCCCTCCTTTGCATGGTCCCTATTCGCATATCCTAAGCTTACGACCTTTCCAAGACCCGGCGAGAAGGCAGCACTCGTGACGAAACCAACATCGACACCCTCGCTCTTCAGCTTCGATCGTGTTGATGGTGGGTCCGGTGACTCTATCTCTAGCTTAACCAGTTGCTTGTTCACTCTGCCTATGTGAGTTGCTCTGGCGACAACTTCTTGGCCCATGTAGCATCCCTTTGTGAAACTGATTCCGTCTTTGAATCCCGCTTCCAAGACAATCATGTCCTGGTCAATGTCGGCTCCATACTTCGGGTAGCCTGCTTCCAGGCGCAATATCTCCATGGCCTTACTGCCAATTGGTTTGATTCCGAAATCTCCCGTGTTTAACAGGAAGCCCTGCCAAACAGCCTCCGCCTCTTGGTTTGGCAAGATAATGTCGTATCCTCCCTGTCCGGTTCTGTCTCTAGAGATAATGATGCTGGGTCCGAGGCTCTTGTGATGTAGAGGTTTGAGATCTTCTACAGCGACTCTCAATGTCTCCTTGATCGCGCGAGCCGACTCTGGCCCTTGTATAGTCAGATGGACCAGTTCTGATGTGGCATTTCGTATTTTGACGTCTTCTGTAATAACGAACCGTTCGAGTTCTTCCTGAACTTTGCCGGCTGGAGAGCTACCGGTGTCGATGAGTATTTCATCGGCAAGTCCATAGAGGTAGAGGTCTGCAAGAACTCGGGCCTTAGGGCTGAGAAGTGCAGTGTGTTGACCTCCATCTTCCTTAACCTGTGTCACATCATTAGTGAGGAGCCCATTGAGGAATGTTACGCGATCCTTTCCCGTCAAGATAAGACGGCCTGAGCTCGAAATGTCCGCGATCCCAGCGGTCTTCTTGATGGTCCAATACTCATCGGCCGGGTCTGAAAAGCTGACCGGATAGCTAGATGAGTCAAGCTGGGCCCCCAGCCTCTCGTGATGAAGAATGAGAGGATTCGACACGATCAAACAACTAGACCTCCCTGTTGATTATATGGTTGTTCCCAGACACGTTTTTCAGCAATCTCGTAACAAGAGCGGAGAGAACTAGGATTGGAACTTGGTCTAAAGGGTAAAGGCGCAGTCGTGACGGCCGCGAGCAAGGGAATCGGCTTTGGAGTGGCAAGAGTGCTCGCTTCCGAAGGCTGTAAGGTCATAATTTCGTCGCGGGACCCGAACTCAATCCAACAGGCGACTGAGAAGATCGTGGACCAAACGGGAAATAGAGAAGTCTATGGGATCAGCGCAAACCTAACCATCAAGGATGACATTGAGCGACTACTCGAATCGGCGCGACAAAAGATAGGAAGAATCGACATACTAGCTTACAATACGGGACCACCCAAGCCGGGAACCTTTGCGGATCTGAGCGATGAGGATTGGGAGGATGGAGTCAAGCTGCTACTCTTGAGCGCTACGCGATTGGCGAAAGGAGTCCTACCTGAGATGGTGCAGAACCACTGGGGGAGGCTCATTTTCATAACCTCGACGACTCTACGACAGCCTATCGGAAACCTGCTGCTTTCGGACACCGCGAGGCTAAGCGTTGCAGGGCTGTCAAAATCCCTAGCAACCGAATATGGCCCCAAAGGGATCACCTCAAACGGAATAATGCAGGGTCACATTCTGACCGACAGGCAGAGAGAGATCGCACTCGATGTTTCGAGACGAACTGGAGCCAAGGTTGAGGACGCAATGAAGCGGGCTCTTGTCGAAGTACCTATTGGCAGGTATGGGACCGTCGAAGAGGTTGGCTATCTGACAGCGTTCTTGGCCAGTGATTTGGCTGGCTACATAAACGGTGCAATGATCCCAATCGACGGTGGAATGATCAGATCAACATTCTAGTCGCACTAGTTTCATCGAACGAGTGATCATGGTGCGGCCGCCGGGATTTGAATTCCCGAGCCGCGCTGAGCGGCTTCCCGGGTCGTCAGCGTTCTGCTAAACGCTGCATTGGCAGGCTGATATCATAGACCAGGCTAGACCACGGCCGCACTGTTCGACTCGAAGAGTTTCAGTCATTTAAAGTATGATCGGGCTTGCACAGTTGCTTCGAGTAGGTTGGGTGTTGTTTTAGGTCCAGCATTTCCTAATCTCGTCTTGAGAGAAGCGGATATAACTCCCGTTATGACATTGGCTCTCGGATGGTCAGTCAGGATCAACAAAGATGACAGAGTTCTATATCGATGGCCAGAGTCTTGGAAACCAGCAGAAAACGCTTCCTCGCCAGGCGAAGATCGTTGTCGCTCTCAGGGAGAAACCCACTTCCTCATTCGAGTTACACTGGGAGGAGATCGGGGATAGGACTAACAATGAGGCGGAATATTATGCGCTGCTCAAGGCTCTCAATATGATACTGGCCAAATGGCCCGAGCTGGGTGCTGCCGGGACCCGGAAGGGGGTTGAGCCGATCAAAGTTTACTCCGACTCTCTTCTAATCGTCAATCAGGTCAAAGGCGTCTATGAGGCGACTGATACGAGACTCCGCCAGCTATGTGACAATGTGAAAGCGTTAATGAAGAAACTTGGAGCTGTAAAACTGGAATGGGTGTCAAGGGAGGAAAACTATGCTGGCCAGTGGATTGAAGACAGGTGGAAGGGTGGAAAAGTTGAGGTCATAAAGGATGGGCTGCCGAATGAGGTCGTCGCGAAAGTCTGAACCGCTCTTCCTTCGTTTAGGATACTAAACGCACATATTTGCACCTCATGATCGATTGATCGTCGTGCGTCAAGATGGGTAACGTTCCTCCCGATATTGCAAGGATACTCGGTCCTGGCGAACAGGTACAATTATTCATCCAGCAGAAGATCTATCATCCTAAGATCAATGTGGACTCGGTTGTTCTCACTAACGAGAGGATCATTCTTCGACATCCACACGATCTTCGTCTAAAGAGAGACTTTACCGACTTCTCTTACACAGACGTTGCGAACGCGATCTTGGACAAGGGTCTCATGAGGTCCACTGTCAAATGCCAGCTCAGGATGGGTGGAGAAGCACTGAACTTAGCCGACTTGCCCAATTCGGACGCTGAAAAGGCATACGGAATTATCCGGTCGAACATTGCAAGATATCAGACTCCGTTCGCGACAGGATACGCTGCGATGGCCCCTGCTGGTCCAATGCCCCAGCCTATGCAGGCAGCAGCGATGGGCGTCAGATGTGCCAAGTGCGGCCAGATCAGCGCGCAAGGCTCAAAGTTCTGCGGTGGCTGCGGCGGCCAACTCTAAACTTCAACCAGGTCTTTCGCAGCCCCTAACCTCGCTATGATTTAGCGCAGGGCACGGTCCGCGTTCTTAACAAGAACGGCTCTCGAACATTAAAGGAAGGGCCTCTTTGAATAGAGACGGCTATGCTGAGCCGGCCGGATGATCTCACTTCTGGAATCTTATGGACTCCGGAACTGAGAATAGCAAACCCGCCGCCTTCTCTTCTCGTCAAGTATACGAAGAAGGAAAAGACGTTCTTCTATAGTTACGCGAGCTTCGTCATCAAGATCATCCAGGACCCAAGGATAAGGGATAAACTTCGCAAGATTCTTGAAATCGAGAACATAAGAATCAGTGGACCCGTGGATGTGCGAGTGATGGTCTTCCCCGCACGCTCCTTCAGAGGACAACCGAACAGAGTCCTCCACGGCAGCTACAATTCTACCGCGTCACAGATCAGCGTCTACCCGCTGAAAATCCCCAAGGAATGGATAAGGAACAACGGGTTCAGCCTCTTCGAAAAACCCGTGATGGGCTCCTCTGAGAAGCGGCAGAGGCTTCTCCAAGAGATCACTATGAACGCAGTCTCGACACTGCTTCACGAAGTGTTCCACGCGAAAATGGCCACAAGGGGAATGTCCCGTTATGTCGAAGAGTCAGTCGTGAGGAAGATGGAGAAGCAGTACATGATAGGCTGGGAAGAAACCATCAGCGGTGCAGTACGATCAGCACTCGGCTAATCGTCATAGCCCTTGAGGATTCGAAGAATCCTATCATTGCCAGAAGACCCTGATCTGTCCTTGTTTGAGAAGGGTTTGAGCGTACTCATGCGTCTAGCCGTTCTGCCAGTTGGAGGAGATCCTCTACCTCCCAGATGTCAGCAAGTGAGAAACGATCCGGTTTAGGCAGGTGTTTCCTGTTTACCCAAGCGGCTCTTAGTCCGAGCTTGTTAGCCGGCTCGATATCATGGTACATGCTTGATGCGACATGGATCCAGGGTCTGTCGCCGATTATTCTCTGAGCCTCCTTGAAGTGTGCGAGGGCCGGCTTGTAGGACCTAACCCTCTCAGCGGTAACGATTATTTCGAATTTGGTTCGAAAATGTTTGAGGGTGAGATCTAAGAGATCATTGTCAACGTTGGACAGTATGCCGAGAGCGTGGTTCTTGCTGAGCCTCGCTAATGCCGGATTCGTGTCTTCGAAGGGTTGCCATCGAGGAAGTTCCTTGGCCAAGAAAGAGGAGTCGGCCGGCGAGAGACCCCAACCGATTCTTGCGGCAACCTCTAGAACCGTTTTCGCCTGGATTTCGCGGTATGGTAGATGCGGAGTCTGCTTCTCGACCTTTCGTTCTTCAACTTCGTATATCTCTGCTGCCTTTTCCGCGAGCTGGGCGGGACCATTGGTCTTCGCGAGGGCGTTCTGGAAAGCGGTTCTGATTCCCGTTTCCCAATCGATAAGCGTTCCATAACAGTCGAAGGTTAGTACTTCGTTTTGGCGCATGAGACTTTCCTACTCGCTCCCTTCTTGACGGTTTCCCAGTAGTCGGCGGAGGGCAATGCGATATTTTCTCTGGTTGCCATGGCTGGGAAAACTGATTGGCTGCTTGTTCAGAATTCTTTGTTGGAAGCCCGCGCGTTGTAGAGCGTCCCGTATTGGACGGTAGATTGTCTTCTTGACAACTATTATGTGGTCTGGATGAAGCGCTTGCGCTCTTGTCGCAAGGCCCGGGGCGTTTCGATTGATCGCTTCACGTCTTTGGGCCGCCGATAGCTTGTCGACTGGTACTTCGCAAGTATCGATCAGAAAGAAGCCTCTGGACCGGAACTCTTCTAGCAGCGGTCTCTTGTCAACGCCCTTGCTCATGGCTTTCTTGACGGGCCAGAGTTTCAATCCCTTCATTGTTTCCCTGAAGAGGTGGTCTTTTCCAATCGTGTTTGGAAAGTAGAAGTAGCCTCCAGAGGAGGGCGGTGACTCGGCTACGAATAGGGTGTGGATCTTGTCGGGTCTATATTTTTCTCTAGCTTCAGCATAGTCTTCTGGTGCCAGGTTTGTGGTGCCGAGGGCAGGATTTGAACCTGCGAATGGGCCGGTCAGATTTGACCGCCAACCCGGTTTCTGAATTGGATCTTCAGCCGGGCGCTCTCCGTGGCCTCCGCGTAGAAGGATCAGGCTGAGCTACCTCGGCAATCCTCGGCGACTGTTCGAAAAACATGTTGACGAATTAAGCTTTCTAGAGGATACCGGATACTCGTCGCGGCCGGTTAGATAAGACGAATAAAGCCAGCCCAGACTGAGCGTGCACGGAAGAATATTGGTCAAGGGTCCAGCCTGGCTCGCGAAGCTAGGAACACTGTCGCTACTCTACGCCTCAGTCTTCGTCACCAGAATAGGGTTTGGCGCAATTATCTGGATCTTTCCACTCTACATTCAAGCAGGCCCAGCAGTGACCGGCATCGTGACCGCGCTCTATCCGGCTGTTGAGGGATTATCCGCGTTGCCTGTGGGGGCTTATGTGGACCAGCGGGGTAGAAGACGTGCGTTCCTAGCGGGATTGATTCTTGTCTCGTCATTGACGTTCGTTATCGGATTGTCAAACAACCTGTTTCTGGTCGGCAGCGCTCATGCAATTGAGGGACTCGCAGCCGCCCTAATCACCGTCTCGTCCCTCGCGATGATCACCGATCTCACTGTGGAGAAGAATCGGGGGACTGGGATGGGCGCGTTCAACCTGTTCACCCTCGCCGGCTACGGGGTCGGACTCGTGCTCGGGGTGGCCTTCAGCCAAGTCTATAGCGGATCTCTCGGAGACTCGTTCTTTATCGTCTCGGGCGTCATGGCCATCGCTCCCGTTTTCGCCTATTTTGCTCTAAGAGAGCCCGTTCACTCCGCTCCCCAGAGGCGTAGCCTGAAACAAATTTTTGATAGTCTGACGGGGGACGTCTCGTCGATTCTGCCGGTCTGGTTTGCGCTTACGATTGTTCTCGGGTTCTATCTCTTCATTCCGCGATTGTTGAAGGAGGCGAAGCCGGGTCTGGCCCAGTCCTATATTTCCCAGGTGACTCCGCTACTCCTCCTCGGCCTAGTCGTGCTAGGAGCAGGCGCAGTCTTGTTCGGAAGAGTCTCAGACAAGATCGGACGGACAAAGACGATGGTTATCGGACTGGTGGGACAGATCGGATTCCTACTCATCTTTCCCGACTTGTTCCAGAGACTCATCCTGGTTCCTCAAGGCACTCCATGGCTCGACGCGTACAATATGATCGGCCCGATCCTAGTTGGGGCCGCTTTGTTGTTCTTTTTCGGGGCTGCGCTGTTGCCTTCGGTCCTGGCTTACATGGCAGACAAAGCAAGCCTCGGCTTCCGGGGCGCGACGATGGGCCTATACAGTCTAATGCTCAGCGTGGGACTTGCGTTGGGGACGGTCTTGGCGGGTCTCGCCGACCAGCTGGGAAGCCAGTCTTGTGGGCCGCCTTGCGGAGTCCAAGGAGTATTCTACTCAGCAGTAGCGATTCTCACGGTTCTAAGCATCGTCTCCGGTTTTCTGCTTCAGAAGGTTATGTCGAGTAAGACTGTTCTGGTCTCCGGCCAGCCTAGATGACTTTGGGTTATAGGGATGCAAACCAATTTATCAAGCGAGGCGCGGCTGGCGCTTTTTTGTGGGCCGGTAGATCAGCCTGGTATGCAGCGTGCTTGCTGGCCGAAGATCGCCCGCTTGGCAGGTCACCGTGGACCCTGACTGCGGGAAGGCACTAACCCTGCTCCGTAGGGCCGCGGGTTCAAATCCCGCCCGGTCCACCAAACTCGCATAACTTGTTCGTTGGTATGGGGAGAGACGAGCAGATCGGGCTGATGCTCTTCCTAGTTATTCCTTCTTCATGCCTATGAGTACACCTTGCTGTTTGAACCATGAGGATAGGGTGTCGGATAGAAGGTCGAACTGTTTGTTGACCTTCCGCATACCCAGCAAGCCTCCGGCCGCCCCCGATCCAACTTTGACGAGCCTTAGTGTTCCGCCCTCAGATGCTGGAAATATCTCGAATTCAACCTTGTAGTGTTGCGCCAGTACTCCCAACATTATGTTGGCGCCCTTACTTCCTTTCTCTGCCTTGCCTTTCGTCTGACTCTCCCAGCTGACATCGAACCCGTTTGACATGAACGCCTGATGGGTTAGGTTTCGAATATTGTCCAGGGCACCCTTCACAACAATATCAGCATATTTGGCCATGCTACAAGCGAATTGCAAATCGGAAAATAAGTTTAGCGCCAAGTCCCAGGTGGACGGCCGTGTCTCCAAATGCGGCGTTTCCTACCGCTTGGATCCTAAGACGACTGTTAGAAGGCGGTTCACGTGCATAGCTTATAGGAGTCCACGGAACCCACCCCAGCCGTAACTATTTTGCCCGTGAAGAAGACTAAACGTTGGATCGAAACGATCAATCCAGCCAGTGGCAAGATCATACGCAGATTCCGAGCCGCGACCAGAACGGACGTGGAAAAATCTGTTGAGAAGGCTCGGAAAGCGTTTGAGAAATGGCGTGCTCTGACCCCTTCACGACGAGGCGAGTTTCTCCAGAGGGCAGCTAGACTTCTCAGAGAGAAGAAGGAAAAGCTGGGCAGGACTATCACTCTTGAAATGGGGAAGACGATCAAGGAGGCGATTCCAGAGGTCACAAAGTGCGCGTGGGCTCTAGAATACTTCGCTGAGAATGGGCCAAAATTCCTTGGCCCTGAAGCTTTCAACACTGACGCATCAGACAGCTACGTATCATTCGAACCGCTCGGCGTTATCGCCTCGATAATGCCCTGGAACTTTCCATTATGGCAATGCATTCGATTTGCCGCTCCCGCCTTGATGGCAGGGAACACGGCGATCTTCAAACCGTCGAGCATCACTCCTCAGTCAGGACTTGCTCTACAGGAGATCTTTGACTCATCAGAAACATTCCCTGGCACCTTCAACGTTGTCCTCGGAAGCTCTGAGGTAGCGTCCTATCTGATTGAAGCCAAGACGGCCGCGGTTTCTTTCACAGGAAGCGTCCCGGCAGGCCGCAGCGTCGCTGAGCAGGCGGGTAGACATTTGAAGAAGATCGTACTCGAACTAGGCGGCAGTGACCCATTCATCGTACTCAACGATGCTGACATTGAAGCGGCTTCAACCGGCGCGGTCGCGGGCCGATTCATAAACAACGGACAAAGCTGCATCTGCGCAAAACGCTTCTTTGTAGAGAAAACTGTCGCTGACGATTTTCTAGATCGTTTCGTTACCAAGACTAAATCGCTCAAAGTCGGAGACCCAATGAGCCCTGAGACAGACATGGGTCCCATGGTGAGAGAAGAGGCTCTGAAGATCCTCGACCAGCAAGTCAAGGGCTCGGTCAAGATGGGAGCCAAGCTCGAACTCGGAGGCGAGAGACTGAAGCGCAAGGGATTCTACTACCCACCAACGATCCTGACCGAAGTAAAGCCGGACATGCCAGTCATGAAGGAGGAAACCTTCGGACCCGCCGCACCAGTCATGATTGTCAAAGACGACGCTGACGCAATCAAACATGCAAACAGGAGCGACTTCGGTCTAGGCGGAAGCGTCTGGGGCAGAGACATCCGACGAGCAGACAAAATTGCTCGACAACTAGCAACCGGCATGGTCACGGTAAACAATATCGTCGTATCAGACCCACGTATGCCGTTCGGAGGAATCAAGAACAGCGGCATAGGCCGCGAACTATCCCGATACGGAATGCTAGAGTTCACCAACATCAAATCCATCAGACTATTCGAGAAATCACCGCTGGCCTACGTTCACGTCGAATAGTCGCACACCCGATTAGGTCAACAGTCCTTGACCGGAAGAACGGGCCTCGTATGGGACGATGGCTTCGTCAACTATGATCTCGGACCGTTCCACCCCCTACGACCAATAAGAGTCAAGCTCACCTTCGACCTAATTCGATCCAAAGGATTGCTCGACGACGATACGGTCGAGGTAGTGGAGGCACGGTCGGCGACAAGAGATGAAATCCAACTCTTCCATGAGAATAGCTACGTATCTCTGGTCGAGGAGTACAGTAGAAAAGGATCGGGCCTCCTCGACGCCGGCGACACACCTGCCTTCAAGGGTTGTTACGAAGCAACGAGCCTGGTAGTCGGAGCATCCTTGGCAGCCGCGGACATGATCATGGGTGGAAAAATCTCACATTCTTTCAATCCGTCCGGTGGTCTGCACCATGCTCATCCAGAACGAGCTTCTGGGTTCTGCATCTTCAACGACCCTGCCATCGTGATCTCCTATATGAAATCAAAATATCATCTGAAACGACTCTTGTACCTTGACATCGATGCTCATCATGGAGACGGAGTAATGTACGGCTACTATGACGACCCGACACTACTCAACATCGACTTCCACGAGAGCGGACACTACCTATTCCCCGGAACTGGATTTCCAGACGAGACAGGGAAAGGAGACGCGAGAGGATTAAAGCAGAACATTCCACTCCCACCATCAACGGGAGACCAGGCATATCTTGAAGCCTTTCGAGAGATCGTTCCCCGCGTTGTTCGAGACTTCAAGCCTGAGGTCATCCTCGTTCAGTGCGGTGCAGACGGACACATAGACGATAGACTGGCTCACCTTCGACTAACGACTAACGCATATTCGGAGATTGTGGGGGAAATGCACCGTCTTGCACACGAGCTGTGCAATGGAAGACTTCTTCTATTCGGGGGAGGAGGCTATACTCTCGCCAACGTACCAAGAGTATGGACAGTTGCATTCGCGACTCTTTCCAACAAAAGTCTAAGCGACAACATACCCATAGAATGGGCCAAGAAATTCGAGAACGCTACTAAAGACCCCATTCCGGGAAACGTACACGATCTCCCAACAACTGATACCGAGCAGACCACGAAACAGGTCAGAGACACCGTTGCCGAGCTACGCCAGAGCCTAAAGATGGCAGAGCACTAGGGCCCTCTTCCCAGCTCGAAAGGTACCTCTCCCGGCTAATGGAACCTTTATCTTGAATCCCCTCTCCGGACACCATAGGCTAGACCGTTGACGAAAGGGACCACCTCCTTCGGAAAGGCTGGCGGAAAGGGTACTCACATTCGATGCCGGAGGTGCGGCCGCCACGCATACCATGTAAGGAAGAAGAGATGCGCGGCATGCGGATTCGGAGCTACCACGACACTCCGAAGATACTCCTGGCAAAATAAGAAGATCAATAGAACCCGAATAGTTTGAAGCATAGGGGTCGCTCATCCGTCTCCAGCTCAACCCTCAACTTCGAGATTCGAGAGAAATGGACAAGGTCAAGTGTCCCCGTTGCGGTACAACGATGCGATGGATTTCACGATTGAAGATGTACTTCTGCGACAATGACGGCTACATTCTAAGCCACCACGAGGCAGAGTTGAACTCTCTAGTCGAAACAGAGACGCCCGCAACTGTACTGGCTAACCATTAGCCTTGGCACTCGACATTTAGTATAGTTCCAGTCCCTTCTCTTATTGGGATTCTCTCTTGGAGAATCAAGGCCGTTGTTGGATCTTCAAGACTTGAATTATTTGGAAATCTGTGATTAAGCTGGTGGGCTCGGCAGGATTTGAACCTGCGACCTTCGCCGTGTCAGGGCGACGTCCTAACCAGGCTTCGCCGACGCTGAGAAGCGTCTTAGACGACGAGCCCCAGAGAGCACGTTAATCCTATTCCGTATCAAGCTTTCCCGAATCAGCAAAACCTGTCGTGTATCGAAGGTAACAACTAACCTTTTACCGCCTCTAGAAGCCGATCGGCTCATGAAAATGAAAAGCACGATATTGGCAATGCTCGCACTATGCATAATCAGCGCGCTCGCAATAGCGCCAAGCCACGCCTCCTTCGCTCCAGTCATCTACGCTCGAACGGACAAGTCAGCCTACAATCCTGGAGACTCAGGCACACTATACATCACGGTACGAAACCAAGGCACCCAGGCTTTCACTGTAAAGAACATCAGCATCACCTATCCATGGTTCTCATTTGTCACCGACCATTTTGACGGCAACGTAACAACGAACGGCATTACTCAAGCCGTGGCCGGGGGACAAAACTACAATACACAATACTCGTTCACAGTCCCAACGGATGGCAGAGTAAACTTTCTCAGCGGATCAGTCTCGATAAAAGTCGGGACGGACATCAACTCGGGAACATACTATACGGGCTCAGCCGCAATGGCGTTCACTCTTCCAACATATCAGCCACTCAGCTTCACAAGTTCCACTCTCTCGATAATCGAGATAGCCCTGCTTGGCGTCGCTGTCGTAATGCTAGCCCTCGTCTACATGGGAATAACGCGGCTTCCGAAGAAGTAGTAATCCCTGCCATTTGCGTGGTAGGGTATTCCTTTCTTTTTGCAAAGCTATTTTTACGAAGCCTGGTGGAGCCGCTGTCTGGGCCCGTAGCTCAGCCTGGACAGTAGCGTCGGCCCTCTACTTTGAGAGAGGTAAGCCGAAGGTCGAGGGTTCGAATCCCTCCGGGCCCGCCATTGAGCGGCCTCATTTCTCCTCAGCTAGCATTAGTCGTTGAATCTTCTTGAGTAATGGCCGCAGGCTTGTCGGCAGAACATCGTGTAGCATTGCAAAGTCTCCATGGTGGAAGACTCTGATCTGGCGGCTGAAGAAACCGAATAGTGCTACAAACAGAACGAAGAGAATCGCAAGTTGGATACTCGGCCTCAGAAACGTTGGATGGGAGAACCTCAAGAAGTACTGGTCAACCAAGAGCAACGGTAGTGCCACAGCGGCAGCTAACGGAATCGCCTTCCTGAGGGATGAGCCTGTGCCAGTCGCTACAGTCTTTCGAAGCGCGAAGATTGAGAATAGCACTATCAACAGCGCCAGAAGTGCTCTCCCAATCGCACCTGCAAGTGTGCCTAGATAGGGCGCTCCGACCCAAACAAACGTCAAGAAGATCAAGGTTGATGCGACGGTCACAGCCAGATACTGACGTGTGTGTCCCACGGCTTGAAGTGTCGTTACCAGGATCGCGCCTTGAGCAAGTAGGACCGATGTTACAGAGAGTATGGAGAGTGTTAGCGCTTCACCAGTATATTTGGTCCCGTAGACAATTTCTAGAGCTGTCGGTGAGATGGCCGCCAACGTTGCTCCCAGCGGTAGCACCGTTAGGTTGATCAGTCTGAATGATGCGGCGAGCCGATCTGACACTCCGCTGACATCGCCGGTCGAATGGGCGGCCGACAGCGCTGGGTAGATGGCTTGGTTGACGGGGGTCCAGAGAACTGAGAGAAAGTTGACACTGGAGACCACAAGGTAGTAGGGTCCAAGAATTGCAGGCCCTAGCACGACATAGATGATGCCGATGTCGCCCCAAAGCTGGCCCAGGGTGACCAACGAGGAGGCGAAGACGGAGGAGCTGAAGCTCAAGATCGGCTTCAAAGAATAGCTGCCGCCTCGAGGAAGCAGCCCATGCCACATGTACACTGACAAGAGTATGGCCGCTCCCCCACCGATGGCCCAACCGGCCATGATGCCGAAGACTCTCAAGCCGAGATAGGCCAGTGTGAGCGCGAGTCCTCTGCTCAAGGGAACGTAGAGGAGGTTTTGGTATAATGTCTGAGCATAGCGTCCAGCTCCGATGAAGAAGGCAGTGTAGAGGAGCAAAAGGTCCGCGAAGAAGGCTGAGACAAAAGTGGCGAGGAGTAGGTTGGTCGGATCAACAAATCCTACGAGAAACTTGCTGCCGTATGGGGAAAGCACTAGCGCAATTACGAGAGCGGGTACGGCGATGCCGAGGGACAGTCGGAGAGTTGTTCTCGCTGCGCCGCTCGCTGCGTGAAGGTCTCCCTTTGCCATGCTTCTCGAGATGAATCTAGTGGCGGCGGATGGAAAGGAGCCTGAGACAATCCCAGCGAAGAATGCCTGTATTCCGGCGAGAACCGCGAACTGGCCGACCTCCGCTGGGTCTAGAATCCTTGCGAGAAGAACATAGAATACGAAATATGTGACGTAGAGAAGGATCTGTTGGCTTGTGAGATAGGCTGTGCCTCGGGGAACATTGTAAAGTTCGTCGGTCTTCGTCAAGGACTGGTTCGATGGCTATTGATCAAGAGCTTCTTCTAGCTTATGCTTAGTCCATATTTCAGCCTAACAGCAATGGTGGCGAAAGTTGAAGGTTACTAGGATCAGTGATTCGAAGAATGCATATGCTCCCATCCTCGAGGCTCTATCTCTCTGATTTTTCCTCGCCGGTCCAGCAATACGTCTCCCCGCCCTTTCTCAACCCTGCCTATTCGAATTAGTGAATGGACCCTTCTCCTCACTGCAGGAAACTTCTCCTTTGGAATAGTCACAACGAGTTCGTATTCTTCTCCACCATATAGTGCCAACTCTTCGGGGCTCAATCCTTGCGCCTCTGCAAAAATGTCCACACCGGGCGAGACCGGAACTCTTTCAACTATCAAATTGACTCTGCTCAATCTCGCAATCTCGTGAAGGCTCCAAGCCAAGCCGTCGCTCGAATCTATGGAACTACTGACCATCATAGAATTCGCCAGCTTGAGACCCACGTCCAGCCTAGCAACTGGATGGATTACGGAACGAACCAGTCGGGGAAATCTTCTCGACTGGGCCCTGCTCTTTGAGAGTAGTATCCTAAGTCCGGCGCTCGGCGTGCCAAAATTCCCTGTAACGGCGACAATGTCTCCTGGTTTCGCGTTGTCTCTCCGAAGTATCCTACTCGGCTTTGCGAATCCGAAGCCGATGCAGTCGATAACAAGATCCGTTGACTCTCCCGTATCGCCGCCGATGATATCGCAATGATATTCTCTGCTGGCGCCGTAAAATCCCCTGGCTAGTTCATCGACCATAGAAGACCGAACTGGAGAGCGAAGCGTGAGGGAGATCAATAGACCAGAGGGCTGAACGCCTTTAGCCGCGAAGTCGCTGACAGTCGCTACAACCGCCTTTCTAGCGGCTTCTGCCAAAGTCATACCAGGCGGAATGTCAGTGCTCCCGACTAGGCTGTCTGTCTTCAAAACAAGCCACTGAACACGCGTCAGAGGATACGCTGATACGTCGTCGTCGAACCCGAGGGGAAGCTTCCGCCTAGATTGATGGAATTTCTTGGTTAGTTGTCGGATGATGTCCCGCTCTCCGAGCGTGGTCTTTCTCGATCTCACGGTTGTCTCCCGTGCAGAGAATAGGAGCTTTAAGTCAAAGTATTGTCGAGGCGCGGTTTGGTGCCTCGGTGGCTCAGCCTGGTAGATGCGTCTGGCAACAGTGAGCATCCGCCTCGTAAGCGGAATGGCAGGAAAATGCCCCGCAAGGTCGCGGGTTCAAACCCCGCCCGAGGCTCCACACTGGACCAGACAGTCAAAACGTCGCGGAACGGATTTCGACATATGATCTGACGAAGGCAGAGGCCAAGCCTTCCCAGTCCAGCGAGACTAGTCCTTGACCTTAGTGGGCAGAGCTGGCAGGCGCGGCTTCTCGGGGCCCTCGTAAGAGATGAGATTCTTCGACTCGAGAATCTCCTGCAGCTTCTTCACCGCGACGTATACCTGAATCTCCTTCTTGGCACCTGTACAGACTAGTTTGCCGCTTGCGAAGATGAGAATCACAACTTTCGGCTCGTCCATGCGGTAGATGAGCCCGGGAAATTGTTCTGGCTCGTACATGGTTTTCGTCAAACCGTAAACCGCCTTTTCCAAATCAATGTGGCCTCCTAGGCCACATGAGGCGACGATGTTCTGAATGGTGATCTCCGGTCTGCCGAGGATTACGATTCCATCCCTCTTGAGTTCATCAACTACCTTGAACACGGCCTTGCGGGCTTGGCGTTCAGATTTTGAGCCAGTGCAGACCATTTTTCCTGAGCTGAATATCAGGGTCGCGGTCTTAGGCTTCTTCAATCTGTAGACCAAGCCTGGGAACTGTTCCGGCCGGTACTCTACTCCTGGAAAGATCCGGACAATTGCGTTGAGGTCTATCCTTTGCTTTAGTGTTGCAGACGCAACAACGTTCTCAATATTGATGAACGCTTTACCCTGGTCTGACAAAACTGTCAAGCTCCGTACAGAGAGTGCAAGTTGTTCCCGATCGCGCCGGTCTCACCCATTGGGTCATTTATAGCCACGCTTACCCCCCTTTTCATGAGCTTCCCACCGCAACAAGCGATGAAGTAGAGGATATGAGCTTGAGTTTGCTTCCACGATGATCCACGAAACCCCCATCTTGGAGGTGGATTGGGTCGATGAACGGCCTGCGCGCGGACTCTGACGAGTACTCTCTAACAGCCTCATCGACGTCCTGACTGAATTCTTCAAGATAGGACTTTGATTGAAGCACGAGCCAGAATCGGCATTTGTCCCGGATTTATGTGGTTCGGTTTTCCTGTAAATTTTTGTTGAGTGTTTGAAACCTGTGTTTTGCCTCCCTTGCTCGCGACTTGGTCTAGTGCCGTGAAACCTAATGCTTATCGGAAAGAGACCGCTGGAATTCCTACCGGTAAGATGGGACAAGAACCCTCGAATCCCATTCAAGCAGGGAGATAGAAAGAGACCTTGGCCAAAGGACGCATCACACCGGGGCCTTTCGAATCAGAGGTAGCGTTTCTTATCACCAACAGGGGCGATGATATTGCAAGGGATATCGCAGGCTTAACATCAATCCTCGAATACGACTTGAAACCCAGGCCAATCCATCGAATCAGGGACACATACTACGACACCAAACTGGGACTCTTGCGACAGAAAAAGATCGGCCTAAGAATCAGAAGAATTGATGGAAGGTTGCTCGTTTCAATGAAATCAAACCCTCAAAGAATAGAAGGAGAGGGAGTGCGGAGGATCGAGATCGAAGCTCCATGGTCCCCTCTCTCTTTGGCGAGGATCCGGGAGATCCTCAAGGACTCGCCTTCCAAAGGCGAGTCCCATTTCTCGGCACGCTCTCCATCGAGTGCCTTCGCTTCCATGGGGCTCGTCATCATTCAAGAGAGGACGACGAGGAGAACGGTGAGGGACATTATTCGCCACGACAGACCAACCAGTACACCGATAGCGGAACTCGGCGTAGATAGCGTGACGTTCCTCGGCGAGCCGAAGGTCCGAATCTTCGAGATTGAGATCGAAGCAAAACGAGACAGGTCCCTGAAAAGAATTCAAAAAATTGCTTTAACGCTTCAGTCAACATATTCCGGATTTCTCAGAGAATGGCCCTATGGCAAATTAACGACTGGCTTAGCCATCCGGAACCTGTTGAATTCTGGTGTTCTGCAGAGCTATCTTGAACATGATCGGCTTGAGGCTGGTGCCTTTCCGCTGATTGAAAGGAGCATTATGTCGAATATTCTTAGGACTACATCCGGTGTGGGCTAGCTGTTTTTGCTCGCTCGGACTGGCTCGAATTCCGCGCATGCCATTCCATAATATGTGGGCACCTGGTATGATAGAAGGTTCGACCGGGACGGCACCACGTCAGTCACGCCTGCCAGCATGGCCATCTGCCAGAGACTGTCAGGTTTGGCGTCCTCCACGAACCTTGGACTAAGGCTCATTATCGCCTTCAACTTGTTTTGTCGAATCTTGTTCATGACAATGCTATCATATTTTGAAGCTGCCGGATTGAACCCGTAGGGTCCTGAGCGCGAGTGTGCGTGTGCCTGATCTGCGCTGGCGATGAAGACGAATCTTCTCTTCCCATCGAGAGTCATGATCCGACCTAGGAGCTGCCCGAACTCATAGTTTTTCCTGAGTGGGATTTCTCTAGAGGGAGCGACAATTACAATCTTCGGCGCAACTCGCTTGTTTTTGATGACGAACCATAACGGGACGAGGGTCCCCCAGTCCATCCGCATATCTGAAGCAGGGCCACTGGCGGTCCCGTAGTTGGCACCGACGACCGGGAGCTTCGCTTTCTCCGAGGCTCGGAGGATTGACTCGGCGAAAGCCTTGTCACAGCGTGCATGCAGAGTGATTGATCTCTTCGATGAGCCTTTCAACACTCCCGAGGAATTCTCGGTGGTGACGACGGCAATCTTGCCGTAGAGCCTGAGATTGTGTGGACTTGCGATGACTATTGTATGGGGGCGTGATTCAGAGATTCTTCGGGCAATAGTCCCCATCGCGGTACGCGTCTCCTTGAATCTTCGAACCATCGATCTTGAAGCCAGTTCTGGAATGATCTCCCCACCGTGGGGGGCGATGCAAGAATAGACCAGCGTCATCTCCTCGGACCCTTGACCGTCAGAAACTGCGGGGATTCTTTAAGCTGTAGGGAGGGCTTGACAGGCTACCTAATGGCGCAGCCTCCATCAGATTTTGACCGTGTCGGCCCGTCAATCCCTAGATATCTTCATCTCTCAGAAGATCCAAAAAGGCGAGACTGAAACAGAAAAGGATTATACTCGCGAATATTCAACGTTTCAAGTAAGGACCGCTAAACCGTCTATGACAGAACATGCAATCAGCTCAAAGACCACCTTGGTCGAAGAGAGTAAATCTGGTACAAAACACTCGAAGCGAATCCCCCTAGCATTACCAATCATCGATGAGGAAATGAAGACGGCAACGCTTGCTGCCCTCGACGAGAAGCTAGTGATGGGAGAGAGCGTATTCAAATTCGAAGAAGAGTTCGCGAGATACTGTGGGACCAAGTATGCAGTGTCAACCAGTTCAGGCACGGCGGCCTTGTCAATATCTCTTCAGGCTCTTGGTATAGGCCACGGAAGCCAGGTGGTGACAACACCATTCTCGTTCATTGCTACAGCCAACGCAGTTCTCCATACTGGCGCGGATCCAGTCTTCGCTGATGTGGAAGACTTTGGAGTGAATCTGAGCCCACAGAAAGCTCGGGCGAAAATCACCTCGAAGACGCGCGCGGTAATCCCTGTTCATCTTTACGGTCATCCTGCCATGATGGAAGATTTTCTTGAGATTTCCCGCGATTCGGGTGTCAAGCTTGTTGAGGACGCTTGCCAAGCGCACGGAGCAGAAATTGGAGGAAGGAGGGTCGGCTCGATCGGTGATGCTGGTTGCTTCTCATTCTATCCAGCGAAGAACATGACAGTTGGAGGCGATGGTGGAATGATTACGACCAGCAATGACGAGACTGCGGCGGCAGCAATGAGCATACGGGATTGTGGGCGAGACAAGGGTAGCAAGTACAATCATGGAAGAATAGGCTACACCTCCAGACTAAACACTGTCAACGCTGCGATAGGGCGAGTGCAGCTTAGGAGGCTCGACGTCTGGAACCAGGCAAGGCGACAATTGGCTTCCCATTACGTACGGGAACTGGGGAACGTTGAGGGCGTTACGCTACCGCCTTCGGATCGGCCCGGGGACAGTGCAGTCTACCATTTGCTCGTCATCCGGACCCGGAATAGGGAGAAGGTGAAGAAACACCTTGAAAGCAACGGAATTGAGACCGGTGTTCACTACCCCGTACCCATTCACCTCCAGGTGCCTTACAGGCAGATGTTCGGCTACTCAGAAGGGGCTTTCCCTATGAGCGAGTCTCTGTCGAATGATGTGCTAAGCCTGCCAATGTATCCAACGCTTACTGAAGCCGAGGTCGCCGTGATATGCGACCTCGTAAAGGCTTCACTGAAACAGTAACCGTCCAGCTTAGATTTAGAATGCTAATGTCATCTTCGTCTCAATAGTGAAGACGTGATAATTATTGCGGGGGCCATGATTCCAGCTCCTGCGAAGAAGATCCATTGAACTCCAACTTCGGCAAAGAATCCTCCGAGTATGTTGCCTATCGCCATCCCTGCGCTTAGGACGACACTGTAGATTCCGTTGGCTGACCCTCGTCTTGCCTTTCCTGAGACGTCACTGACGTAGCTGAGTATTGCGGGGGCGATCGCGGAAGCCATGAAGAACAGCGGAGCCAAGTACAGCTCATAGTTCAGAAAGTTTGGGAAAGACCAGCCGAAGAGGATCAAGAATCCTAGTTCTCCTACGGCCCCCATTATCATGATCCTAGTACGGCCGACCTTGTCAGAGATGTGGCCAAAGACTATCGCGCCGACGGCGAATAGGCCCCCGATGACTCCTAGGAAGATCAGTACCTGGCGGGTTAATGGAAAGTTTGTCTGCTGAAACGCCTTCGGTAATAGGAAGTACATTCCAAGTACAATTGTCTGACCGAGCCAGACTGGGAGTACCGGGCGAATCCTCGCACCGATTCGTCTGTGACGAAGGCCAGGTTGCTTTAGTTCGAAACTCCGTACCGGTTCGACGAGAAACTTGGTTGCGAGGAGCGAGGTAACGAAGAAGATTCCTGATGTTACCCAGAATGCCTCGGACAATCCGTAGTCGCTGTTGGCGAACTGGGTGACTAGGAGTGAGCCGAGACCGAAACCGAGACCGTATCCTCCGAGGTTTGCGAGATCAAAGCCTCCCATCTTCTTGCCACGGTTCGTCTGTTTTGTCGCATCGCCTAGTAGAGTGAGTGAGGTAACGGCAGCCATGGCCGCGGATATGCCCATCAGAGCGTGCAGAATTGAGACATCCAGCAGATTCCTAGTGAATCCAATTGCCGCTGTCAGGACTGTAATGGTGCCCATTCCGGCGAGGTGAAGCCTCTTCCTGCTAACTCGGTCTGCAAGTCTCCCGATGGGCATGGCTGAGCACGCCTCTGCGATGGGGTAGAAGGCAAGTATCAGTCCGACTTGGAAGGCGCCTGTTGGAAGATAGAGGGGGAAGAGGATGGTTATGGACCCGAATCCTATCCGTGTGAGGAATACTGCCAAGTATAGGTATAGAATCATCCTTAGGCCGATTTTCTTCGACATGGCCAGTATCCGAGTGTACAATCGGCGTTTCGGGTTCTGCTTGTAATAGGCTAACTGGTCCATCGAGAGATATGGACCGGGAACGTTCCTTTGGACCCGTACGAATTCTGTTCAGACCGGAGTGTTAGAACTTGCTGGAAAGCTGCATCAGATTAAGGCCGATATCGTTGTCTTTCGCTTTCTCCAGCTTCCCGGGGAGCTTGGTGAGGTTAACCTCGACCATGTTGGCAAAGGACTCTTCTTCTAAGTGTCCGCCAAGGACGGAGAAATCTCTGCGGCCCAATGTCGCGTGGGCGTGGGGGAGCGCTTTGTGATTCATAATTGACACGTTTCCTGATAGTGAGAGGATTTCCAAGTCTTCCTGAAAAGTCTCGTACTTGTAGGTCTTAGTATCTTGGAAGTCATAGTGCCCTAGCTTTGCTTGGTAAAGTGAGCCTATTCCCTCAAAGAATCCGGCCTTGATCCGCTTGGCCTCCGCGAATCGTCTCAGGGTTTTCAGGATGTCATCGCCTTGTTCCAGTCGCAGCACGAAACCCGTGCCCGCCTTAGAATATCGCACCCTCATTCACCCGATGAAAATATTGCCCAGTCTAGAATAATATCAAGTGCTCAAGAAAGGATAGGAACTGTCGCCGAGCCGTATGGAATGACAGCAGCATCTCTTTCGTACAGTTTTGAGTCAAGCGATCGGAGTGCGTCATCTATTGCTCGATAGAATCTGATTCTGGTCTTCGCCAGGAATTCTTCAACGACGCTTGGTGCTTTGGGAGACACGACTATGAAGTCGGCTTTTGCATCGTCTAGAGCTAGCCGGTTTGGCTTCTGCGATGCCTCGGTGACCCTTCCTGCTTTCGCTCTCTTTTTGAGATCCTCGATGACGGCGGTTGGCTCCATCTTGCCGTATGTCTCCATCTCTTTTCTAAATGCCTCGCTGCCAATGCCGTTTTCAAGCGTTGCAAGAAGGATGATCGCGGACTTTGGCTGGCCCGATTGACCTGTGAGACCGGTTGCGAAGGCTGATGCTTTGAGTGCTTGGTAGAGATTTTGTCCCATGGGCCCATCGGCCTTCGTAATGACGAGTGTTGAAGGTCGTGACTGGACTGTGTGTGCTCGACGTGAGAAGTTCTCCGCGAGTTGTTGGTGTGCGAGACCTGGGTCGCCGTAGGCGGCCTTGACTAGGGTTCCGTTCTGGTTGTAGACAAAGTCGAGGATCCGATGTTCGATCTTCATGTATTCCTTTAGGATCGCCGGGACCTCGTTCATGTCCTCGCGCAGCGGGTTTCCCTTGATCATGAGTTCGCGACAGTTTGAGTTGCCGATGACATATCCATGGTTTGTCGTGATCGTCTTTAGTCCCGCGCAGCCTGGCAGGAGGGCTTTGGCTCCGCCTTCGTATCCTGCGAAGTAGTGTGGCTGGACGTTTAGCGAGGAGATAAGGAGGTCACGGTCGAATAACTCCTTGTTCAGCTCAACGGGTGTTCCGCGACCTGTGACACCGATCCATTCGTATTTGCTTGTTGGATTCTGCGTTGAGCTTACTCTGACGCTCTTTTCATATTTCTTGTAGATTTCGTCCCCCAGAACCTCTCGGATGAAAGAGGGGTTCGTTGGAATGTGTGTGCCGCAGGCAAAGATGATCTTAATGTCGTCAGTCTTGGGCTCGATAAGGCTGATCAGCTGTCGGATGAAAGGCGACTGTTTCCGCGTTGAGTCACCGAGAATGATAGCTGGGCTCCAGCCTTTTTCTCTATCGAAGGGTCTGGCGCCAACAGGTGTTGCTAGTGCTTCTTTGAGAGCCAAGTCCGTTGGTTTGGTTGGTAGAGGGTTTGCCTGGACGTATCGTATCTTGTCTGGGGTGAGTAGTTTGCTGCCTCCGAACTCGTCGAGGACCGAAAGGCTGACGGTAGTAGTCAACGGTGGATGGTCGAGGAAGGGTCGGATTTGCGATTTAAGCGTTAACGATTCTTTGTGATCGGTTCATGCTCGGTGATAAAGAAAGGGGTCCGCCCTGGTTATCAGGGCGGGGTGTACCCGCGGCTCGAGCTGGAGGTGGTGTTAGTGGTAGTGGTGCCTTTGTATGTGAATCCTAGGAATCCTCCGATGAGGCCTAGGATGAGGCCGATGAAGTTCATTGACAGTATTGAGAAGACGAGCACTAATGTGCTGCCTAGTTTTCGCTGAGCCGCGTTGTTGAACAGCAGCCACGATCCCACGAGTGTCAGTATTCCGGCGACGCTGCCCCAGATTAGGAGCAAATCGCTTGGGAAACCTGGCACGAGGAGGGAACCGATAGCACTAGCGAGGAATGCGCCGATCAGGGTGAATAGCCCTGCGAGTAGTGACAGCGCGAAGGCTGCTGTTGGCTTTGGCTCGACATTTACGGCCAAGGTTCATCCTTACAACACCCCTGCTCCCAAAACTATCAATGAATTGTAACCCTGACCGGTCGGGAGCATGAATCATGTGCACTGTGCCACTGCAAAGAATCGGCAAAACACACTCTCTTCGAGAGAGAAATTGCGCCACTTGGTCCAAGCATTGGCTAGGTAAGTTATTTGGGAACAGCCATGAAGCCGGTATGAGATGAAGTATCGCACTCTTGGCAAGACCGGCCTCAAAGTGAGCGAGGTCGGATTCGGAGCATGGGGAATCGGCGGCAATGCCTATGGAAACAGTTACGGTCCCACCGATGATAAGACGTCGCTAGAGGCCGTCGAGAAGGCGCTAGAGCTAGGATGCAACTTCTTCGACACTGCAGACGCTTACGGACATGGTCACAGCGAAGACCTCATCGGCCAAGCGTTGAAAGGATGCAGGGACGATGTGATTATCGCCACGAAGGTTGGCGCGGACTTCTATCATGACCCTCCAAGGATGAGCTTTGGACCCGACTATCTGTCCTTCGCAGTGGACAAGAGCTGCGAGAGATTACAGACCAACTATGTCGACCTGTACCAGCTGCACAACCCTCCTATCCAACTGTTGAGGAGCGGCAAGATCTTCGAGGGCCTAGAAAGACTCGTCGAGTCTGGAAAAATCCGTCACTATGGAGTTTCAATTCATGATCCAGAGGAAGGACTCCTCGCGATGAAGAACGGACGCCCCGCAGCAATTCAGGTAGTATTCAACATCCTGCGCCAAGAGGCAAGGAACAAGCTCTTTCAGATCGCCGTCGCCAACAATGTTGGCATTATAGCCAGAGAACCATTGTCCAATGGATTCCTGACAGGCAAGTTTAACGCTGATTCAGCCTTTCCGAAGGGAGATATCAGATTCAACTTTCCTAGAGACTACTTCCACGCTCTAATCAAGGCCGCCCACCAGCTGAAAATCTTGGAGACAAAATCGCGGACACTGGCCCAAGCCTCGCTGCGGTTCATCCTCGACCACAAAGAAGTATCCACTGTAATACCCGGGGCGAAGTCGACCCAGCAAATAGAGGAAGACTTGCAAGCATCCGACATACCCTCTCTTACTGGGGAAGACCTCCTTAGAATCAGAATATTACGAGAACAAGGATTCGCGTAAAAGACTGATGAGGTAGACCCAGTCGGCAAGATATCTCTTCAGACTGGCCAACAAGAAACGAGCCTCCCCACGCGACCTTCTTCAGGTCTCCGAGATGATTCGGACGACTCTTGGCTCGAAAGAGAGCGCAAGCCACTTTCGAATAAGCACAGATGCGCTAGAGTTCAACGTCTTCGCAAATAACTCAGATGAGCTTGGGGAAAGACAGAGACGACTGCGAGAGGAAGGATTCGAGATACTTAGCACGAAGCTTCTCGATAGACCGCCCGCGCCCATAGACAGGGAGGACGCTTTGAAAGAGGGTGTCGATCTCTTCAATGAAGAACGCTACTGGGAGTCCCACGAGGTCCTGGAGCAAATCTGGAGTGCGTCCAAGGGAGCAGAACGAGACGCGCTTCAGTGTTTGATTCTCACGGCAGCCGCCTTTGTACATTATCAAAAGAACGAACCAGAAATTTGCCTCTCGGTCCTCAAGAGAGCCAGGGCGAAGGCAGGAGACGGAACAGGAATCGAACTGCTAAAACTGAATGGGCTCAGAGAGAATCTTGAGTCGATACTCTCCACTGATAATATTCGACTGTTCAAGCTCAAAATCAGACTTGATCAATAGCACGATTTTTCTACTAGGATAGCCTCATCGTCGCTATCGACATGATACACGACCAGAAGACCTGAGGAGATTGTCTAGTGGCTATTGTAAACATAGACAACCGATACTCCAGCGCACTTGCAATGATCGCGGGAGTTATGATCACCGTCACAAGATTGCTCATCCCTCAGTTCTATCCTATTCAATCTGTAAACGGCTGGGCAACCCTGTTCGCAGAGCTCTCGACTGCAGGACTCAGGCCATTCTCATTTCTGGCGGGAGCGTTGTCGCTCCTGGTAGAATTTGGAGGGATCTCAATCTTCGTTGGTGGCCTCCTGTGCTACAAGAACCATCTCCGCTCCGGTAAGGAACTCGTCGGCATTGGGGCCACCTTCGGTTTCGCTGATCTGTTACTCGCCGTCCCGACACTCGCAAGTAGCAACTCTGAACCGGTCTATCTTGCCATCGTCGGCTGGACCGGACTACTCTTCGCAATACTGGCTAATCGTCACATCAAAGGCCCCAGAAGGACCTACGCTGGCGAGGTGCGTTGGTTCATGTCAAGCATAGGCCGGAGATTTACCGGAGAAGACCAGAGAAGAGAAAGACGGCTTCGCCGGAGACGCGCCCGGTCCCTCGCACGCTAGCCCTATGGCTTGCGGAAGAGTATGATGTCGGCGGCAACCCATACCGTGATTGCCAGACCCCCGGCCAGTAGGACCGCTGGCTCAGAGTAGACCAAATAGCCAAGGAGGGTGAAGAAAAGCAGGAGGAAGAGTACGAGCACATCACTGATGATCCTCTTTGTGGGTTTGTCCAACGGGTGCTAATGCCTTCAGGGGTTCTTTCTGTTTCTATTGTTGTAGGCGAAATCTCGTTTAGCTTAGATAAGCTCTATCCTAGACTGCTGCGAGCATTATCCTGTAACTGAGCGGACGAACAGGAGGATGTTCCTCTTTCGCTCTCTCAACCTTCTCTTGCTATAATTGTACCATTCTGGCCCATAGGGAATGTACTCGCTGACCCTGAAACCGTCCTTGATCAGATCTGGCTTAAGATCGTCTCTTATTCCCTTCAGCAGTTGAAACTCGAAGTCTGCTTTGTGATCACGGCTTAGCTGTTTGGCCGTGTTGATCAGTTTGTCGTCGTGCGTTCCAATGGCGAAGAAATTGTCTTGCTGAAATAAGATAGTCATTAGTTGGACATAGTTCGCATCAACTTCGCTCCGCCGCTTGAATGCGACTCCGCTAGTCTCAGGGTAGGCTCCCTTGACCAGCCGTAGTTTGCCGCCTCTGCCGAGGAGATCCTTGAGGTCGTTTTCCGTTCTTTTCATATTGGCTTGAAGACACATTCCGACTGACTTGTGGGACTGCAGGAGTTCCCGGTAAGTCTCGACTGTAGCATCAGTATATGGAGAGTTTTCCATGTCGATCCATAGAAAGAGTCCTTCGTCTTCTGCCCGATCTAGTATCCTGAGAATCAGATTCTTGAACAATGGTGCATCTAGAGCTAGTCCCACCTGGGAGGGCTTGACCGATATGGTGCCCTGAATCTTCTCAGCATGGATGACATCTATGAGTCGCAAATATTCCTCAGTATATTCCTGGATCAGTTTCCTGTCCGGCGTGTGTTCCCCGAGACGATTCAAGATCACCGAAAGGTTCCTATTGTTAGCGTCATGCGCCGCCTTTACCGCGTCTTCGATAGTGTATCCCGCAATCCAACGCTTGGCTATCCGATAGAACAGACGTTCAGCTAGCCTTGGCACTTGTCCTCAAACCTCACGCGGGCCCGTAGGTACCAGTTTCCGGTCGAATTGGTCTCGATAATGTTTCATCGTTAATGCTTTACCAGATCTTTTCTAGGATCTGCACAACCTCCATGGTCTGTTCTGGACTGCCTGCTTCTCTGGCAATGTAAGGAAAATCGTCTCTCTTGATTCCATAGTCTCTGAGTCTCTTCGAGAGCCCTAGCTCATCCACGAGTTCAGTAACCCCATCTGCCGCTGACAGCGCGGCCTTTTCCACAGAACCCTTGATGGTCTTACCTTCAGCAGCCGCAATGGATATGAGCCCCTGAGGGTACCTCTTCACCTCAGTTCGCATCACTTCAGCAAGTGTGAGGCAGGATGTGATGCCGTGAGGGATGTTCCAAGTCGCGCCGATCACTCTGCCGATGCTGTGGCTGATGCCTGTCCCGACGCTCAACGCACCCGCGTCTGACATCCACGCTGCGATCTGACATGAAAGCCTGGACTGTATATCTATCGGATCCTTGATTGACTTCTTGAGATTCCTGAATAGTTTTCGAATCGCTTCGAGGGCGAGAGCGTCGACGAACGGTTGATGTTTTCGAGAGAGAACGGCTTCAACCGCATGATCAACGCTTCTGATTCCTGTTGATGCCCACAGCCATCCTGGTGTCGGAAGTGTCAGCTCCGGATCCAGAAAGATCACCTTCGGGACCATTCGAACGTCTCGGAATCCGGTCTTCCGCCGCAACATCTCATCAGTCATTCCAGCCGCATGAGAGAACTCCGCTGCAGAGAGAGTGGTAGGAACCGCAAAGTGGGGAAGAGGTGGGTGATCAAAGTTTTCTGAGATCTCTTTGACGACAATCTTTGTTGAGTCGATCGGGCTTCCTCCGCCTAAGCTGATGAGCGAATCGGCATTCGCGTCTCTAGCCGCTTTGGCCGCTAACCTAATCTTGCCCTCGGGAGCATGCTGGCTGATACCCGAGAAAACTCCGGCGAATGCTTGACCAGTTGCTCGTTCGAGACGTTTGAGAAGATCTGTCTTGGTCGCAATTGTATTTCCCGTTATTACGAACGGCTTGTGCGATTCTACCCTGTTAAGTTCAACTTGGAGCTTGCCTATGCTACCGTTTCCGAAGTGGACCCGTTCGATGGGGAGATAAGTGTACTCGCCAGTTGTGATTTCGGCGTCTGTTGAGGACAATCTCTCGACAGGATGGACAGTTGCTGATTATTTCGCGACCGCTGGGATCCAGCTGAAGGGATAGTTTGGATCGTCCAGTCTCTCCGCGTTGTTCGTCACTTTCAGCGGATGCTTAGTCTCAACCATTATTGCCATCTCGTTGGTCGAATCCTTTCCTAGGCTAGCCTCAATCGTGCCGGGTTGGGGGCCGTGGTGTATTCCTCTTCGGTGCAGAGTATACGACCCGATTTCCACGCCTCGACGGCTTCCAAAGTCTCCGCTCACATAGTACAGTATTTCGTCGCTGTCAATGTTGCTGTGATTGTAGGGAACCGGTATGGCGAGCGGATGGTAGTCGAGTTTTCGAGGTACAAATGAAAGCACATCAAACCCCGGTGCCTCGAACGTCTGATGAATCGGCGGTGGTTGGTGCACTCTGCCGGTTAGAGGCTCGAAGTCATTGATATTGAATATCCAAGGATACAGGTAGCCGTCCCAACCGACTACGTCGAGTGGATGAAAGTTGAAGACGTATGACATGAGAGCATTCTCGATCTTCATGAGAACCTCGTGTTCCCCAGCGTCCTTGTGGGTTACTAGCTTCTCAGGAGTTCGAAAGTCCCTGTCTGAAAAGGGAGCAAGCTCAACCAGTTGGCCGTAGCCGTTCCTATAGCGCTGCGGTACTTCTATAGGACCCGCAGATTCGACGATGATGAATCTGCTCTCCTTCGAGTCGTGGATGATGCGATAAGTTGTTCCTCTCGGGACGACAATGAAGTCTCCCTCGTGAAATGGAAGGAGGCCGAATACAGATTCTAGCGTTCCTTTTCCTTCGTGAACAAAGTAGAGTTCGTCTCCCTGCGCATTTCTGAAAAACGAGCTCATCGACTGTTTAGGACGGACTGAGGAAATGAAGACGTCATTATTGTAGAACAGGGGCTGGCGTCCTTCGACCACGTCTTGAGCAAGTTCAAGATTCTTTGTCTTGATATGATGATGGCGGTGTGTATCGGGTCTCCACTCTTTTACGCCGAGATCTACTAATTTCGTAATCTTCGATACGCCTGTCGGGGCGTGCTCGTGATAGAGAGTGGAATACACTCCTGAGAATGCCTCTGTCCCGAAAATCTCCTCGTGATAGAGGGATCCATCCGGTTTCCTGAACTGCGTGTGCCTCTTTGGAGGAAGCTGTCCGAGGCGAAGGTAGCTTGGCATCGGTTCTCAGTTTGGTTTCGAGGTCTCTATAATGCTATTTCTCAGCGTTCCTAACCGTTCGATTTTCAATTCCACAACGTCCCCAGGAACGAGCCATCGGTGCACATTCGGCCCTAATTCTAGGATTGACCCAGTCCCAACAGTTCCGGATCCGAAAATGTCTCCCGCGTGTACTTCGACTGATTGTGAGGCGCGTGCAATCATTTGCGAGAAGGTCCAGTGGATGCTTTTCATATTTCCATTCGACAATTGTCTTCCGTTGACTCGTGCACTCATAGTGAGGTCGAACCGTCCCTTTCCGAATCTCCTGTCTTGCAGCTCGTCTGGTGTTACTATCCATGGTCCCATTGAGGTCGCGAAGTCTTTCGCCTTAGCTGGACCCAGGCCGATCTTCATCTCCTTCTCTTGGATGTCCCGAGCGCTCCAGTCGTTCATTATAGTGTAGCCTGCAATGAAATCCTCAGCTTGCTCTTCTCGAATGTCGGTTCCGGTCTTCCCGAGTATGCAGGCAATTTCTAGCTCATAGTCCAACGCCTCCGTGTAGGCGGGGCGTGGGACTGGCTCGTCAGGGCCGTAGACTCTGCCGGGATTCGAGTAGTAGAATGCAGGAAACTCGTACCATTCCTGCGGCATCTGCAGACCTCTCCTCGCTCTTGCTGCCTTCACATGATCCTCGAACGCGTAAAAGTCCCTCACAAGCGCGGGACGCGGAACCGGGGCACGCAGTTTGACGTCACCGAGGTTCTTGAAGGCCCGTGGTATTTTCTCTGGATCTAGCCGATTGAAAATTCGCCAAGACAAGTCGTGGAGAGCATCAAAACCTTTGGATCCGCTGATGACGAGTTCGAGTGTAGATTGGACGCTCGATAGCTTGGTGAGTCGTTTTGGAATCTTTATGTCTAGACGGCTGGCTACGTTTGGAATGTCTTGAAGATCAAGGATCCAGCTGCCCCAGAGTAGTCCTGGCCGGTTATTAGATTGGCTTTTTGGTTCGCTGTACGTGACCAGTTTCATGCGTTGCTATAGGTTGCCACGTTTGGCTTGTTCGAGTTCGATCGACTCGAAGAGCGCTTTGAAATTTCCTTTTCCGAAAGACTCGCTACCCTTCCTCTGTATGATTTCGAAGAAGAGTGTCGGCCTGTCTTGTAAGGGCTTTGTGAAAATCTGTAGCATGTAGCCCTTCTCGTCCCTGTCGACTAGAATCCGTAGCTTCTTCAAATCTTCAATCTTCTCAGTCATCCCGCTTACTCTCTTGCCGAGTCCTTCGTAGTAGCTGTCTGGAGTGTTGAGGAATTCTATCCCTCTCTGCTTAAGATGCTCGACGGTGGAGACGAGATCGTCTGTTGCAATGGCCAAGTGTTGGACTCCGGCACCTTTGAAGTAGTCGAGATATTCCTGGATCTGGGATTTCTTTCGCCCTGGCGCTGGTTCGTTGATGGGGAACTTTACTGTGCTGGTTGGATTGTGGACGACCTTTGATCGTAGCGCGGAGTATTCAGTGCTGATGTCTTTGTCGTCGAAGCTGATGAGCTGGCTGAAGCCGAAGACTTTGCCGTAAAACTCGACCCAATACTCCATCTTGCCCTCTTCGACGTTCGCGACTACGTGGTCTACTTTGTGTAGGCCCACCGGCTCTGCTTTGCCTTTGATCGGGACGAAACTAGGAGCGAATACTCCTCTGTACTGGTCTCGTTCGATAAACGTGTGAACAGTATCACCATATGCAGAGATCGCGGAGCCTTTCAGGTATCCGTGATCGTCTTTCAGAATCGTCGGATTCCGTATTCCGTTTGCCCCTCGTCTAACGGCCTCCTTGTAGGTCCAATCGACATCTTTCACCCGGAGAGCGATATCGGCCACTCCATCACCGTGGGTTAGCACGAATCGGGATATTGGATGATCCGGCACGAGGGCGGAAGTAATGAGGAGGCGGATGTCGCCTTGCTGCATGAGATAGGAGATCTTGTCTTTTACGCCTGTCTCCGGCCCGCTATAGGCGACAGGAGCGAATCCGAAGCCATTCTGGTAGAAGTAGCTTGACTGTTTCGCGTTTCCAACGTACAATTCGACGTAGTCGATTCCCTCTATCGGAAGCGGATCAGCTTTCATGGGACACCGATTCTGCCACCCATAATACGTGGCTTTTAATTTATTCTTTCACCCATGACAGGCTATAGGTTGTGGTTGCTGAGGAACTCGAGGACTTGCTTCTCAACATTGTCCGGATCATCCTCAGGAACAAAGTGCCCCGCGTTCAGACTGGATAGTCTTGCATCGGGGATCATTTTGGATATTTTCTCGGCATAGGTCGCCCCCGCTTTAGCAGTACCCCAGAGTAGAAGTGTTGGAATCGATAGGCGTGTTACACCCTGTTCGATCTCTTTTAACGGCTTAAAGCTCGGATGGAAAGGCGAGTCAGGGAACATTCGGGCAAACGACTGGTAGACCTGTTTCGACTCATCATCAGGGAAAGGCGCCCAATAGGCTTGCATCGTCTCCTCAGTAATATTCTCGGGATGAACAGCTGATTCTTTGATGATCGCAGGAGTAATCTTTGCAGCCACATTTGGCGGGATGCGAAAGTCAGTCGTGAGAAAGGTGTTCATTATAATCAGACCCGAAACGTTGCTCGGGTTGCGTACAACATACTGCATGGCGAAAGGAGCGCCCCAGTCATGAACTATCAAGACGATGTTTCTCAGACCTAGCGACTGAATGAATCCGGAGACTATCCGAGCATGATGTGGAAAATCATGGAGCAGAGGATTAGGCTTGTCAGACTTCCCGAAGCCCATCAGGTCCAGCGCAAGCGCACGGTGCGTTGCTGAAACGGAAGGAATGAGCTTCCTCCACATGTAGGACCAAGCAGGGTTACCATGGATCATCACAACAGCCCGGCTACCATAACCCTCGTCAACATAGTGTATCCCTAGCCCATCAAGCTGGACCCATCTCTCCTGAAACGGCCATCCTTCGAAATAGGGCCAGCCCTGCCTGATCATTCGAGTCTCCTAATCGCCCTTTTATTGAGATTGTTGGAGACGAAATCTACACATGATATAGGGCTGTTGTAACTTTTGGCGAGACCATTTGCCCTCCAGACACCGTCGCAGCCCAAAGTTAACAATTCGAGACTGCGTGAGTGCACTTTCCCCCGTGGAAACAATAATATTCCGACAAACAGCGTCCTGATCGCGAGGTTAGCAAGTTGGATTGGGGGCTCCAAAACCGACTGTCGCGGATAATCAAGCCTGAGACAGGTCATACAGTCATGTTAGCCGTGGACCATGGCTACTTCATGGGTCCCACACACAAGCTGGAAGAACCGCGCAAAACAATCGAACCATTACTGCCTTACTCCGACGCTATCATGTGCACTCGAGGAGTACTCCGAACATCGGTCGATCCGAAAAAAAGCACTCCTATTGTGTTGCGAGTCTCCGGTGGAGCCAGCATCGTCGGCGAATCATTGACCAACGAGACGATTACCACATCGTTTCAGGACGCTATCCGACTCAACGCTACGGCAGTAGCGCTGTCGATTTTCGTCGGGACCCAGCACGAGCATCAGACCCTGAAGGATCTAGGAAAGCTAGTGAATCTGGGAGAGGATTACGGTGTTCCAGTATTGGCGGTGACCGCCGTCGGAAAGGAGCTTGAGAAGAGAGACGCCAGATACCTTGGACTATCATGTCGCATCGCGGCAGAAATGGGGGCACACTTCGTCAAGACATACTATTGTGAAGACTTCTCGAAAGTTGTCAAGGGATGCCCGGTTCCGTTGGTAGTAGCTGGGGGGCCGAAGCTTGAGACCGAGCTCGACGCGTTCGAGCTCGCACATGAAGCCGTCGGCGAAGGAGCTGTAGGCGTGGACATGGGCAGGAACATATGGCAGTCTGACCACCCGGTCGCGATGATTCAGACTATTCGTGAAATCGTTCACAAGGGTGCTAGTGTGAGAGAGGCTCAACGCGTCTATGAAGATTTGAAGAAGACCCCTAGTCCTCTTCTAGCAAAGACCCAGACTCGCTGAGAGTTCTTACGTCAGTGAAATGTGATTGACGAATAAGCTATACTGGGAACAGCCCTACTCGCAAGAGTTCACGGGAACCATCGTCTCCGTCGATGGCCCTAAGGTAGAGCTTGACCAGACACTATTCTATCCTAGAGGAGGCGGAGTTTCCTCCGATACAGGTATCCTCGGCGAGCACAAAGTCATCGAGACAGTCAAAGAAGGCGATAGGATACTGCACACGCTAGACTCTTCACCATCACTCCAACTGGGTCAGAGGCTTGCCGGGAGAGTAGATTGGGATCGGCGACACCGGTTGATGCGCATGCATACCGCTGGCCATCTGCTCAGTGCGCTGTTCTACACGCGGGCAAATTGTCGAATTACTGGAAACCAGATCGATGTAGATAGATCCAGGATGGATTTCAACCTCGAAGCCTTTGACCGGTCACAGATAGAGACGTTCGTAGATGAGGCTAACAATCTCATCAATAACGATGCACAGGTCAAGACCTACTTCCTTGACCGAGAGGAGGCTTTGAAGCTGCCAGAAATGGTCAAGCTAGCTGAGGCCACTCCCCCAGCCGACATGAAGCTTCGCATCGTTGAGATCGTGGGCATAGACAAGCAAGCCGATGGCGGACTCCACGTGGCACACTTGAAAGAGATCGGCAAAATTCAGTTGTTGAAGCTGGAGAACAAAGGGAAGACAAACCGACGATTATACTATGACATTATGAGCCCGTAGATGGGAAGGAAGTGATTACTTCCTCTTCCCGGAACTAATCGGGTTTTTATCTCGGTATATTCCGGCACTTGATCAGGCAGTAGAATTCAGGCGATCCCTCAGACTGTGAAACAGTATCCGCCCCGGAGCGAAGCACGAATTTGATCAGTTTCGACAAAACAGGTAAGCGATTCGGCACGCTCGACGCGGTCAAAGACTTCTCACTGGACGTTCGGGATAAGGAGATTCTCGGATTATTGGGTCCGAACGGCGCGGGCAAGACGACTCTGATGCTCATGATGGGAACAGTGTACCGCCCGACGAGCGGGTCCATCTCCGTAGACGGATTCGACGTGATCAAGCACCCCAATAACGTTAGAAAACTGATAGGCATCGCTTTCCAGGACGCTCGGGTCGACGGAATACTAGGCGCCTTCGACGTGCTGAACTGGCATCTCAAAATGACCACAGTTCTGGACAAGGAAGAGAGAGCCGAGCGCGTAGAGCAGGTGCTCCGAGCCGTCGATCTCTGGGACGCAAGAAAAAAGCGAACATGGCTAATGAGCGGCGGAATGCGGAAGAAAGTGGAGGACTGCAAAGTACTCGCCCAGCGGCCTAAGATAGCGGTCTTTGACGAACCGACCGCCTTTTTGGACGTTCCTAGCCGGCTCTTAATGTGGAAAATGATCCGGGAGCTGAGAGACCAAGGGTCTACAGTAATTGTCGCGACTAACATGATGGATGAAGCTGAGAGACTCTCAGAACGAGTCGCGATCGTTAATCGGGGCAAACTAGTCGCGATCGATACGCCTGAGGTGTTGAAAGGACGGACAAAAGGAGGAGAGGTATTGGAGCTAACCGTCGACGACGGGCAAGAGTTTCCCCGAGGATTGCTGACGCAATTTGGCGAGGTCCAGGACGTTACACAGAACGAGAACAAAGTCTCGGTCTATCTAAGCTCGGGAAGACTATTGCTGCCGAAGATCGTGGAGACCCTAACCACAGGCGGAATCAAGATCCAAAGTGTTCATCTTAAGGAGGTCACTCTAGAAGATGTCTTCCTCAACTATACTGGCCAAAACCTCGAGTGACCCGACGGGCCAAGTCTCAACGTCCGGTCTCGTCTGGGAGATGGCGCGCCGGGACATCCTCACGTTGTTCCGGACTCCTTGGATAATCATTTCGCGTAGCATGGCATTCGTAATCCAGCTGTTCGTCTTCGCATATTTCATTAGTGGAATGGTGGTCTACCCCAACTTCTTCCAATACTACGCGGTCGGCAGCGTAGTCGCGATGGTAGCGTCGATCTCCTTCATCATTGGATATGACATCTTCGAGGAAGCAGAAGAGGGACTGCTTGACTATCTCTTGACCCTGCCCGTGTCCCGCCGCCAGTTCATAATTGGCCGGGCTCTCGGCGGGGCGATACGCTCAATGATCTACATCATTCCAATGTTCGTAATCGTCGCCGTTCTCGAGCACTTTGCAAACCCGCTCTCGATCCTAGCAGCCGTTCTCGATCTGTTTCTCCTTGCGTTTGGCGTGACTGGACTCTCAATTACTATGGCCGTCACCGTAAGAAGTGCCAACAGGTTCGACGTAACGCTAGCACTGCTCGACTTGGCCGTGACCAGGATAAGCGTAGCGCTCTACCCTCTGACCTATCTACCGAACTATGTCCGGCTGATCGCTCCCTATTCGCCAGTCACTTTCGCTTCGATAAGCGTTCATGACGCGTTGATCGGGACAAGCCTCAATGCGACAAGCCTCGCCGGCCTATTGGCGTTTGTTGCCATCTTCCTCGTCTTGGGAGCGACTATCTACTTCCGGCGGTTGGAGGGAGGGGTGTATGGTTGAGCTCAGCAGGCCTTGTGGTTCGAGTTGTTGAGCGAGACATCAGGATCCTCTTCTCAGATTCGTTCCTGGTCGGGATAATGTTCGCCAACTTCTGCGTCGACCTATTCGTCACCGCGGCCACTTTCAGCAACCTGATCAGCTCAAGCTACTTCCTCAGAATCGCTCCCGGCTCCAACTTCATCACAGCAATGGTTGCTGCCTTCCAGTCTGGAAGAGACGTCTGGAGAGAGAAGTACATCAAAGACTTGGCCTCGTATCTCTTCACCCTCCCAGTTCCGCGTCGACTGTTCGCGGCTTCGAGGATTGCTGGAGGAGTTGTTCGCAGCGTCATTGCAACATTTCCAGGCACGCTCGTCATCGCGTACTTGTACGGTATACTGTTTAGCCCGCTGCTGATCGAAGCCTACTTGATTGTGGGGCTCTTCTCGCTCGGAATTGTTGGCCTCTCAATGGCAGTATCTGCGTTCGCATCTTCAATCGAAGTCTTCGCGACGGTGCGAAGCGCAATTCAGCTCTACCTCTCGTTTCTTAGCACGATATTCTACGACGCGTCCGTGTTTCCCGCAGTAGTTCAGCCAATAGTAGAGACAAACCCGATGACATGGGCGATGAACGCTTTTAGATCATTACCCGGTCCTGGATCGGCCCTCAACTCGATCGCCATCCTCACTGTCCCGTCACTGGCCTTCGCAGCCCTCGGAATGATATGCTATCTCTGGTACGCGAAGCTCTAGCATCAAATCTTGAATCTGACATGATCAGCTGGAACTAGCCTATCTAGGAATAAGATGAAATAGTAAGGGCCCGGGACCCACATCATGCCTAATTGTCCAGTGTGTGGCAGAGATGTCCCCACGGGAGTCCAATACTGTCCAACTTGTGGCACGAACCTCCAACCGAGCTACGGAACGCCAGCAACTCCGGCACCGACTTACTCTCCGAACTACTCGACATCTCAGAGTGGGATGAGCATACCTGGCCCGAATCGGCCCCACGGTCACGCAAAATATATCGTCGCAATCATTGCCGCCCTTCTCATTGGGCTGGTTGTGGGCGGCGTAATCGGGTTCTCGTTCCCCGTGGCCGCCGATTATACAACTCTTAACGGAAATGTCACTTTGAACAGCCCGCTGAGTACCACGTACCATGGGACCCCTAACCTGATCACGTTCAGCAGCACAACTTTTGGAAACCTGACATCAGCCGTGATCACAGCCAAGTATCTGGTCAACCTCCCAATCGGAGACACGTACTCCGTCTCAATTCAATGGTCCAACTCAACAGGAACATTCACCTGCATACCCTCTACGAACTCATTCTCTTCCAACAACCAGAGCGCAGCCCAAGACTTCTCCTGCTAGTCGAACGAGCTGACACAGAGGAGTAGTCGTTTCCAGGCAGCTAACCGCCTATAAACGAGGCGAGGAATTATTGCATCAAATGAAGGGCATGAGAATCGAGGCTATCCCTTGAAAAATCACGGATCGGGCCAAATTGAGATTTACAAAATAAGGAATACGTCGGATCTAGACTTCGATATCCCCGAAGACTTTTCATTCTTTCAATCATATTTTCCATTCTACATTAGAGAAACCATCGAGATCGGCGGCGACGCTTATCTGTCGAGAACGTCCGACGGCATCGTCTCAGGCCTATTCATTTACGATGACGATGAAAAGACGGGAGCAATTTTCACGCGATCAAGACAAGCATTTGACCGCTTTTACCAGCTGAAACCGTTTAACTATGTTTTCTCGGAGATGATGACAGAACACGAATCCGAAGTCTATGACATCTACACGTTAGACCTCAAAAGTAATGACGTCAATCACAAATTTGCGCATGAAATGTCCCTATCGGATGAAGTGGACGTTGATCAACTGGAACAGTTCATGGTTTCGACACATCCGGGAATTAACAAGCGTTGGGTGAAAGTCGCGCTGGATGAGGGAGAAAAGTGCTTCATGGTCCGGTTGAACGGTGAAATTGCGGGATTGGGTTGGCTATCAATCGTAAGCGGGGCGGGTAGGCTCCACTCTCTCTTCGTCAGGCCCCAATTCAGAAGAATGGGAATCGGTGAGGACATACTCTTTGCGCGTCTTATCTGGCTTAAAGCTAAGCATGCGCGTTCTGCATTCTCTGAAATTTCCCGCGAGAGTCCTTGGTCTTCGAGGATCGCAATAAAGGGGGGAATGAGCGCATCTGGTCAGATCTTTCAATATTTCAGGAAGGACCCGAAAGAAAAGATGAGAATGTCGCGCTGGTAGGAACTATGTTCTAGGCGCTCCGCAGAACGGGCATGCTTGAACCGTCCCGTCGATAAGCGCTCCACAGTACTTGCACTTCACCTTCACGATTTCTTTGATAACGATCTGCTCGACCGGCGGCTGCTTGGGGGTCAGATCGATTTGTGGGGGTGGACCCGGCGGAGGACGATAATACTGCCCCGTGGGTGGAAACTGTTGCTGATGCTTGGGCAGACGCCTCCTTCTTGACAATGCAACTGCAACGATCACGACAATGATAAAGAAGATGAACAGAAAGACGAGTCCTAGAACCAAGAAGAGAGGTATCGAAAAACCGGGATTCGTTGATGGTGTGGACGGGGCTGCTGTTAAGGGATAGCTGGTTGCAGTCACGTAGAGGGCTTCTCCCCATGTGAAGCTAGAAGTCGAATTCGTGTCCTGCTCGACGTAGTCGTATCCTATGATGTATCCTGTTGACGGGTCAGAGTACGTGGTATAGGTGTAAGCGGCGTTGAATATTCCGCCATAGTTTCGTTGATATCCGCCGCTTCCTTGAGCGCGAAGTGCCTTAACGTTCCCGTACCCCACTAGTCCATAGGTATAGTTCGTAGATGTGACTGTCATCTGAGTGTTCAGAAGGTAGAAAGTGCCGCCCTGCTGGGTCGTATTATCCATGTAGAACCAGACGTAAGGGTTTGAGTATCCTGTTTGGTTGTCGGTCCCTTTAACGTAATGGAAAGTGGTCGAGGACCACGTGAAATTGCCTGCAGACTTTCCGTTTTGGTTTGAGCCTAGATTATTGCTCCAGTTCCAAGTATAGGTGTAGTTGGAGGCTATGGTCCCATTTACGAACACCTGATTCATTCGTTCGATTCCGTTAACTGTCTCGTGCTCGGTGTACCCGTAATACCCGCCAGTGCCGTTATTGAGATTGATGATATCGTAATAGTTGAAGTAGTCTCTTTGATGAGGAGTGTAGCCTTGGACAGCGTGACCTGGGAGGAGCGTGAAGGATAGTGAAAGGATTAGCGCAAGAAACAGCAGTTTCTTGATCATTAACCTCCGAAGCCTCCTCCAAATCCGTGGACATGGGCGGGATGCGCACCTCCAATCGCGCTAAACGTCGAATAGTAGGTTGAGTGGGCGAGGATCAGAGGTGCGTAGAGTGGGAAGAAGATTAGTGATGGGACATGTGTGAATTGCACGGGAGTGTTCGCGATCTTCGCAGTTGGATCCAGTTTCTTGACAAGTTCGTTGTTGATTCCGTGGATCATTCTGACCGCGAGGCTCAACAGTTCAGAGCGCTGCAGCCCCACAGCGACAGTACCTAGGATTGAGTATGCTTTCTCCAAGAGATCAAGGGTCTCGTTTGCCTCAAACGTTGGTATCGAAGTGAGGATCGCCGCGGCTACGAGAGGATATGCGAGATAAGTCTTGAGAGAGGATATCAGTATGCTCATTTTAGCCCTGACGTCATCTGGTCCGAAATCGGAGATTGACAGGAAGGCGGAGGAAAGCTCGCTGTCCTCCGATAGTTGAAATCCCCATGAGCTGAACAAGTACCTGTACGACTGGAACTTTGCAGCTAGCTGGTCTGGTGGAGTTGTGACTATGGATAGTATCGCGGCCGATTCGGCTGACTTGGTAATTTTGGAAAACTGTACAAGTCTGTCGGTCGGATATGTGCCATCGTATCTCCGCCCGAACAACATCATTGCAGCGACCCCAGCGGAGAGCTGTTTTGGAACTTTCGCGTGGTGTCTTACATCGTGATCAAGACTAGAGAGAGTCTTTTCGAGACCTTGAAGATCAGAGTTGTCGACGGACGCTGGGTCCCTCCTGATCGCTGTCATGATCTCAGCGGCCATCATCTTATTGTCCAGTGTGGACTTGGAATGCTGGAGAACGTTGAGAGCGAGAAAGAACCGTTGAGCAATCTGATTCGGGTCGCCTTGAAGCTTTGCGAGTCCTATAGATACGCTCCAGAGCTGGGAGACATCCGCCTTCTGAAATCCTCTCACTAGACTCGACTCGTAAGCGCCGCTTCTTCCCGCTATCGACTGCAATTGGGTCGACGTCTCCCGGCTCTCGCCAACAAACTGCGAAAAATCGGTGTCGGAAACTCTGTAGTTCCTTACGTTTAGATCGTTCAGGGTAACCACGCCGAGACCCGTCAGTGAGACATACTGGCCATCGAGCGGTACCATCCTATCAATCATTGATTTCTTCTGGATGAGCTGGCCTATTTCCGAGTCCCTCGATGCGATTTCCGTCCTCTCTCTGGTTACTGTGTCCCTTTCGGTTGATAGATTCTGAAGATCAGCTTCTTTCTTGTCTCTGCCCTCGAAGTGAAAGAAAATCGAGTGAGTTTTCCTCTCCTCTGCTGCTAGAGCGATTTCTGCACTCCTCTCTTGCATGATCTCGTTCTGCAAATCCATGTTCTTCTGTGTCAATGTGGAAACGTCGGTGACTGTCTTGTCATAGTCGGGTTTCTGCATTAGCGTAACGAAGCCGTTAGTGGAAAGATAGTTCAGATCGACTAGTTGAGCCTGCACTGGCAATGACTTTCCGGATACCTGCGAGAAGAATGTTTTTACATCGTTGCACTTCATTCTTAGTCACCTATCAAGGATAGGAAATCGGGCGGACAAGCTATCCTCGCCAAGGATGTTACCCACGAGCAGGTTAAGACTCGCGCCGTCTTGTGCAAGGTCAACTACTTCGTCGTCTTTGAGAGCTTCTCTAAGTAGCAACTCGAACTGCACTTTCCGGTCAGTCGTAACGCCAAACCTCGCCGAACGTTCGCGTTCTATCTGTTCATAAGCGTATACGAACTCGTAAAGGGAC